>JADFJS010000010.1 GCA_022566155.1 Chloroflexota bacterium
GATAGACCATCTGCTGGGCACGGACAAATTCGGCCGCGACGTGCTGAGCCGGGTGATGGCCGGGGCACGCTCCATAATCTGGATAGCGGTCATCGGAACCTCCCTGGGGATTACTCTGGGCACCGCTGTGGGGATGACCGCCGGGTACATCGGGGGCAAGACCGACCAGTTCGTCATGCGGACGGTTGACGTCCTGTTGGCGTTTCCCGGCCTGCTGCTGGCCCTGCTGATTATCAACATTGGGTCCCAGCGCATCACGGTCGACTTGTGGCCGTCCAAAGAGTCTTGGCTGGTCATTCTTACCATCGGGCTCGCCTTCATGCCGGTCGTCAGCCGGGTGATCCGCAGCGCTACTCTGGCCGTCAAGCCCCTGGAGTTCGTGCAGAGCGCCCGCCTACGGGGGGAGCCGGTCTATTACATCATCTTCCGGGAGATCCTGCCCAACATCATTCCCGTCGTGGCGGTGGAGGCGTCGATACGGATCAGCTTTGCCCTCCTTCTCACAGCCTCCCTCGGGTTTCTGGGCCTCGGGGTTCAGCCCCCGACGCCTGACTGGGGCCTGATGGTCAGCGAGGCCCGAACCAACCTGGCGGCCGCTCCGTGGGTGGCGCTGGCCCCGGCCCTGGCCATGGGCTCGCTGGTGGTGGGCTTAAACCTGCTCGCCGATGGCATACGCCAGTCGGTTAGGCTTCCCCTTTCCCGGGAGGCGCCGTGAGCCAGTCACCTCGGCCGGAAGGGCCGCTGCTCGAAGTAGACCGGCTTGCGGTCACCTTCTACACACCCAGGGGCACCGTTCGCGCCGTGCGGGACGCGTCCCTTGAGATCAGACGCGGCGAAGTCTTGGGTCTGGTGGGCGAGTCGGGGTCCGGCAAGTCTACGGTTGCATTCGCCCTGATGGGGTATCTGCCGGGCACAGCTCAGGTAGACGGCACTCTCCGGTTTGCCGGCCGGGACATCGCAGACTTGACGCCGGCCGAGCTCCGTGAGTTGCGTGGCAACCGGATGGCCATGGTCTACCAAGACCCCGCTACGTCGCTGAACCCGGCCATGCGGGTCGGCCCGCAGATCGAAGAAGTGCTCCGCGAACATCTTGCGCTCGACGCTCGTAAGGCGAAGGAACGGACCGCAGAGCTCTTCGACAGCGTTGGCCTTGCCGACCCGACGGCCGTGGGGCGCCGCTACCCCCACGAGCTCAGCGGCGGTATGCAGCAGCGGGTGATGATTGCCATGGCCCTGTCGTGCGACCCGGACCTGCTAATCATGGACGAGCCCACCACCGGTCTTGACGTCACTACAGAGGCGACGATCCTGGACTTGGTGGTAGACCTTAAAAACCGCGTGAACGCAGGCATCCTGTTTGTCAGCCACAATCTGGGTGTTATAGCGCGGGTCGCCGATCGTGTGATAGTGATGTATGCCGGCCAAACCGTCGAGCAGGCGCCGGTCAGGGAGATCTTCAAGAATCCCACCCACCCATACACGGCTGGGCTCCTTTCGTGTATGCCCCAACCTCCGGGACAAGGGGAGACTACCACCAGGCTTAGAAGGATCGCCGGCACCGTCTACGCTGCCGAGGAGCGAGCCGCCGATACCTGCCTCTTCGCGTCCAGGTGCCCCATGGTCCAGGATAACTGCCGGACCGCTGCGCCTGAAATGGCCGGGTTAGACGCAAATCACCAGTCGCGCTGCTTTTACTGGAATGACGTTCGTCCGGAGATCTGGGGCGAGCCACAGCCACGGGAAGAAAGTGGCGGTGATGACACTGAATTGATCCTCGACGCCACAAACGTTCAGCGGCTCTACGGCGGAGAACGGCGCAAGTACCTTCTCTTTGGCCCTCCTGTAAGGCCACCGGTACGGGCGTTGAACGACGTCGGGTTTCAGGTCAAGAAGGGTCGCACCCTGGGCATAGTTGGGGAGAGCGGATCCGGTAAGACGACCTTGGCGCGTGCCGTGGTCGGCCTGGTGGCGCCAGATAGAGGCGAGATTCGCCTGATGGGCTCGGCGCTGGCGGGTGAAGTGGAAAAGCGCACAGCTGAAGAGCGTGCCGCACTCCGCATGGTGTTTCAAAACCCAACGGCCTCTCTAAACCCCAAACTGCCTATTCGCCACACTATCATTCGCTCTCTGAGGAAATTTGCCGGCCTAGGGCGGCGTGAAAGCCGAGAACGCGCCGCCGAGTTGTTGCAGGCCGTGGGGTTGGATCCGTCGTACTTGGATCGGCCGCCCGGCGAGCTTAGCGGCGGCGAGAAACAGCGGGCCGCCCTGGCAGGGGCTTTTGCCGCTAATCCCGCCGTTATCGTGGCCGACGAGGCTGTTTCATCCTTGGATGTATCCGTTCAGGCCCAGGTGCTAAACCTTCTGGAAGAGCGCCAACGGGAATTGGGCACCTCCTATGTTTTCATAACCCACGACTTGGGAGTGGTACGATATATCTCAGACGCAATCCTCGTACTCTATGCCGGCCATGTGGCCGAGTACGGCCCGGCAAAATCTGTACTGGACTTGCCGTCTCATCCCTACACCGAAGCACTTCTTTCGGCCGCCCCCGTGCCGGACCCCGATGCCGAGCCAACGCTGATTCGGCTGTCCGGGCGCCGTGCCAACGATGCGAGAGGCTTTCCAGGGATGCTTTTTCGCCGGCCGCTGCCCACGGAAGATTGGACCGATCTGCGACCACACGCCACCGCCAGCCCGTGCCGGGCAGGATTCGCCCGAACACGTTATCTACTGCCATATTCCCGTGGACGAGTTAGCGGTGATGCAACGGAAAGGGGAGCCCGTCGATTCCATATAGGGGCCCTGCCTAGTATCGGTCAAACTAATCAAGCAGCCCCAAATGTTGATTTGCCGGCGCCAGGAAGTTATCGCCCTTAGTGATTTCAACCATAGCCTTTGGGAGTTCGACTTTGCCAATCCGTAGCTACACCGGCGACCAGTTGCCTAGCCTGCTGGATTTCATAGGAGCCGTTAGGGGATGGGGCAGCCAGGGCCGTGACCTCGCGAGGCGGATCTATCGAGAGGTGCTGGCCCAGCCGGACCTGTCGCCCTCCGATAATTGCTTTCTACTGGAAGACGAAGAAGGGAAAATCCAGGGATTCTGCCTGGTAACGCCTGAGCTGCCCATCAGCCGGACGGTGCTGGAATTAGAAGTCGCGCCACACTTATCCGGCTCCTCACTGGAAGTAGAATTGCTACGCCGTGGCACGGAGAGAGCTCGGGAATTAGGAGCCCGAGTCGTTCACATCTGTCCGCTGGAAGCCCAGCGTCTGGCTGACTTGCTGAGTGCTGAAAGCTTCGTTCATGCCCGCACCTATTTGGATCTGGTGTGGGATCATGCGGAATTACCGTTATGGCAGGCACCCGATGGGTTTTCCGTCAGGTCCTTCCAACCCGGAGACGCCTCACTGCTGACCGAGATACAAAACTCCGCCTTTGACGGCAGTTGGGGGTTTTGCCCCAACTCTGTGGACCAGATCGAGTACCGAGCGTCGTTGTCCAACACATCCCACCAGGGGATTATCTTCCTCCACCAGGGTGAAAATCCTGCCGGTTACTGTTGGACTTGCGTTGCACCGGTGAACGGTGGCATCAGAGGGCTGATTGGGATGATTGGGGTAGTGCCCGGCTACCGGGGTCAAGGTGTAAGCCGCGCCATCCTTCTAGCGGGAATGGAGCACCTGAGGTCCATAGGCGTCGCCGACATCGCGCTACAAGTAGACGGAAGCAACACTCCGGCGATACGCCTGTACACATCGGTGGGCTTTGAAAAGGTGGGAGAAATTCACTGGTTTGAGCTGGACTTGGAACTGCCCAGCACTCCAAACTGCTGAAACTCCTTGCCGGCCAGGATGCCCCCGGAGATCACCACTTTCATGGCGTCATCCACGCTCATCTCGGTGGGTGTAACGTCTTTGGCAGGTACTATCACCAGGAATCCCGAGGAAGGTATCGGCGTGGTGGGGATGTAGACGGCCAGCGTTTCCTCGCCGTCGGCGTCTACCATACGGGAAGTAACCAGGCCGATGGACTGCATACCCGGGTGGGGGAATTTCACCAGAACCACACCGCTGTAGGGATGATCACTGCTGGTGGACAGCATGATTACGGCCGTGCGCGCCGTGCCGTAGATGCTCTTGACCACGGGTATGAACTCCATGATCCGATGGCCCAGGTTGATGAGCCGCACTCCCAGCACATGGGTGGTCACCAGCCCCAGCAGGTAGATCAGTATCAGGAGCGCCACCAAGCCCATGCCGGGGGGACTGGGGCCGGGGACCAGGTTTACGATGGGTTCCAGTAGGGGATCTAAGAGGTCGAAGAAAAATTTCAGGATTAGCGCGGTGACGCCTATGGGCAGCACCACCAGGAATCCGGCTCCCAAGGACCGCTCAAAGTGGACCAGCAGGTGGCGAAACGGTCCCCGCCGGCGAGGTACGTCAGGTCTGACTGGGCCATTGTTGCCTTGGGGGTCCGTGGTCAATAGCTTCCCTATTCCCGCTGCAGGTCTTGGGCCGCCAGGGAGTTATACAATTCGGCGATCCGGCCGGCCACCCTTTCCCATCCCATTCCTTCAGCCCGCTTCCTGGCCGCCAGACCCATGCTGTGTTGAAGCCGCTCGCTGGACATGATCATCTCCAGGGAGTTGGCGAAAGCCTCGGGGCACCGCCAAGACTTGAGATAGCCTGTTCGACCGTGCTGGACTATCGTGGATAGGCCGCCCACACGGGTGGCCACCACAGGCGTGCCGCAGGCCATTGATTCCAGTGCGGCCAACCCGAAGCTTTCGTAATAGGATGGCACCACGCAGATGTCGGCGGCGTTGTAGTACCAGGGCAGCTCGTCCTGGTCCACCCGGCCAACGAAATCGAACACATCTTCCACATTTAGTTCCCTGGCCAAGCCCCGCATGCGGTGAACTTCCTCTTCCGCGCCGGCGGCGCCACCCACAACCAGCACTCGCACGTCTTGGCAGGTCTCCAATTGTGCGGCGGTCTGCAGCAACAGCTCCAACCCTTTTAAGGGCTCCAGACGTCCCACGTAAAGGACCACCTTCCCGCCGTTCAAGCCCAGTCTTTCCCGTGCTTCCTGCCGGTCCAGTGGCCGGAACAAGGAAAGGTCCACGCCGCAGGGCACCAGCTCAACATAGCTGGGATCGGCCCCGTAGAGACTAACCATGGCATCGCGCTCGTGAGGACTGAAGGCGACGATGCAGCCGGCCGACGCCATAAGCTCCTGTTCGACACGTTGGCGCTGCAGCGGTTCCACCTCGCCGGCACGGGACTGCATCTTGATCAGTGCCAGGGTATGGAATGTAATCACATGGGGAACTCCCTGGGGCCGGGCAAGGGCGGCGCCTAACCAGCCGGACAGCCAGTAATGGGAGTGGTATGCCTGGTAGGTTAATCCGTGTTCCAGTTGGAATTCACGCATGCACTCCAAGAACTGGGGCAGGTAGGTGAACAGCTCTTCAGGCGGGGCTTCCGGGTCGCCACCTGGCAAGTGCACCACCCGCACGTTGGGCCCAAATGTCTGGACCTGGCCGGCGCTATCGGCGTGGTCCCGGGTAAAAATGTCCACCTCCAGCCCCTGTTCGCCCAGGGCGAGAGCGAGCTGGCGCACATAGACGTTCATACCCCCCGATTTCCCCTCACCCGGGGCCGCCAGAGGGCATGCGTGGAAAGAGATGAATGCTATCTTACCTAAGCTCAACTGCGCTGTACCACCATCTGATAAAGAATGCTCTGCTGGCCGCCCAAGTGGGCCTTATAGGCCTCCGAACCTCGCAAGAAATCGAAGTATTTCATTCCCTGGCCGATTGCCTCCTGAAGGCAGAGGGCGTTGAGCAGCAGACCAACGCTGTAATAGCCAAATTCAGGGTCGTAGCCGCTATTGTACAACAGCCGGGAGGAAGCGTAGTCGAAGCAGAGGCTGGTGGCTACCGGCTTCTCATCGATTTCCAGGAAATACAGGCGCAGCAGCCCAAGCTGGGCCATGCGTTGGATGATGTTGCGGAAGAACTGCTCCCGGTCCGGGGTCATGTATTTGTCTTTTTCCTGATTGCTCTGACGCATCAGGCTGAAGAAATCGTCTACTCGAGATTCAACCTCGTCCGCCTCCTGCAGGCCATACCAACGCCAGTTAGCCGCCGACTCCAGCCGCCGGAATTTGCGGCGCAATTCGTGGCGGTCCTTTTTACCCAGCCCTGTCAGGTACCCATCCCAGGTGGAAGGCAGCTCAAGGCCGGAGGAGACATCCTCTTCCTCCACCACCACACTGTAGCCTCGCCGGCGAGCCAGATCAGGCAGGTAGGTCAGGGTGGACGAGTTCTCTCTTAGTGACAGAAGATTGAGAGTGCTGCATTGTTGCTCTTCCATGGAATCGAGCAAGGTGTCAAAGAAGATGGTCTCGTAGCCTGGTGCAATCATGAAGTCGTTGTAGTCGACGGTATCGGTGTCGCCCACGAAGGAGAGGGTAGTTCCGGACCGGGCCAGAGGAGCGATGCCCATCACCTGCTCTGCGGTACCCAGGAGAAATCCCGCCATCTCCTTGCCGCCGCCGAAGGATTCCCACCACACCTGCTGCCACTGTGGCGTGAGAAATAGCGTGTTGGCCGGGGATACGGATAGGATCTCTTCCCATTCCCCACGGAATTCTTCGAAGGATGTTAGGGGCTTTGAGGCCAAAGGCCTACCTCCTCTTCAGGAGGGCAAGGAGTCCCTCTCGGCCCAGTCCACCGTTGGCGAACGGACCGCGTACCGCGGTAGTTATGACTCTATTGCCCGGTTTTTGTATACCCCGCATCGACATGCAGAGATGCTCGGCTTCCAGTTCCACCGCCACCCCGGATGGATTGAGGGCTTGTGCGATGGCATCGGCAACCTGTGCGGTCAGACGTTCCTGCACCTGTAGCCGGCGGGTAGCCACTTCCAGGGACCGGGCCAGCTTGCTTAGCCCGGCTATCTTGCCGTTGGGAATGTAGGCCAAATGGGCCATTCCAAAGAAGGGAAGCAAATGATGCTCGCAGATCGAGTGGAAGGGGATATCCCGTAGCACGACAGGGTCCTGGTTCTCCGCCTCGAACACTGTATCTATTGCCTCTCCGGGGTCCACGCCGATCCCGGAGAACAGTTCCTGGTACATGCGGGCAACTCGTTCCGGCGTCTGCTGCAAACCTTGACGGCGTGGGTCTTCGCCAATGGCCTCCAACAGGCTGGAAATCGCTTCCTGGATGCGCTGCTCCTGTATGACGTTAATCCCGTCCTTCACCGAATCATAGCCAGCGCCACCGCTTCAACAGCCTCAATGGTAGGCTCGATCTCGGTGGTCTTGGCGACTACGCTACTGACAGCCAGGTCGGGGTCCTTCAGACCATTGCCCGTGGCGATACATACGATCCGCTGTCCCGACAGGTCCAAGCCTCCCTGGCGCATCTTGACCAGCCCGGCAAAAGCGGCCGCGGAGGCGGGTTCGCAAAATATACCTTCGTGGGAGGCCAGCAACCGGTACGCCTCGAGAATCTCGTCATCGCTGACCATATCGATTACCCCACCCGAATCATCCCTGGCCTCCAATGCGCCCTGCCAGCCAGCCGGATTGCCGATGCGTATGGCCGAGGCGATGGTTTGGGGATTGGCCACCGGCGACCCGGAGACGATAGGCGCCGCCCCCGCGGCTTGAAATCCCATCATGCGCGGTAACTGGGTGGCGCGTCCCGCCTGTTGATACTCGCGAAATCCACGCCAGTAGGCGGTGATGTTCCCGGCATTGCCCACGGGTATGAACAAATAATCCGGCGCGTCGCCCAGATCGTCCACTATCTCAAAGGCGGCGGTTTTCTGGCCCTCCAGACGGTGAGGATTCACCGAGTTAACCAGAGTAACCTCATGTTTGGAGGTAAATTCCCGTGCCAGGGCCAGGGCGGCATCGAAATTGCCATCGATCATGATGATCTGGGCGCCATAGGCCATGGCCTGGGCCAGCTTGCCCATGGCCACTTCTCCTTTGGGAATGAGCACATATGTTGGAAGGTCACAGTAGGCGCCATAGGCGGCGGCGGAAGCACTGGTATTGCCGGTGGAGGCGCACATCACCGCCCTGCTGTTGTGTTCCAGGGCCTTGGCGATGGCCACCACCATCCCCCGGTCTTTAAAAGAGCCGGTAGGATTGCAACCTTCCAGCTTGAAGTAGAGGTCGTCGCAGCCCAACTCCCGCCCCAGCCGATTGGACTTGACCAGGGGCGTGTCGCCTTCCCCCAAGGACAAGACCGGCGTGGCCTCAGTCAACGGGAGGAATTCTTCGTATTTTCGCAAAACCCCAATGCCCATAATGATCGCCCTGCCGATTCCAATGGATTTGTCGAAGCCCCTATTCCGATGAGGCCGTCTCGACCGCTGGCTATTCCTCGATCCTCAGAAGATTGTTGACTTCCCGCACCACTTCCAGGCCGGCCACGAGCCTGAGGGATTCCTGGACCGACGCCTCACGGGCTGGATGGGTGGTGATAACGATTTCCGCCGTCTTCGTTGCCGGGTCCGTGTCTTTTTGCAAAACGGAAGCGATGCTGATATTGCCATCGCCCAAGATTCGTGCGATCTCCGCCAGCACCCCGGCGTGGTCGGCGACGGTCAAGCGAAGATAGTATCTGCTCACCATGTCGTCTATCGGCCGGATGCTGTCTGCGCCGTCCAATTGCGCCATCGGGGTAGGCCGCCCATCGGCTCCTATCTTGCGGCTAATCTCGATCAAATCACCCACCACGGCGCTGGTCGTCGGCTCGCGGCCGGCTCCAAGTCCGTGGAATAGCACCCTGCCGCATAGGTCCCCTTCCACCTCCACAGCGTTATACACTCCGTCCACTTTGGCCAGCATGTGGTCCAGAGGAACCAGGGAGGGATGGACTCTCGCCAGGATGGCGCCGTTCTCTCGTGTGGCGATAGCCAGCGACTTGATGGCGTAGCCTAGCTCCTTAGCGTACCGGAAGTCTTTGGCTTCCAGGCTGCCGATCCCCTGCCGGTAGACATCGCCGGGCTGGATGTGTTGGTGGTAGGCCAGAGAGGCCAGGATCGCCAGCTTGTAGGCGGCGTCCATGCCATCTATGTCGTTGGTGGGGTCGGCCTCGGCGTAGCCCCTTTCTTGGGCCTCGGCAAGTGCTTGATGGAATTCCGTGAAGTGGTTGGCCATGCGGGTGAGGATGTAGTTGGTGGTGCCGTTGATAATGCCGCGGATAGAATGGACTTCGTTGGCTAATAATTCGTTCATCAGGCAGCCGACGATGGGGATTCCACCGCCGACACTAGCCTCGAAGAGGAGATTCACGTCGTTGTCCTGCGCCAGGCTCATGAGCTCTGGCCCGTGCTTGGCCATCACCTCCTTGTTGGCGGTGACCACGTGCTTGCCCGCGGAAAGAGCGTCTTCAAGGTATCCGGCGGCCGGCTGGGTGCCACCCATCACTTCCACCACCACGTGGATGGATTGGTTCGTCAGGATATCCTCGGGGTTGGTAGTGAGCAGATCGGCTGGTATGGGGGGCTCCCGGAGTTTGTCCGGGTCCCGGACCAGAATCTTTTTGAGAATCATCGGGCGCCCGATCTTTCTGGAAATTTCGTCCTGCTGTCCCAGCAGGGCGGCGGCGACGCCGCCGCCAACTACCCCCAGACCCATCAACCCAACGTTAATTTCTTTGGGAACTGCCACCCGTACCTATTGCCCCCCTTGGCCTTGAGGCACGTTGGGAGCGCTGATGCGTATTTGATCGGTAACCCAAGCGTACCATTTGCTGTTGAAGTTCATCTTCAACCATTTTTCCTCGGCCCCATTCTTCCGCTGTTGCTGCTGCCAATCTGTGACCAACTCAACGTTCAGTTTGGCCCGCATGTTCGCATCGAGGTCGTGTGCCTCCAGGCTCGACAGCTTTCGAATGATGTAGAGGCCGTCTACGGTAAATATTGGATCGCTTATTCCACCCACGGCCAGGGGTGGTATGCCCTTGTCTTCATCACCGTAGAGTACACTATCCAAGTCTGGAAAGGCCCCGCGGGGTATCCATCCCACGTAGCCGTTTGGGTCGGCGAATCCTTGTGTGACGCCCACGTCATTGGCAACTATGGCGAACTCTTGAAGTGCCAAGCGGGCCACAACCTCTTCGGCGACGATGCCGCTCTCCTGGTCAAACCGGATCCATTCCACCTCCACCTGCTCCTGCGGGTCCGCTATCTGCTGACCCAGCAACAGGCTCAACCAGCCAAGGGCCAGCCGCTCTTCCACGATGATCCGGTAATCTTTGTCCGTTAGGTTGGTGCGTTCAAGATATATCTGGTACCTTGCCGCATATTCCTGGTCTAATTGTCCAGGGTCCACTTGCTGTCCCGCCTCCGCTTGCTGGTAAAACTGGGACCTCAACGCTTCGTCTATGTCTTCGTCCGTCAAGGTGATGCCCAAGCCTGGAGACGCCTGGCGCAGAACCTCGGCATCCAGTAGGTTGCTCAAGTACTCAAAGGGCACGATACCAAGGTTAACCTGGCCGCTCACACCTTGCAGTACCCGGATGCGTTTAACCAGGTCGCCCATGGTGAATTCCACGTTGCGTACACTGCCTGCCCAGGCCCGGGGAGGCTTGTAGAACTCTTCGAAGACGCCAAAGGACAGAACGGCGACAATCACCAGGATCAGACCGCCTCCGATAGCGAACGCCATCCGTTGATGCCGGCGCTCCTGGACGATCCGCGAGCTTTCTCTTTTTGCTTCCTCCTGCCGCGCGCGGCGCCCACGGGCACTGCGGCGGCTGTCCGCAGGCAGGGCATCGGCTGCGGCGTCGCTACGGCTCCAGGGAAAGGCCATGATTACCCCTCAATGCATCCCGTTTGGTATCTGTTGGTATCGCAAGGAAGACCGGAGCTGGGGAGGAGTCTTGGTCTACGGATCGGGAAATTCCCCAGGCGAGGGCCTGAATCCAGGGTATCAGCGGCGTAATCCGACGCCCACAAGCTGAAATGGCCCAAATGGAACCAATGCCAGGTGCCTGGCCCGGTGGATGGCCAACCTGAGGGCCCTTTGATGCTTGGCGCAGACTCCGCTTCGGCGGCGAGGCTCAATCTTGGCCCTGTCGGAGATATACCGGCGAATCTTGTCTACTTCCTTGTAATCTATGTCTTTTACATGCTCGACGCAGAATGAGCATACCCTCCTGCGCGGCGCGTATCTGCCACGAGGGCGGCCTCCAGGCCGTCCTCCGCCCGGGCGCCCGCCGCCCCCCCGGGGCGGTCCTGAAGGTCCTCGGCTGGGTGGTGTTGTCATGCTAGGGCTGTCCCTCCCGATAATGCTAGAGATTTAGAATGGAAGGTCGTCAACTTCGTCGGTCGGTGGGCTGTCACCACCGACCCCGGGGTCCATCTCGTAAGGGCCATCGTCGTCTTTCCCTCCGGATGTTCCGCCCAGGAACTGAACGTCGGTAAGGTTGATCTCATTCACGAAGCGCATCTGGCCGTCCTGCCCCTGAAAGCTACGGCTGCTGAGCCGTCCTTCTACATAGACCTGACGCCCCTTGGTGAGATACTGGTTGCACAGTTCACCCAGTTTCCCCCATGCGCTCACGTTGAACCACTCGGTTTCCTCCTTTCGCTCCCCGGAGGCGGTGGTATAGGTACGGTTGGAGGCCACACTGAATGAGGTGACGCTCTGGCCGTTTGGGGTGTAGCGCATCTCCGGATCGCGCCCGAGGTTTCCGATGACGATAATCTTGTTCAAATCCGCCCCTCCTAAGACCGGTCCCTTTCCGTCTCAGCGGCATCACTGGGGCCCGGCTGTTCCTCATCGGTATCGGTCACTGAATCGGTTACAGATGCCTCCGCTTCGGCCGCGGGTTCGTCTGTAGTGGATGGAGCATCGTCAGCTTCGGCGGTGACCACCTCAGCTTCCGTCTCTATAACTTCGGCCACCGGTTCCTCGGCAACGGGAGCAGCTTCAGCTTCGGCCACGGGCTCCTCGGCCACGGGAGCAGCTTCAGCTTCGGCTACGGGCTCCTCGGCCACGGGAGCAGCTTCAGCTTCGGCTACGGGCTCTTCGGCAGCGGGGGCAGCTTCAGCTTCGGCCACGGGCTCCTCGGTACCGGCAGGCGCCTCCGCTTCGGTGGCAACAGTCTCCACCGCAGCTTCAGCCTCTGTTGCTTCGGCTGCCGGCTCCTCAACAACGGGAGCAGCCTCGGCTTCGGCCACTGCAGCTTCACTGTCGACGGGCGTCTCGACGCCGTCGGGGGTTGCTTCCACCGGCGCTTCCGCAGCCTGGACCGCCTGTACCGGCGCCATCTGGGACCGTGCATCAGATGGTGGAGCCACTACCACCAGGGAACGCAGCACCTGATCTTCAAGGCGAAGGAAAACCTCGAGCTCTTTGTTGAAGGGCTGGTCGGTGCTGAATCGGGTGAGGTGGTAGGTGCCTTCCAGGAATTGGAATTGTCCCTTGTGGATGGGATAGGCCAACCTGCGGGTGCCCCACTTCTCCTCGTGGGTTATCTCCCCTTCCCGGTTATTGATGAAACCCTTGATCCGGTCCCATGCATCCGCTGACTCATCCTGGTTTAGGATTGGACTTAGAATGACGACTAGTTCGTAGTGGCGCAAACGTTACTCCTGTGAAGATAGACGGTTTCCCAGATTATAGCATTGGGGGATGGACGGCTCAACTATAAATCGATACCGGGAACTGGGAAACCCGAGGTGAGCTCCGCAACGTCTTCCCGCACCTGCCGCTCTACGGCTTCATCACCCATGGCGCCCAAGACCTTCACTATAGATTTGGCCACCAGTTTCACCGCCTTTTCATCGAAACCACGGCTGGTTATCGCAGGCGTGCCCAGCCGCAGCCCGCTGGCAACGCGCGGCGGCCTGGGGTCAAAGGGAATGGCATTCTTGTTGGCGGCGATACCTACCCTTTCCAAGGCCGTCTCCGCATCCTGACCCGTTATGTCCAGAGAGGTCAGATCCACCAGCACCAGGTGGTTGTCGGTGCCCCCGGATACCAGGCGCAGCCCGGCCTCGGATAGCTCCTCTCCCAAAGTGCGGCAATTTTTTACAACCTGGGAGGCGTAGCGGGCGAAATCCGGGTCCAATGCTTCGCCGAAGCAGACCGCCTTGGCCGCGATGACGTGCATAAAGGGGCCACCCTGGGTGACGGGGAACACCGCCGAGTTGATCTTCCGTGCCAGCTGCCTGGTGCAGAGGATGAAGCCGCCACGGGGCCCACGCAGGCTCTTCTGGGTGGTGGAGGTGACTATCTGGGCATGGGGCCAGGGAGATGGATGGACTCCTCCGGCCACCAGACCGGCGATGTGGGCCATGTCCACCATCAACAGGGCGCCCACCCGGTCGGCGATAGCGCGGAATCGTGGAAAATCCAGGATCCGGGAATATGCACTGCATCCTGCAACGAGTACCTTTGGCTCTTGCTCCAGGGCCAAACGCTCCACCTCATCGTAGTCGATGGTCTCGGTGTCGCGGTCAACCCCGTACGGAATGAATTGGTAAAGCTTGCCGGAGAAGTTAACGGAGGCCCCGTGGGTCAGGTGGCCGCCGTGGTCCAGCGCCATGCCCATAACCTTGTCACCCGGTTCCAGCACCGCAAAGTAGGCGGCCATGTTGGCCTGGGCGCCGCTGTGGGGCTGCACGTTGACGTGATCAGCCCCGAATAACTCCTTGGCCCGCTTGATTGCCAGGGTTTCTACCACGTCCACGTTCTCACAGCCGCCGTAGTAGCGCCGGCCGGGGTAGCCCTCGGCGTACTTGTTGTTCATGACCCCCGACTGGGCTTCCAAGACGGCTTTGCTTGCGTAGTTTTCGGCGGCAATCAGGACGACGCTTTTGCGTTGGCGCTCATCCTCTTGCCTGATCGCCTGGGCCACCTCAGGGTCGCGCTCCGATAGGCGGGACATCACAGCTCCTGAATCACAAGTATCGCGGCTGCACGTGGATCGAGAGGAGTAAAATGCTGAAGGATGGACCCCGCAGCCAGACATAATTGCCGCCAGCGCAGGTTTATGCTGAGGACTCCGGGTTACAATCAGCAGGCTACCTTCAACTGGTTACCAAGAATTGGTTACCATAAAAAGGTGAAGCCAGATGGTAGTGTAAAGGCGGCCTGGGGGGCTGTCAACGAAATCTGGTCATGGGAGAATGTCCATCGGTCCGCCTGCCAATCGAATAATATGCATGGGGCCTGGGCGTAATATCATGGGGCCTGGGCGTAATATAATGTGTTCAGGCCCGTCAGGAGTAATGCAATGACATCCCAGTCAGACTCGGAAACACCGCCCAGCACTGTCCAGGACCGCATCAAACGATATCTGTCGCCGGAACGGGCTCAAAAGCTGGACCCATTCGTGGTCTTGAGCTTCTGCCCGGTCAACGTCCACGACATCGTGGGGGACATCGGTTGTGGACCCGGCTATTTTACGCTGCCATTAGCCAAATTCCTGGTGAACGGCAAAGTGTACGCACTGGACCTTGATGAGCAGATGGTGGTGGCCTGCCGGGAGCGAATAGCCCAGGCCCGGCTTGGAAACGTGGAGATTCTTGATTGCGGCGAGTTCGATTTCCCGCTGGACAAGAGTTCCTTGGACGGGGTCCTTCTGGCCTTTGTGGTCCACCACAGCGCCGACAGGCCCCGATTTTTGCAGGCGGTCCGGGGGCTGATAAATCCCAAGGGCTGGTGCTCCGTGCTGGAATGGTACCCGAAAGAGACCGAAGGCGGGCCTCCGCTGGCAAGCCGGATCTCACCAGAAGAGCTGGAGGAACTGGGCCGTGAGGTGGGGTTCCGGCCCAGGGGCTGGCGAGACCTGAACGGCGACCACTACATGATGACCCTGCGAAATGGCTAGCCAACCACCGGGATGATGGGCAGCATCACGTGGGAAGGGCGCTCGGCATCGTGGTACACCTGGTTTTTGGCGGAGACCTTGACCGGAGAGCGGCCGGGGTTCTCGCCGGTGTTGCCGTTGACGTCGAACCTGGGGAAGTTGCTGGAAGAGACGTCCAACCGGATGCGGTGGCCGGCCAAGAACAGATTGCTGGTGGGCATAAGCTCTATGGTAACGGCGTAGACCTCCCCCGGCTCCATCAATTCCGGCTCTTCCCAGGAGTTGCGGAATTTGCAGCGAAATATCCCGTCGGTCAGGTTCAAGGCATAACCCTCGGGATAGTCCTGGGAAGGCGGGTATACGTCCAGGAGCTTCGCGGTAAAGTCGGTGTCCGCCGCCGAAGAATCGATCCACAACCGCACCGAGATAGGACCCGTAACCTCCATATCTTCTTCCAGAGGCTCTGTCTGAAACACCAGCACGTCGGGACGGGCAGCAAGCGGAAGGTAAGGAGGGCGGCAGCCATAGAAATGATCGGATTCCCTCTGATCGAATCCACCGGCCTCCATGATTGGCTGGCCCGAGGAGATGTTGCCGCCGATGGTGGGTACCGGCTGATTGGGGTCGAACAGATAATCGCTGGGCGGTTGGCCGCCTTCGGGAAGGCCGGCGCTCAGGCCGCCCCCGGCCTTCAGATAGAAAGCCGTGTTGTTGGCCCGGGCCAACGGCCACTCGTTCTCTTCTCGCCATTGCCCGCCATGGTCCAGGCGCCGTTGCGAGTTCCGGCGGCCGGACCCTCCGCCCATAACAAAGACCTTCACCGGAGACTCATCCTCCCAAGAATTGGCTATGCCCTTTAGCCAACGGTCGAAGAAGCGCAACCGCAGGTGGTTATAGTCGGTGTCCAGGTTGTTGTCCAGGATGGACTGGGCCCCCAGGTCGATGTCTCCCGAATGTGTGACGGAACGGGCTCCGTGGGTCCAGGGACCCATGATCAGGTTCACCGGTCCCCGGCCGGCCTGGGAGAGTGCGGCAAAGTTGTTGGTGGTACTGGCGGCGTATGGGTCGTACCAACTGCTCATGTGCACCTGCGGTATGTGGGCGAACTTGGAGTGAAATTCTTGGGCGCACAACCCTGCTTGCCGCCAGTAATCGTCGAAGGTCTCGCGGCTCCAGATGTCCAACAGATAGTCTTCGTAATCCGGGGTCCACTGCAAGGGTGAATGGCCTTTCTTCCATGGCAGTCTCTGGAACCAGTCGTGAATGTCCTGGTTCTTCATCGCAGCCCTGGTCACCATGGGATGGAGGTGGGAATCCGGGCTTTCCAGCGCCTCGCGAAAGGCCCAGGTCACCTGCCGAAGCTCGAATGCCCCGCCATTACGGCAACCCGTTTGAAATGCGTTGAAGAAGCCGCCGGAATCCAGCCACATGCAACTCAGGTTAGGCGGGCCGAGGCTGGCCATGGCTGCCTGTGTGTGGGCGGAATAGGAGAGGCCGTGGGTGCCGATCTTGCCGTTGCACCAGGACTGCCGGACCAGCCATTCCAGGGTATCGCAGCCGTCGGGCCCTTCGGCGACGTATTTGGTGAACCCGCCCTCGGATGCGTAACGCCCCCGGCAGTCCTGGATAACGGCAACGTAGCCATGGCTGACGAAGAAGCGGGCCTCCAGAGCCCTTGCCTCGGTGGACTTGTTGTACGGAGTACGTAGCAGCAACACGGGGAAGGGTCCATCTAGGGGTTGCCCTCCCTGTGCCGGGCGGTGCAGGTCGGTGGCCAACTGCACCCCATCCCGCATCGGCACCATAACGTCCCGTTGGATGTGGTCATCGTAAGCACCGGCGGATACCGCTTCTCTTTGACTCACGGTCATACCTCGACGGGTTTGGATGCCAGGCTGGCCAGCCAGTCAAGAACCGCCGCCGCGGCCTCCTGGCGCCGGTTGCCCAGGGTGTGGCTGCCACCTTCAATGATGACGCACCGGACCTCGGGGCTGTTCACGGCGGCCGAGGCCAGGTCGCCGGCCATGTCCAGCAGGCGCGTGTGCGTCTCCAGGGACCCGGCCAGGATGAACAAGGGTATGGATATCTTGGCCGCCAGGTTGATCAGATTGTAACGCTCTTCCGGACCGTGCTTGTCCAGGTAGGAGGCGGCGCTGAATAGCTGGGTGATGGGGAATTTGACGCTGATGAGCTCGTTGGCCTTCCCATCGGCTTCCAGCTTGCCGGCCTGCTGCACGATATTCTGAAACTCGGCGGCGTCGGTTGAAGCCATGTAGTAGCTGTAGGACAGCCGCACCGGAGAGACCGGGATCACCGCAGCCACCCGGTGGTCGGTCTCGGTGGCCGCATAGTAAGTAACCCTCACGGCTCCCATGCTGTGGCCCAAGATACCGATTCGGCGGTATCCTAGCTCCCACAGGTAGTCCACTCCCGCGCGGATATCCAGACGGCTGCGGTCGAGTATCTCGAAACCGTTGCCATAGTTGTTGCCGTCCCCGGGGTTATTCCAGACAGTATCGTGAGCGGCGCTGTTCAAGGCCAGGCATGCATAGCCGCGGGCCCGCAGGTCTTCTGCCATATGCTTGGTCGATGCCATGCAGAAGTTGCCTCTGGAACCGTGTGCCAGCAAGATGGCATCCACGGCGTTCGTAGGAGACCCGCCGGGTTGCGGAGCAAAGAAGGCCCCGTCCAACTCGATACCGTCGCTGGTGGTGGTGCTCATCAGGTCCACGATCATGGGCGTCCACTCCTACAGAGCCGGGGCTAGACATAAAGATTGAATCCAATGTGGCGCCGGCTGCCCGCGTCCGCTGGAATTGATTCAATTGTAGGTGTACTAATGTCCGGGCGCAACCAACCGTTGCCGGTTGACACCCAAAACCGGCCCCGGCTATAGTTACGCCGAAGGGAGCCGGAGATGTGAAGGAGGACCTACCTTTGGCCAACGGATACGATGTTGTTATCATCGGCGGTGGCTTGGCCGGAATGACGGCGGGTATCTTCGCCGCACGCCATGGGTTGAGGACGGGTTTGGTGGAGCGGATGATGGGCGGTGCGCAGATCATCAACATCGAGAAGATCGAGAATTTCCCGGGGTTTCCCCAGGGAATCTCGGGCGCTGAGCTGGCCCCGGCTACTCAAGAACAGGCTATGGACGCCGGCGTTGAGTTCATCATGGCGGAGGCCAGCTCGATCTCCAGGGATGGGGATTACAAAGTGGTGGCCACCGATGCTGGAGAGTTCCGGGCCAGGGCGGTGATCATGGCCGCCGGGTCGACACTCCGGAAGCTGGGCATCCCCGGCGAGGAAGAGATGTTCGGCAGAGGTGTGTCTCAGTGCGCAACGTGCGATGGCCCCCTGTACGGTGGCCAGGTAGTGGGCGTGGTAGGCGGCGGAGACTCGGCCGCGGACGAGGCCTTGACCCTGGCCGAGTATGCAGATACGGTGCTGCTGTTCCACCGCAGCGACCAGATGAGTGCCCAGAAGACTATTCAGGACCGGCTGCACCAGAACCGGAAGATAGAGGTGGTGTGGAACTCGGTGGTGCAAGAGGTGCTCGGCGAGGAAACCGTCTCCGGAGTCCGGGTGCAAAATGTGGTAACTAATCTGGAGAACGTGGTGAGCCTTTCCGGCCTGTTCGTTTACGTAGGCCTGGAGCCCAATACCGCGTTAGTCCAGGGGATGGTAAAGCTGGACAACGCCGGCCACATCCCGGTCAACCTTTCCATGGAGACGGAGGTTCCCGGCCTGTACGCGGTGGGCGACATTCGGCAGCACTCGTCATCCCAGTTGGTGTCGGTGGCCGGAGACGGTGCAACCGCCGCCATCGCCGCCGTTAACTACCTGCGAAGCAGCGGCCGCTAGCGGCGTTGCCGGTCAAGCACCCATTTTGAGGAACAGGCGGTATGGCCGTCCTTCCGCCCAGAGCCTTCTCGAATGATCCACCTCAGGGCGGATGGTTCGACAAGCCTGCCCTGAGCGCAGTCGATGGGCTCACCACGAACGGTCTTAATGACCCTGACTATTGACCGGAGATACTAGCTGAACGCTGGCGGCTGAAAGCCGATAGCCCGTCAAGGAGGCATGCATGGACCTGCAAGAGGAACAGCTTCGCAATAGCAAGACCATCGCCGTGGTGGGTTTATCCGACAACCCGGACAGGGATAGCTACAGGGTATCCAAATACATGCAGTCCCAGGGATACCGCATAATCCCGGTGAATCCGATGATTGACGAAGTTCTGGGCGAGAAAAGCTACCCGGACCTGAAGTCGGTGCCCGTGCCCATTGACATGGTGGACGTCTTCCGCCGCTCGGAACTGGTGCCGCCGGTGGTGGACGAAGCCATCGAGGTGGGAGTCAAGTATATCTGGATGCAGGACGGGGTCATCAACGAGGAATCAAAGACCAAGGCTGAAGCGGCCGGGATACCGGTTGTCATGGATGATTGAACCCTCCGGGTGCATCGCCGCCGGTTCGGCGGCCAGCAGGAAACCAGCCCTTCGGTATAGGTCAGTTGTATCTCGAAACGGTCTTCGCGGGATGAACGAATGGGACGATTAGACGGGAAAGTTGCCATCATCAGTGGAGGCGCCCGCGGCCAGGGCGCGACGGAAGCGAGGATGTTTGCCCGTGAGGGAGCCAAAGTCGTCATAGGCGACCTCTTGGATGAAGAGGGCAAGCAGGTGGAGGCGCAGATAAACGAGTCGGGTGGGGAAGCCACCTACGTGCACCTCGACGTCACTCAAGAAGACGATTGGCGCTCTGCGGTGGAAACCGCCGTCAGCCGCTACGGGAAACTGGATATACTGGTGAACAATGCCGGCATCCTGATCCGTAAGGGACTGGAAGAGACCACGGTAGAAGACTGGGACCGCATCATGGGGGTGAACGCCAAGGGGGTTTTCTTGGGCACCAAGCATGCCATTCCCGCCATGCGCCGCGCTGGAGGAGGCTCCATAATAAATATTTCCTCCACGGCGGGTCTGGTGGGCAGTCCCAACGGCTCCCCCAGCTACACGGCCACCAAGGGCGCGGTGCGGCTGTTGACCAAATCGACGGCCATCCAGTATGCCAAAGAAGGGATCAGGTGTAACTCCGTTCATCCCGGACCCATCGATACCGATATGATCCGGGATACCATGTCCGATCCAGCACGATTGGAGCAACGCATGCAGCGGTTGCCCATGGGCCGAGTGGGTACCTCCGAGGACATCGCCTACGGCGTGCTCTACCTGGCGTCGGATGAGTCGTCCTTTGTGACCGGCTCCGAGCTGGTGATAGACGGCGGAACTACCGCCCAATAACCAAATCCGCCTGGCTACGGCCCTAGGCCGGGTCGACGGGAATGTCTGATACAGTTGGGTGCGATCAGGTAACATAGCGAGATAATGCTGATGGGCAGGAGCTAATCGCCTGCTATGAACCGTCTATCGTTGAGCCGCCATCCTGGTGGCTCATTATTTGGAATGGACCATTAGCCGTGTCCTGGTTTTTATTCATATTGCTCTCTGTCTTCACGCTGGGCGGGGCCTTGGCCGTGGTGGCTACACGCAACGTGGTGCATGCCGCCCTGGCCCTTCTCGTGTCCCTGGTAGCGGTTGCCGGGATATACCTGATCTTATATGCCGAGTTCCTGGCTCTAGTGCAGGTCCTGATCTACGGCGGAGCAATCATCATCGTGCTGTTGTTCGCCATCATGCTCACCCGCAGCGGCGAATATCCTCGCATCAGCGACAACCGCCAGTGGCCCCTGGCAGTGGTGGCGGCCCTCGGTGTGCTAGGTGTGCTGGTGCCCGCGTTCCTGATACGCGGAGTGGACCAGAGCAGGCCCCACCATCCTGACTTTCCCGAGTTGGCCAACTCGCTGTTTACCCGATGGGCCATTCCCTTTGAGGTGGCCTCTTTGGTACTTTTGGTGGCCCTCATCGGCGCCATAATCATCGCCCGCACGGGTGAGGACGGACGTTAGGCCATGGTGTCATTGATGCACTTTCAGCTTCTGAGCGCGGCCCTGTTCGCCATCGGTCTCTATGGTGTGTTGGCCAGGCGCAGCGCGGTGCTGATCGTCATGTCCATCGAGCTGATGCTAAACGCCGTGAACATCAACCTGATCGCCACCGCCTCCCATCTGGGCTATCGGGATGCGGGCGAAGTTTTCGCTAATTTCGATGGACAGATCATCGCCATCTTCGTCATAACCGTTGCCGCGGCGGAAGTGGGCCTGGCGTTGGCCATAATCTTGCGGATATACCGCAACCGGTCCACCGTAAACGTTGACGAGATAGACCTGATGAAATGGTAAGGAGCAGAGAGACGCTGGATCAATTCTGTGTATTGTGGAGCAAATCCCCCCAACCCCCCTTTCTTAAAGGTGGGCGAGGGGGGATTTCAGCCGCCGAGAGCTGATGGCTATGGAATGGGCATGGCTTATCCCGGTCTTCAGTTTTGCCGCCGCACCCCTGATAGTCATCTTCGGCAGATTCCTGCCCGGGAAGGGGTCCATCCTGGCCATCCTGGCGATCGCCGCCGGGTTTATATTTTTCTGGCTGGTGCTGGGCAGCTTCCTCGGCGCAGACCCAGCCACCGCCGCGGACGCGGGTACGAAGGGATGCCTGATCAGCGAGGATACCGGGGCGCTTACCTGTAGCTACGAGCGCTCCTGGTTCCACGCAGGAGACTTGGAGCTGACCTGGGGCATCCTGGTGGACCCTTTGACCCTCGCCATGCTGGGCCTGGTTACCTTCGTGGCCCTGATGGTGCAGATATACTCTCTGGGCTACATGAAGGGCGACCCAAAGTTCGGCTGGTACTACGCTGTCCACGCCTTGTTCGCGGCCTCGATGCTGACCCTGGTGCTGGTGGACAATTTCCTGCTGCTGTACGTGGCTTGGGAGTTGGTGGGGGTGTGTTCTTACCTGCTTATCGGCTTCTGGCACGAGCGGCCTTCGGCCAGGGAGGCGGCTAAGAAAGCCTTCATAGTGACCCGCATCGGCGACGTGGGACTGCTGATCGGGATACTTCTCCTGTGGCGAGAGGTGGACAGCTTCAGCATGTCGGCGGCCTTTGACGCGGCCCGCACCGGCGCCATGAGCACGGGCATCGCCACTACGGCGGCGCTCCTGATATTTCTCGGCGCTATGGGTAAGTCTGCCCAAGTCCCCTTTCACGTCTGGCTGCCCGACGCGATGGAAGGGCCAACACCGGTCAGCGCCCTGATCCACGCCGCCACGATGGTGGTGGCTGGTGTTTTCCTGGTGGCCCGCGCCTTCCCCATCTTCGTCGCCTCGGGCGATGCGTTGCTGGTGGTGGCTATCGTGGGCCTGGTAACCGCGCTGATGGCCGCGACCATCGCCCTGGTGGCCACCGACCTGAAGCGCATCCTCGCCTATTCCACGATCAGTCACCTGGGATTGATGATGCTGTCCCTGGGGGCATTCGGGTACACCGCTGCCATTTTTCATCTGCTGGCCCACGGATTCGCCAAGTCGCTGCTGTTTTTGGGCGCCGGCAGCGTGCTGCACAGCACTGAGAAGCAGGACATACGAGAGATGGGCGGCTTGCGCCGTGTGATGCCGCTGACCGCGATCGTATTCTCCCTGGGAGCATTGTCCCTGGGTGGGATACCGATCCTGGCGGGATTCTGGAGCAAAGACGAGATCCTCATAGCGGTCAATGACCACCGCACCCCGGTGTTTATAGTCCTGGCTCTGGTGACAGCGTTGTTGAGCGCGCTGTACATGGCGCGGGCCATGATGGTGCCCTTCTTCGGTGTCCTCCGCCGGGAGCACGAGGGGGTTCACGACGCTCCTTGGGCTATGGCATGGCCCATGGTGCTGCTGGGCATCCTAGCCGCGGGTTTTGGACTGCTCAGCTTCAACTGGCCGGGAAGCTACGCCGGTGTCGGCAGCTTTCTGTTCTTCGGAGAAAAGGAGGGTTTTCACTTCGTCTGGTGGTTGGGTATCCTTTCCGCCATCCTGGCCATGGGGGCCTTCTGGTTTGCCTACCTGGTCTACATGAAGCGGAGCATAAACCTGGATGGCGCCAGGAACCGGTTCCAGGTGGTGCTGAAAGTGGTGGAAAATAAATATTACTTCGATGAAGCATACCAGTGGGTGGTGGACCGGGTGGTGCTGGTCTTCTCCGGCTTCATCGCTCTCTTCGACCGGGTAGTGATCAACGATGTGTTGGTTATGGTGCCGTCAAACGCCGTCCGCCGCCTGGGTATTATCCTGCGTCTTCACGTTACTGGGAAGGTGTACAACTACGCCCTGGCGATGGTGATCGGCACCGTGGGTCTTGCTATCTTCTGGTGGCTGAGATCAGTCTGATAATGAGCCGATGAATAACTTCGACCAGGTCGCATTATTGCTGCTCATCCTGGTGCCCCTGGCCGGGGCCGCGATGACCATGTTCCATTACCGGGACCGGCCCCAAGACGTGTGGTATTTCGCCGTCATCGTCGCCGGAGTCGCGTTGGCCATATCGCTGTATGTGTTCGCGCGCTACGACTACACGGCGGGTGGTTACCAGTTTGAGCGCACCTACCAATGGTTGGGCGCGCCGGTAGATATAAGCCTCTCCCTGGGCATAGATGGCATCTCCGCCGCCCTGATCTTGCTCAACGGAATCGTGCTCTTTGGCGCCGTGCTTATCTCCCGAACTATCCTGCATCGGACCCGCGACTTCTTTGTGCTGTTGCTGGCTCTGGGGTCTGGCGTGTTCGGGGTATTCGCGGTGCAGGACCTCTTTTTCCTCTTCTTCTTCTACGAGTTGGCGGTGCTGCCGATGTACCTGCTCATCGGGGTCTGGGGTAGCAGCACCGACTTCGGGACATTCCTGCGGACCAAAGAGTACGGGGCCATGAAGCTATTCCTGTACCTGGTGGGCGGCAGCGTGCTGGTCTGGATCGGGATCCTCGCGGTTTACATGGAGGCGGCCGACGCCGGCGCCGAAACGTTCTCGTTGACCACGCTGGCCACTTTCGCCGAGGCGGGCGGTTTCAGCGATAACTTCCAGAACT
>JADFJS010000011.1 GCA_022566155.1 Chloroflexota bacterium
GGCTGCGTCGGCTGGCTTGTAGTGAATGAAGAAGAAGTCGTGGGAGTGGAAATTCTCCCTGAGCGTCTCCACCTCGTCGGCGAAGGTTTTGCCGGTTAGTATCACTTTCATTCCTACCACCGTCGCCAGTCCCCGGTACATCGGATAGGCGGCGATGGCCGCCGGGTTCAGCCGGTAGACCTCCCCCATGGGCGGAAGACTGGGTAATTTGGCAAATCCCCGCAGCAGGACCATGTTGGCCCGCTCTTCTTCGGCCAGCAATTGCCGCGCCCGGGCCACGAACTGGTTAATCAGGCCGGCAGACCGTTGAGCCTCGGGTTCCAGGGGCTCCGCCGGCAGCGGGAGTAGGGCCACACGCTGTGGGTCGGTCTCCGAGAGAGCGGCGGATAGCCCTTCCCCTCTCAGGCGAAGGACGAACCGGTAATCCTGCACCGGGTACACATTTACTTGGACGCCATCGAGCTCGATCTGATCCAAACGGCGGCACAGGGGCTCGCTGAGATCTGTAGGGATCCGGCCGGCGCGCCGGTCCAACAGCAGTCCGTCTCCGTCCACGGTACAGAAATTCCCCCGGGCCGCCACGTCACCCGGCTGGAGGGTCACGTCGATCCCCAGGGCTTCCAGCGCACCGCGTCCGATCAGGTGCTTCAGGGGGTCGTAGCCGAACAGCGATAGATGACCGGGGCCGCTTCCGGGGGCCACTCCGGGCATCACCGGGGTGGTCAGGCCACAGGCGCTCTCCCGGGCCATGGCGTCCAGGTTGGGGATCGCGGCCGTTTCCAGCTCGGAGAGCCCGCTATCCGGATGGGCCAGCCCACCCAATCCATCGACGACCAGCATGACGATCTTTGAGGGGCTGGAGATGTAGCAATCCCGCAAAACTTCCAGGTCAATCAATGTTCAACTCTCAACTGGCGAAGCTGTATAGCCGCGGAGCCGGTGTGGTTATTTTGATTTTCATGCGTCGGGCAGTGCCGCGATCCCCGGCAACTCCTTGCCTTCCAGGAACTCCAGGGACGCTCCTCCTCCCGTGGAAACGTGGGTCATCCCGTCCATCAGACCTAACTCTTCGACGGCCTCGGCGGTGGAGCCGCCGCCAACCACGCTGGTCACGCCGTTCATCGCCGCGATTGCTTCGGCTACGGTGCGGGTGCCCTGGCTGAAACGGGGCATCTCAAATACGCCCATCGGCCCATTCCATATGATAGTGCGGCAATCCCTCAAGCCCTCGCAAAACTGCCGGGCGGTCGCGGCGCCGATGTCCATGATATACCAGCCATCGGGCACCTCGCCCACCGGAACGGTTTCCATGCCAGGTGGATCGGCGTCGAATCTGCTGGCCACCACCAGGTCCTGCGGCAGATAAACCGGCAGGTCTCTGTCCTTGGCCTGAGCAAGGATCTCGTTGGCGAACTCCAATAAGTTCTCCTCCACGTTGGAGGCGCCCGTGCCATGCCCCTGGGCTCGCAGGAATGTTACCGCCATGCCGCCGCCGATGAACAATCGGTCCAGCCTGCCCAGCAGGTTTTCCAGGACGTGGATCTTATCGGCGACCTTGGCGCCCCCCAACAGGGCGGCCAGGGGACGCTCCGGCGCTTCCAGGGCTTGTCCCAAGGCCTCCACTTCCCGTTCCACCAGCAGGCCCGTGGCGGAAGGAAGGTGCTTGGGCAATCCCACGGTGGAGGCGTGGGCCCGGTGGGCTACTCCGAAGGCGTCCATCACAAAGCAATCCGCCAAGGCCGCCAGAGACTCGGCAAAATTGGAATCGTTGCCTTCTTCACCGGGGTGAAACCGTAGGTTTTCCAGCAAGACCACCTGGCCGGGCGCCATGCCTGCCACCGATGCCTGGACGGCGCCGCCAACGCAGTCGGTCAGGGTCTGGACCGGTTGTTCCAGGAGCTCGGCCAGGCGGCCGCCCACGTGGCCCAGCCGTAGTTGCTCAACGACCTCTCCCGCGGGGCGGCCCAGGTGCGAGCACAGGATCACCCGGCAGTCCCGCTCCAGCAGATACCGGATGGTCGGCAGGGTTGCCCGGAGCCGATGATCGTAGGAGGCCAGGGCCTCGGTTCCAAGCTCCAGGGGCCCCTGATCGATGGGCACGTTAAAGTCCACCCGCACCAAAACGCGTTTGCCGGCGACATCCAGCCCGGCCAGGCTACGCTTGACCACCGTTCCAAACGCTCCTTTCAGAGGATGGACATCTTGAAAGATGGGGCCCACACCTCACCATCAGCCGTTGCCCTCCAGGACCCACATGCTCAAAAACTTCAGATCGCCCATCCGGTCCTCGGCCAGTCCGGCATCGGCCAGGGCCGCCAGTGCCTCGTCGACCAGCTCCCGGGCCTTGGCCTCCGAGCTCTGGCGCGCCTGGGCTTGGTCCAGAATCTCTATCACGCGCGACACATCATCGGGTTGCAGCACGCGCTTGGCGTAGATATTCCCCAGTTCCCGCTTGACCGCAAGCTCGGCCGTCTCCATGGCAAGAATCAGCGGGAGGCTCTTCTTCTTGTTGAGAACATTGCTGGCCGTCATGCCGTCCCCGCGCCTGCCCCAAAAATCGTTGATATCCTGGCCGATCTGCCAGGCCATCCCCAACCGGGTGCCGGCAGCGCGGACCTGGAGGCAGACACTTTCATCCCCTCCGGCGGCCAGTGCGCCCAGCTCGGCGGAACACCCGGCCAGTGCACCCGTCTTGCGGCCGATCATGTCGTAGTAGGCGCCGGTGGTTACGAGGAGCTGGTCCTGAAAATCAAGGTCCATGTACTGGCCTTCGCAAAGGGTGAGGCATGCCCCGTCCAGCAGCCCCACCGCCCGTAGAACCTGGTCCGCCGCCACACCCCTTTGAGCCAGGCGCATTATAGTGGTGCGCCCAAGGGCGTGCAATCCGTCGCCGGCGTTGATCGCTTGCGCCGGACCCCAGACCCACCAGATGCTGGGCCGGTCCTGCTGGTCCACCCGGCCCGACTGAACATCACTGTGCACCAGGGTGAAGTTGTACACCAGTTCGATCCCCGCGGCGGCCGGCAATGCTGCCTGGAAATCGCCGCTAAGGGCCTCACAGCAGACCAAGGCCAGCAGGGATTGAAGGTGCAGCGCCAGAGGGAGGTCTTCCGGTTGCCCCCGTTGGTCGGCCCAGCCGAAATGGTACCGGAGCAGGTCGTAAAGGAAACCTTCCCTTCCCGAGAAGACGTCCTTCAATTCCTCTTCCAGGGCTCGCCGTTGGGCTTCAAAGCGGGATAAGGACAATATTTTTACCCCAGGACCGTCTCGAAGGTAAGCGCCCCCTCCCTCACCAGCCGGGGAGTTCCCGTGGTCACATCGACCACGGTGGAGGGAATCCCCGCCGGGGACGGGCCGCAGCGTATTATGTAATCTACGCCATGGCTAAATTGGGCCTCCACTGCTTCAATCGCCAGCAGATCGGCCTCACCGCTGATGTTGGCGCTGGTACCGGTGATGGGACCGCCAAACTCCCTGGCCAGGGCCAGGGGTATGGGATGGTCCGGCATCCGCACCGCCACGGTGTCGCGGCCGCCGGTCACCAGATCCGGCAACCGGCTGGAACGGGATAGAACCAGCGTCAAGGGGCCGGGCCAGAACCGGTCGGCCAAACGGCGGCCGATCTCGGGGATATCTTGGGCCACCGATCCCACCTGCTCCCAATCCGAAACCAGCACCGGCAGGGCCAGCCCCAAGGGCCGGCCTTTCAAATCAAAGACTCTCCGGAGGGCAGGAACGTTGAACACGTCTGCGCCCACGCCGTACAGCGTGTCGGTGGGGAATACCACCACCCCGCCGGCCTTGAGGCAGGCCACTCCCTGTCCAATCTCGTCCTGGCAGCTCATGCTCGATGCCATTTAGGCTGGACCTTCCGCACAGATAATCCTCATCCGGCGTGAGTATAGCATAGGCGCCACGCCCCCAAAATATTCAGCACCGGGAGCCTATACTCCGCCCGGCTTCGTGGTTATAATAACGAGAACAACCTGTCATATCATACCAGGTATGGGGTCTCCCGGGCCGACAACTACTCTATCTAGGAGAAAGGGCCACGACAGAAGAAAGACTGTCCCCAGGCCGCCCGGCCGCAACCAGCGGCGCCCTTGAGGCTTCGGCGCACCCGGAGGCCGCCAAAGGCGCGGCGGCGGAGTCCTCGGCCGAAGCACATGCCGTCAGTCAAGGGATCGCCGTCATCGACTTCGGGTCCCAGTACACCCACCTCATCGCCCGCCGGATCCGCGATCTCAACGTATATTCCGAGATCATCCGTTCCTCGGCGTCCTGGGAGTCGGTGCAGCGCCTCAATCTACGGGGCGTGATCCTTTCCGGCGGCCCGGCCAGCGTGTATGCCGCCGGCGCTCCACAGGTCCCTTCCTGGGTGTTTGAACAACGTATCCCGGTGCTTGGCATCTGCTACGGGTTGCAGGCGCTGGTCCACCAGTTGGGCGGCAAGGTCGTGCCGGGTCAGAAGCAGGAGTACGGCTCGGCGGTGCTTCATGAGAATGCCACCGGGTCCCCCTTGTTCAAAGGCTTACCGTCCTCTTTCCAGGTTTGGATGAGCCACGGTGACCGGGTGGAGGAGCTGCCCCCCGGGTTCTCCAGCCTGGCCTACACCGATAACTCGCCGGTCGCGGCGTTGGGCGACGGAGACCGTATATTTGGCATCCAGTTCCACCCGGAGGTGCAGCACACGCCGCTGGGCACGACGATCCTGGAGAACTTCATCTTCTCGATCTGCGGCTGCCAACCCGACTGGACGCCGGGCAATTTCGTGGGTATATCCATCGACCGGATACGCCACCAGGTTGGTGACGGTAAGGTCATCTGCGCGCTCTCGGGAGGGGTGGATTCAGCGGTTACCGCCGTCCTTCTGCACCGCGCCATCGGCGACCAGTTGACTTGCATCTTCGTCAACAACGGTCTCATGCGTCTGGAGGAGCCGGAGCGCGTGCAGGCGACCTTCCACGAGACCCTGGGACTACCCTTGCTATACGCCGATGCCCCGGACCGGTTTCTGGCCGGCCTCAAAGGCGTTATCGACCCGGAAGTGAAACGAAAGGTTATCGGCGAGGAGTTCATCCGGGTTTTTGAAGAAGAGGCCTCGCGCCTGGGGAAGACCGACTTTCTGGCGCAGGGCACCCTGTACCCCGACGTCATCGAGAGCGAATCCCCCGAGAACCGGTCCTCGGCCCGCATCAAGACCCACCACAACGTCGGTGGTCTCCCCGACCATATGAAGCTGAAGCTGGTGGAGCCCTTGCGGTACCTGTTCAAAGACGAGGTGCGTGAGGTTGGTCTGGAGCTGGGACTGCCCAGAGACATCGTGTTTCGCCAGCCATTCCCCGGACCGGGCCTGGCCATCCGGATCATCGGCGAGGTTACTCTGGAGCGGCTGGACATGCTGCGGGCCTGCGACTGGATAGTTCTCGATGAGATAACCAAGGCCAACCTTTATGACGAGCTCTGGCAGAGCTTTGCCGTGCTCAGCGACACCCGCACGGTGGGGGTGATGGGTGACTTCCGGACCTACGGTTACGTCTGCGCTATCCGCGCCGTCACCAGCCAGGATGCCATGACGGCCGATTGGGCGCGCTTGCCCTACGAGGTGCTGGCGGCCATCTCCAACCGTATGGTCAATGAGGTGCCCGGCATAACCCGGGTGGTGTACGACATCACCAGCAAGCCTCCGGGCACCATCGAGTGGGAGTAAAGCCGCCCTGTCCGTTACCCCAGAACTCGAACGTATACTCGACCGTATATATGCGCAGGTCAAAGGGCTGACGGCATGAAAGTCCTGATCGTTGGCTCGGGAGCCAGGGAACACGCCCTGGCCTGGCGTCTGGGCCAGAGTCCTTCGATCACCGGCATGTGGGTTGCCAATGGCAACGGCGGTACCGGCCGCATCGCCACCAATCTAGACATCTCGCCCGAAGACGTTGACGGTGTCGTGGGCGCAGCCCAGTCCTTGCAGATCGATCTGGTCGTCGTCGGCCCAGAGGTGCCTCTGTCCCTGGGTTTGGTGAACCGCCTGGATGCCTTGGGTATCCCATCCTTTGGCCCCACCCGGGCCGCGGCCCAGATCGAGTCCAGCAAGGCCTTCGCCCTGGAGGTGATGCAGGCAGCCGGGGTGCCCTGCCCAGACTTTAACGTATTTCATGAGCAGGGTGCCGCCCTGGACTTCCTGAGCCTTCACCGCGATCCAGTGGTGATAAAGGCGGATGGACTGGCCGCCGGCAAGGGTGTTTACCTGTGCCGGACACCGGAGGAAGCGACCGCGGCGGTGCGGGCTTGCATGGATCAGCGGGTCTTCGGAGACGCCGGCAACACGGTGGTGATCCAGGAGTACCTGTCCGGGCCCGAGGTGAGCATCTTCGCTTTCTGCGACGGCGAGCACCTATCTACTCTGGCGGCCGCCTGCGATTACAAGCGGTTGAAAGACGGGAACGAGGGCCCCAACACCGGCGGTATGGGCAGCTTCGCCCCACCCGGCTTCTGGACTGCCGGCATGGAGGAGCGTCTCCGGATCACGGTCATGGAGCCGGTGATACGGGAAATGTCCGAACGCGGGACCCCCTACCGGGGCATCTTGTATGCCGGACTGATGTTGACCGAGGCGGGCCCCAAGGTGCTGGAGTTCAACTGCCGGCTGGGCGACCCGGAAGCCCAGGTGGTGCTGCCTTTGCTGGCCGGCGACCCATTGGAGATAATGTTGGCCTGCCACGAAGGACGCCTGTCCAAGGTTCCGGTCCGGTGGAGGGCGGACAACTACGTGGGCGTGGTGATGGCATCGGGGGGCTATCCGGCCGCATACGAAACCGGGTTCGAGATCGTCGGTCTGGATGACGCCGATGAGGAGGCCCAAAACACGATGATATTCCATGCCGGGACCCGTTCTTCCATTCAAGATCGGCCGGGCCGGGTGACCACGAGCGGCGGCCGGGTTCTCACCGTGGTCGGACGGGGCGATTCGCTGGCAGAAGCGCGTGATAGGGCTTATCATAGGGTGCGGAGGATCGACTTCCGAGGCGCCTACTATCGTACCGATATCGCCGCAATGGAGAGCATAGAAGGGGAATTGGCAGCGAATCCGGCAAAGGCGAGTGGCTAGGCTGCTGGAAAGCATATCGATCAGCCCCGAAGATGGCACTGGTTTGCTATGCCCCTTCTCAAGCAGCCAAGGGCACGGGCGGGTGACTTTTTTCGATATAGTTTGTAATATGGGAGCGACCGGGCTTCGGTTGGGGAGGTACTAGATGGCGTGGCGAGACACCTTGGGCAGGCTGCGGGAAGAGCTGGCCGATGTGCGGGCGGAACGGCAGCGGCAGGCCGCCGCCGATGAAGCCGAGATCCAGCATCAACGGGAAGAGTTGTCCAAGCTGGTCACTTCCTTGGAGATCAACCAATTGCTCAACGAGATGAAAGCCACCCTGCTGAACGGCCAGGGGGAACTAGAAACCATCATCTCTTGGGAAGCACCGGCCGACGGCGACGATGAAGACATTAACGACCGTGACGATTCCGAAGAGGAAGAGGGCGACCTCATTGCCAATATATTGATATGGGATGAGGCCGGTGAACGGGAGATCGCGGTGGACCTTGGGTCGAGTGAAGATGGGACCTACCTCCAGGTTAACGGCGTGGACATTCGCCTGGAGGCCGAAGCCCTGGAGCAGGCGCTGGTGGAGGCTTTCCGCGATGAATTGGAGCTGTGATCTCTTGACCTCCAGTCCGCATATGAGGTGCTCGTTTTGCCGTTAGTCGGTGTTATCATGGGAAGCGCTTCCGACGAGCCGGTGGTCCAGGAGACAGTGGACACCCTGGAGCTGCTCCACATCGACTACGAGGTCAGGGTGATGTCGGCCCACCGGACACCGGAGCGGGTGCAAGAGTACGCCCAAACGGCTAGAGACCGTGGAATCGAGGTGTTGATAGCGGCGGCCGGCGGCTCGGCGGCCCTTGGAGGCGTCTTGGCCTCGTGGACTACCCTACCGGTGATCGGCGTACCCCTGGCCTCCAGCGAGCTGAAGGGCATGGACGCCCTCTTAGCCACGGCGCAGATGCCTCCGGGTATCCCTGTGGCATGTATGGCCGTGGGATCGTGGGGAGCGCGAAACGCGGCCTTCTTCGCCGCAGAGATTTTGGGGCTGAAGTATGACCACATCAGGCAGGCCTATGAAGAATATCGACAGCAGCTCCGGGAGCGCTAGGTTGGTCCCCGCGGTACTGGTCGATTTCGACGATACCGCGGCAGAACAGAACGTAGCCAATCTGCTTCTGGAGCGATTTGGAGACCCATCCTGGCAGTCGGTTCGGGAACGGTTTCGCAGCGGCGAGTTAACTCTGAATGAATATCAGGAGATAACTTTCCGCAACATCCTGGCGGACCGGGCCATGATGCAGGATTATGTCAAGGAGCACGCCAACCTGCGGCCCTACTTCCACGATCTTTGGAGATACTGTGAAGCCAACCAGTTGCCCATGGCCATAGTCAGCCAGGGGCTGGACTTTTACATCCAGGCTTTGTTGGAAACGGAGGGGCTTCCCCAGATCCCGGTTTATTCCGTGAACACCAAGTTCACCCCGCAGGGCATCACCTATCAGTACTACCACACCTTCCCGGGACACGAGCGGGAGGGGAACTCGAAAGGGCTGGTGGTGGACGTTTACAAGAAGCGGGGACATTACATCATCTATGCCGGCGACGGAATTTCCGACCTGGAAGCCGCGCCCAAGGCCGACCTCCTTTTCGCCCACCGGACATTAGCCGAAGAGTGCCGGCGGAAGGAGATCCCGTTCCGTCCCTTCAAAGATTTCCAGGCTGTTCTGCTGGCCTTGCGCGAGGTACACCTGAACGGTAATCAGCCAACTTCGGGTGAGGAAGCCCAAGGGAAAGATGGTGATAGTGCCGGTGGTGGTGAGGAGGCCCTTAGGTGATCGATCGATATTCGCGGCCGGCGATGAAGCGTGTCTGGTCCGACGACTATAAATACGAAAAATGGCTTCTATTGGAGCTGGCGGTGTGCGAGGCATGGACCGAGGAAGGGGTCATCCCCCTGGAGGACATGGTCCTTCTTCGCAACGCCAAATACGATAGCCAGCTCATGCAAGAGATATTGGTCACCGTCCACCACGAGACCAACGCCTTCCTCTCTTCGATAACGAATGGATTGGGTCCGGAGGGACGTTGGCTGCACCTGGGTCTGACCTCGTCGGATAAGCTGGACACTGCCCTGGGGCTTCAGCTCATGGACGCCGGCAAGCTGCTGCTGGAGGACATGGATGATGCCATCTCGGCCTTGAAAACCCAGGCCGTCAAGCACAAAGACACGTTGATGATGGGCCGCACCCACGGCGTGCATGCCGAGCCCATAACCTTTGGGCTGAAGCTGGCCGTTTGGTGGGATGAGATGCGGCGCCAGCGCGCCCGGTTGGTTGAAGCCCTGGAAAGTGTTCGGGTTGGCAAGATCTCCGGCGCGGTGGGCACCCACGCGACTGTGCCGCCCAGTGTGGAAGAACGGGTCTGCCAACAGTTGGGCCTTCAGGTAGCGCTGGTGTCTAATCAGATAATCCAGCGGGACCGTTACGCCCACTTTGTACTCACCCTGGCCCTCATCGCCGCATCGCTGGAGAAATTCGCCACCGAGTTGCGGGCGCTGCAACGCACGGAGATACGCGAGGTGGAAGAGCCCTTCGAAACCGGCCAAAAGGGCTCCTCCTCCATGCCCCACAAGCGGAATCCGGAGCTGGGCGAGCGCATCTGCGGCATGGCCCGGCTGATCCGTGGCTATAGCGTGACCGCGCTGGAAAATGTGGCCCTCTGGGGAGAGCGCGACATCAGCCACTCGTCCGCCGAGCGCATCATCCTGCCAGATTCCTGCCTGGCCCTGGACTACATGCTCAGTATCTTCACCCGCGTCATGAGCGGACTAAGGGTATACCCGGAGAGGATGTTGGCTAACATCGAGAGCAGCCGGGGGCTGGTATTTAGCCAGCGAGTGCTGCTGGCCATGATCGACAAAGGTATGGCCCGTGAGGCTGCCTACGAGTTGGTACAGCGGAACGCCATGCAGGCGTGGGACGAAAACGAGGACTTCCGCCAGCTCCTCAGGTCGGACACGGATGTTCTGGGCAGCTTGTCCACCGCCGAGCTGGATGAATTATTCGACTACGATTACTACACCCGATACGTTGACGACACCTTCGACAGGTTGGGCTTACTGCCGGCGAAGCGGGCAACCGTCAGCCATCAGGCGGCGCAGGTAGACCAACCGGCGCCGGTAGACCAATAGGTGGCCGGCCAGTAGATGGTGAAACCGGCGCCCATGATTACTGATCTCTTTACTATGCTACGCCACGGTGTTATCTGATGCTGATTGAGACTCACCTTCCGGACCTGCTTCACCGGGGTAAGGTGAGAGATACCTATGCTCTGGGCGATGACCGCTTGCTGATGGTGGCCACCGACCGGATCTCCGCCTTCGACGTCGTTCTTCCCACCGGCATACCCGAAAAGGGCATTGTCCTTAACCGGATGTCGGCGTTCTGGTTCAAGAAGACGGAGCACCTGATACCCAACCATTTCCTGTGCCTGGCCGACGGCCCGGACGCCGCCAGCTGGTCCGATGGCAGCGGGCTGCTGGAGACGCTTCCGGCCGAGGTCGCCAGCCGGGCCATGATCGTCAAGCGGGCCCAGAGGATCGACATAGAGTGTATCGTGCGGGGATACATCACCGGTTCCGCTTGGGCGGAGTACCGCCGCCAAGGGACCGTGTCCGGTCAAGCCATGCCCGCCGGACTGGTGGAGGGCGATCTCTTTCCCGAGCCGATATTCACGCCTACTACCAAGGCGGAGGAAGGTCATGACCAGAACATGACCGGCCAGCAGGTTGTCGATATGGTTGGGACCACACTGGCCAGGCAGCTAGAGGAGGCAAGCAAGGAAGTCTACCTGTTTGCCCTCGACTTTGCCCGGGAGAAGGGTGTGATCCTGGCGGACACCAAGATGGAGTTCGGGCTGATTGATGACGAGCTGATCCTCATCGACGAGCTGTTGACCCCGGACTCCAGCCGGTTCTGGGACACAGCCGGCTATAAACCGGGACAATCTCAACCCAGCTTCGACAAGCAGTTCGTGCGCGACTGGCTGACGGGCCAAGGCTGGGACCAGTCGCCACCGGCTCCGGACCTGGCCCCGGACATAGTGGCCAAGACCGGCCAAAGATACCTGGAAGCCTACCAACGGCTCACCGGGGTCAAACTCCACGAGAGGTAATCGAGTTGCCTTTATCTAGACATCGGCGCCGCAGGGGCCGCGCCGCCTCCCGGGGGTCAAGAGCTAACGACAACCTGTCTTTAGCCAGGCCGCGCCGGAAAAAGATCAACAAAATCTATCTGATTGCCACCATTACCATCGCCGTCTTGGTGATCGGCTCCTTCGGCCTTACCGCCATCCCATTTAGGGGTGGTGGCGGCCAAGGAAGCAGTCAGGATTATGTTGAAGGCATCGGTGTGCAACAAGACTTCTTAGGGGACACCCATGTGATCAGTGGGGAGATGGTGGAATATGCCTCCTTTCCTCCCACGTCCGGAAACCACTGGCCTCCGGGGGACCAGGCTAGTTGCGGCTTCTACGAAGACGGAGTGCGCGACGAGCGTGCCGTGCATAACCTGGAGCACGGCAACATCGTGGTAAGTTACAACTTCACCAGCCCGGAGCTGGTGGACCAACTGAGGCAAGTAATGGACGGCATCGGCGTATCCAATATCTGGGGTATCACTCGGTCCTACGACAAAATACCCGAAGGCACGTTGGCGTTGGCCGCTTGGGGAGTCCTAGACACCATGGAAGGAATAGACCCGAACCGGATCCAGATATTCTTCGACATCTACGCCGGCAACCTGGGCCCTGAGACCGTCCCCTGTTTGACCTAGTGAGCCGCCTTGTACCTGGCCAGAATCTACATCACCCTCAAACCCACGGTAAACGACCCCCAGGGCCGGACGGTCCTGGGCAGCCTGCATAACCTGGGGTTTGCCGCCGTGACCGACGTCCGTGTTGGCAAGTACCTGGAAGTCCGGGTGGATGAAACGGACCCCGCCCGGGCCGAAGCGGCGGTCACCGAGATGTGTCAGAAACTGCTGGCCAACCCGGTCATAGAGCAGTTCCGCTTCGACCTGGAAGCCGAACCCCCAGTGGTCAAGATCCCCCCACCCTCTCTTTAAAAGTGGGGCACGCTGATTACCAACTACTGAATACTGACGACTGACCACTGAAAGCCTCCGGAGGCAAAACCATGACCTCAAGCAATGAAAACACCTATGTGTACGCCGGCGCCGAATCCTGCGGACTTTACCGTTTGGCTCCCGGTTCCAGTCAATGGCAAGAACTCACCCATGGACTGCCCGATGATCCCGTGGTTCCGGGAGTGGCGTTGCACCCCAACAACCCGGAGGTGGTCTTCGCGGGCACCCAGGACGGTCCCTACCGCAGCACCGACCGTGGCGAGCACTGGGAGCGGCTGGACTATCCCCGCGGCGGCGCGCCGGTATGGTCTTTCTTATTCCGTCCCGGCGATCCCACCGTGATGTACCTGGGCACGGCGCCCGGCGAGATATACCGCAGCGTCAACAGCGGTGACTCCTGGCAGAAGCTCAGCGCCACCATGGGCTCAAATGAGTGTGCCATGGCCTTCCCAACCCGCGTTATCGCCCTGGCCGCCGACCCTAGCTACCCCGACGAGATGTACGCCGCCCTGGAGGTAGCCGGGGTGATTCGCAGCTCCGACGGTGGGGATACCTGGGATGAGATAACGGGCTCCCTGGCCCCCAGCCAGGATACCCTGGACCTACACGGCGTACAGTGCAGCGCCGCCTCTCCCCATACCGTGTTCATCACCACCCGCCAGGGGCCATTCATCGGGCCGGACCGGGGCAGGGAGTGGATACCGGTGGAATTCGGCCAGTTTTCCCCCATCACTTACACGCGAGACCTGCGGGTGGCGCCCCATGATCCCAACCTGCTTTACGTCACAATCGGAGCGGCGGCCCGCAGCGCCCAGGGGGCCTTGTACCGCAGCCGTGACCTGTTCCGTACATTTGAGCGAGTGGACCGGGGCATAAGCGCCAGCGCCACCATGATGGCCGTCGGCGTAGACCCAAGGGCGCCCGGCCACGTCTTCTGCGCCGCCCGCGACGGCCAGGTCTTCGGCAGCCTGGACAACGGCGACACCTGGACCACCTACCAGTTGCCGGAAAAAGCCAAGGAGATCCGGGGGCTGGCGGTAGGGTAGCGGCGCTCGCGGACCCCATAGGCAACCGGGGTATTGCGGCTCATCCTTGGGCAATGGCGTCGCGTGTGTCGTTCCGGCGAAAGCCGAAATCCAGAGACGTAGGCTTCTATGGGACGTTCGCCCAAACTGCGGCGTTCGCCCAGACAAGGAAATCCGCGCCTATCCGCCGTAGGCAGACGGCCTACGCCGGAACGACGAGGGAAGTTCGCCGGGGGCACAGCCGCGACGCTCACTATTTCAATCGCCAGATTCGGATCAGCACGAATGGGAGCGCATCCGCCTGCATTCAAGCCGCTGCGGCCGGCGGCGCATCCCCGGCGTTGACAGTAACAAGTGCCCCCACTACACTCGTATTTAGCCCTTTGATTGACCAATACCGTGCAGCGTCCCGGGACGTTGCGGCGGGAGACGTTGTGATGCCAAGCTGCCCAGCGTGTCAAACAGAGGTGCAGGCGGACTCGAGGTTCTGCCCCGAATGCGGCCACGCCCTGTCTGCCCCGCCTGCCGGCGCCGCACAGCCGGCGCAACCGTTTCCGCCTGCCCAGGCCGGGAAGCCGGAAGCAACTTCTTTGCCTGCCGAGGCCGAGGAGTCGGCTGAAAGATACCTGCCTGCCGACGTGCTGGCCCGGCGGATTCAGCCCCGGGAGATGCAGGGCCTCTTCTCCAAGACCCTGGTCATCGAGGAGGGTTATGAGGCGCTCCTCTTGCTGGGAGGAAGGCTGGACACCACCCTGACGCCTGGGAAGCACTCCATGGGGAATTTTCTATCTTCCCGGACCAGGGACACAACCGTCGTCCTGTTCCGAACCTCCGACGCGACCCTGAACACCTCCATCGAGCGGGTGTTCACCTCCGATCCGCTGCCCCTGAGCCTGGATTTGCGCATGGTCCTGAAGATCGAGCAGCCCTTGCGCCTCTGGAGCAACCTGGCGTTGGGCGCCGACTCCTACTCCACGCGCAACCTGGCCGCCGCCCTCTATCCTCTGGCTGAAGAAGGGTGCGAATATTTTTTCAAGTCTCGCAAGATGCGGGACCTGGACGCCAATCAGAGCACGCGCCAGGAGATAGAACTTGCTTTGGCCTCTCATCTGGAACAGCCCCTGTCCCGGTGGGGGCTGCGGCTAGTGTCCGCGCAGGCACTGGGGTTAAGGAGCGAGGCCTGGGACGAAATCAGCAAGTCCCGCATAGAGTACGCGGTGTCTGCCTCCCGGGAGGAGGCCGCACTGGAAGGACGCAAACGTCTCTTCGACGTCCACCAGGAATCGGACATACAAACCATGGCCGAGGAGACATTGGAAGTAGCCGGCGTGGAGAAGAGGGTAGCCCTCTGGGAACGCATGCGCCAAGCCCTGCTGTCCAATGCCAAGGGCGAGATTCAGTCCCAGGCGGAACTGGAGGACGTGGTCCGCCAGGCGGATCGGGACCTGCTCCTTAAAGATGATGAACACCAGTCCTTGATTAAGGCCATGTCCGAAGCCGGGGAGGACCATGAGAAGGCCCGCGCCTTCGTTCTGCGGCGGGTTGAGGCCGAGGGCGAGCACGAGCTGCAGAAACTGGACCTGTGGCACCAATACGGATTGGGCCAGGAGCGGCTGAATTGGGAGATATCCACGGCGCGCCAGGAGATGGAGGGCCGCTGGGAGCTGGAGCTTCGGCGCCTGGACCTGCAGATAACCGGACAGCAGAGAGAAGCGGATTTTCGCCGCCAGCAGGAGGAAGCAGACCAGGATACCGCGCGCAGCAGGCAGTTGGAGAACGCCAGGACCACCGCGGCCATTGGCGACATAGAGCGGGACCAGGACCAGAAAGACGCCGATCTCGGCATGAACCTATACAACCAGTACCGGGCTGCTCGGCGGGAGGATGAGATTGCCCGCCGACAGGCCGAGATCGATGCAGAGGAGAGAAGGCAGAACTTGACCCTGCAGGCGGAGAGCCAGCGGGTGGAGCTACGCCTGAGGGAATCGCAGCAGCAGCACCGTAGCGAGTTGGAGCGCATCGATGCCCTGTCCAACTTAGGGATCGAGACCCTGATCGCCGTATCTGGAGCCGAGCAGAGCCAGATGCTGGCCCAACTGGCCCGCACCCGTGCGCTGTCCGGCTGCTCTCCTGAGCAGATCCTGGCCATGCAGGCCCACGAGAGCCCCCAGGTAGCCGACGCCCTCAAGGAGATGCTCACCGCCACGGCCGCTTCCGGCCAGCTGGAGCAGTATGAACGTTTGGTGACCGAGCTCAAGGATAGCGCCAGAATGAGCCGGGAGGACTACCAGCAGAACATGGTCACCATGAACCAGATGTTCAATAAAGCCCTGGACAGCGTCAAGGATACTGCCGTGGCTTTCAGCTCCGTCCCGGCAACCGTCGCCGCGCCACCACCGCCGGACCTGAGGTCCCACACCGCCCCGGATGGTACCGTCACCCTGCTATTCAGCGATATCGAGGGCTCCACCGCCATGTTCGACAGGCTGGGCGACCTGCGTGCCCAGGAGGTCCTTCATATCCACAACGACATCTTCCGCCAGAGGTTAGAGTCCTTCGACGGCCATGAGGTCAAGTCCATGGGCGACGGTTTCATGCTGGCATTCTCCAGCGCCCGAGACGGGATCCAGTGCTCCATCGCGGTCCAACGGGCCTTCGCCGCCCACAATAGCCAGGAAGCAAACGAGCCAATCATGGTGCGCATGGGTCTCCACACCGGAGAAGCCATAAAGGAGAATCAGGACTATTTCGGCAGGAACGTGATCCTGGCGGCGCGTATCTCGGCCAAAGGCAAAGGCGGGGAGATCCTGGTGTCTTCACTGGTCAAGGAGTTGACCGAAAGCGCGGGGGACATACCTTTCGACGAAGGACGTGACGTGGAGCTTAAAGGACTGGCCGGTGTCACCCGCATCTACCCGGTACACTGGGAAAAGCCCTGACCGGATACCACCGGGTCCAGCAATGCGCCGAGTGTAAGGAGCAACATAGTCACTGCTGCAACGGCCAACGTCCGACCATATCGCCCGCCAGTGTTCGGCTTGCTTAATAGAAAATCATCTGCTAGCATTTTGTGGTGGTGAACCAGGAATGCGCCGGATAACCGATTAAAAATCACGCATCCTGGACTTTCTCGATGAAGATTGAACCAATGAGGCAAAGAGGCTCGGTAGCTGCCTCCTGGCAGGAAACCCGGAGACTTACTCTGATCCGGTAGGATCTTACACCGTTCCCTGTCGAAACCAAGCCCGGCCAGTGACTGGAAATGTTTCCATTGCCGGACCAGCCTAGTTCAGCGCCGATACCGGCCAACGGCAATAGTAATCACCCAATCTCAGCAAGGACGGCCAGCAAGGAGGTGCGATATGACCCTGCGCTCCAATGATGCAGCCGGAGGCTCCGCCGCGACGGCCGACGTTGATGACGACCTGGTATTGCTGGAAAGTACCCGCGTACCGGACCTTCCCGGATTTCTAAGCAGAAATGTGGTGCTCGGCCCAGAGGAAACCGGCTTCGTTACGGCCAACGGAAGCGTAGTCTCGGAGCTGAGCCGCGGTTCCAACAAGGTTGGGTGGTCCTTTTTCGGCTGGTTCGGAAGCAGCAACCGGGAGGTAGTCAAGCTGCACAACCGGCCGTTCCGGCTGCGCCTCTACTTCACCGGCCTGCTTTCCAAAGGATATGACACCCTGGACGCGATGATCCACCTCACCGTTTCGGTGAGGGACCCGTCCCTTTTCTACAGCAGAATGGGACGGGGCATGGTCCGCCTGTCGGCCAGCCAGTTGGCGAGCCGGGTCGCCGCCAGCATGGACGACCTGCTCCAGGTCAAGGTCACGGAGATAGACGGCCAGGCCCTGCGCCACGACCGCCAGGTGCAACACCGTCTGACCACCGACCTGGAGCCCACGTTGAACCGGGCCCTGGACGAGCGGGGTGTAAACCTGGAAAGCGTGGACCTGGTCGCCTTCGACAATCCCGGCGAGGGAGACGAGCTCCTGAACGAGCTGGCCGATGCCGACAGGATGATAGCCAGCGGCACCAAGCCAGGACGTGAGGACATTCAGCGCACTCTGACCCGCCTGCAAGCCGCCGGCCTGGCCACTCCGGAGATGGCGGAGCGGGCCCAACTACTCTACGATGGCGGCACCAACGATGCCTTCTTTGGCGTGATGAAAGACATCAGCCGGGCATCTAGGCGCCGGCTGGAGGCCCGGCTGGCCGACCGGTCGGAGCAACTCACCCAGAAACTTAATGGCGACGAGACCCCAACATCCGCCGGCATGCTGTCGATGGAACGATTGTTGAAGTTCATCGGTCCGATATGCGCCATTGTGGGCCTGGTTTACAAGTTTGCATTTACGGGATTCGCCGGCGGTCCGATAGTGCTCATTGGTGGCCTGATCGGAGCCGTGGCCTTCGCCGGCGGATACCTTATTATCCGCGCCAAGCGTATCCTGGGCATCGGGAAGGGGGATGAAATCGTGATCCGGCTGGACCGGTGGGCCAAGAAAAACAGCATGGCCACCGACGACTTGATCCGCCGCCAGATGGGACGTGAGTTTTCCAACAGCTTGACCGACGTTAAGGATGCCAAGCTCGTGGCCTTCCGCGAGGACAAGAAAGCTGTCGCCAACGCCTTGAGCGACCTGGAAAACCGCATGGACCTTATGCGTACCGAGGTAGAGTCGGCCCCGGCCGCCTCCACCATAGTATCGGTGAAAAACTTTCCCACCCAGCGCATATCCCGGATGGTCAGCTTCGAAGAGGAGCTGCTGCGTCAAGCCAGAAACCTTTCCATCCGCTCCCAAACCGCGAAGGAGTCCCTTAGCGAAGAGGACGTGGAGGCGTTGCGGGTGGGCCTGGACAATTTCCACCGGTCATTCTCCAAGCGCCTTGGCCTGCTGGAAGGATTCAAGGAACTTTAACCTGATGCTCGAATCCCGGGACATGAAGACAGGACTGGAGTAAAGGAGGCGTCATGCCTGCCAAATTATTCAACAATCGTTGGGAGCGGGAGCCGGATGATTTCGCGGCCGTGTTGAGCGAGAGGGATCTGGCCGGCTTCACTACCAAGAACATCGTCATAGAAGAAGGCACCATGGGCCTCCTTCTGGTCCAGGGCCGCTTCGACCGAAGGCTGGACCCCGGCGAGCACGCTTTGGAAGGTGGCCTTGGGGCCATCTTTGTGGGCCGTGAGAGAAAGATCGTGGTCCTGGTCAGCCTAGGCGACGCTATGCTGCACATCACCCTGCCGCGCCTATTGACCCGAGACCCGGTTCCCTTTGGCGTACAGGTGGCGCTTACCCTGAGATTCAATCCGGGGCGGGAAGCCATATTTCTCAGCAACTTTATGTCGGGTAAGGAGTCCCTCACCACCCACGACCTGCGGAACCTGGTCTACTCCGAGATCAACGAGGCCGCCCAGGCTTGGGCCGGTGGCCACACCATCAGGGAATTGGGCGAAAATATGGCCCTTCGGGACGAGATGGCCCTCGCCCTCGAGGCCCACATCAGGCCGCTGCTGGACCGCTACGGCCTCACCTTTGGCCGCCTGGAGGTCCGGGATTTCAAGTCGGAGATCTTGGACCGGTCCGTGAACCAGCGGGTGGAAACCTCCCTCCAGGTTACCAAGGAGCAGGCCGAGTTGGAGGGCCGCAAGAGGTTCTTCGACATCGCCGTGGAGACGGACATCCAAGACGTCACCGAAGAGACCCAGAAGGTGGCCACCTACGAGAAGCGGATCCTGTTATGGCAGCGCATGCAGCGAGCGGCGAACCAGGAGCAGATTGACAAGATAAGCTCCGAACAGGACCTGACCGACTTCATGCGCCAGACCGACCGCGACAACCTGTTGAAAGAGGACGAGTTGGAGCGGTTCAAACAGGCGTTGGTGGACTCCGGTGAGGACCGGGAAAGGCTCCGCGCCCAGATCATCCGCCTAGCGGAAATGGAGGCCGAGTACGATTACAAACGCAAGGAGCTGTCCCAGCAGGCATCCCTGAGCCAGGAGCAGTTGGAAGGGGAGATGGGCCTGGAGCGGCTGCGCATGGAGGGCCAGCTTGAGACGGCGTTGAAGCGCACCGACCTGACCCTGGAGCGGGAACGCCGGGAGGCTGAGCAGGCGCGCAACGAGGAAGACCTGAACGCCGCCGCCCGCTACGAGCGAGAGCTGCGGGAGGCCAGGACCGGGGCCGAAGCACAGGGTATCGCCAGAGAGACCGCCCGGTTGGACGCCGAGCTGTCCCTGGCGCTGGAGGACCAGCGGGCGGCCCAGGAACGCCTGAATCAACAAGAGCAAGTCAGTATGACACTCCAAAGGCAGGCCGACGAGCAGGAACTGGCATTTAAGGCTGAGGAGGCCAAGCTAGACCTGCGCCTCCGAGAGCTTAGGGACCAACACCAGCGCGAGCTGGAGTCCATGCAATCCATGGACGCCGTCTCATTGCACACCTTGATTGCCGTGGCGCCGGGCGAGAAGGCGCCCTTGCTGGCGGAGTTGGCTCGAACCGAGGCACTCAAGAGCCTGTCGCCGGACCAGATATTGGCCATCGCCGCCGAGAAGAGCCCCGAACTTGGCGGCGCTTTGGCTGAGATGGCAGCCCAGGGCGGCAGCGAACAGGCCAAGGCGATGTATGAACGTATCCTGGAAGAGCAGAAGGGCGCTGCCGCCGATATGCGGGAGAGCCAGCGGGAGATGACCGAAACCATGAAGGAGATGTTCAACAAGGCCCTGGAAACGCAGGCACAGGTGGCCTCGGCCTTCGCCCAAGGGATAGGACAGGCCGCCCAGAATCCAACGCCTGCCGCGGGCTCGGGTTCGCCCGGAGCAGCACCCCAGCGCGTGGTTGTCTGCCGGCGCTGCCTGACGGAGTCCGCCACGGGGACCAGGTACTGCCCCAACTGCGGCGACAGCATCATGAACGAACCTCGGTAGACAAGGCCAAGGCCATCGTGGCAGCCAACGGACGGTTGCCCGAGGCCATTTCCGGATTTCGCAACCCATCGGGAGGGCCTATTGACAGGCCCTCCCGTAGTTTCCCGCCTAAACGCCCTCCCCCACTCTCCAGTTAATAGAGGCGGTCACCGATTCAACAGGATGCGGTCCATACTTCAATCCTATTTGCCCTCACACCCATGATCCACTGCATCAGGGTATATCTCGCCACGCCCTGAGGCATCAGCGGGTCGCGTGACAACAGGTTGCACGTCGATTGCTCCTTTGCATTCTGTCCTTGACGTAAATTTTGGACAAACTATAATGTCAGCAACCGGACCGGCGTAAAGGCGGCCCGGACGAGGTCTTTTTGGCCGAAGACGCGGAAAAAAAGGAAGATCAGTACGGTATCGGCCCCGCCGGCGATCTGGAGTGGATTTCTCTGGAGCAGGCCGGCGTCCAGGCCATGCGCACCGCCAGAGAGGATCCGGGAAACTACGGCAGGACCTACTCAGGCACCCGCATGGTCTTCGACGTCACTGAGGAGGAGGACGGGGAAGACTACTACATCATCACCCTTTCCTTCCGCCCCGAGGGTGACTTTTCCGGCACACCCGGCCAAGAACAGTTCTTCATAGAGAAAGAGGGCGCGGTTGCCGTTCGCCAGGTGCGCAGCCTGCCCGTCCCGGATCGAAGGCGCCGGTCCCGTGCCCCGGTCTACATTATTCTGGGTATCGGCGTTGTTATTGCTGGGGTGATTGGGGCCATGTTCGCCGCCGGCGTGCTACCGCCCGGCGCCGACGGACCCACGCCCACACCCCCCATAGGACAGCAGGGCCAGGATGCCGTCCAGGTCACGGTGGAACTACTGCCAGGGCAGGCGGCTCGCTTGAACTCGCCGCAGGGTGATGTGACCGTAGACGTTAGCGCCGGGTCGGTAGACGGACCAATGGAACTTGTGTACCGGGAGCTGTCGCCGGACGAGATACCCGCAATGCCGGTGGGTTTCAACGCCTCGGACAAGCTATTCGATCTGTCCGTCACCGGTACCCAGGCCTCCACCACCGGCCGATTCTCATTTTCCAAGCCGGCCACCATTACGGTGCGCCTCACCGCCGCACACGTAGAGCTTGCGGACAGAGAAGAGTCCAACCTGGTGATCCAGCACTTTGACGAAGCCAGGGGAGAGTGGACGGCTCTTCCAACTACCGTAGACTTCACCTTATTAACCGCTCGCGCCGAGGTGGAAAGTCTCAGCAAATTCGCCCTCACCATTAGGCAGCTCGGCGAGCAGTCCGTCACAACCTCTCCCGGCGATACCTCAGCAGGGGATCAGATCAGTTTTGAGCTCACCGTCAACGGCAGGCAGGTGACCGGCCCAAGCGTAGACACCGCCAACGCCACCGTCGATGTCTCTCCGCCCCCCAACGCGCCGAATGACAGGTACATCACGGGGACGGAAGTGAAGCTTACGCTGTCCCCTGACAGTGGATACAAGGGCTCCTGCGATACTTCGTCCGTCTTCATGACATCGGACCTGGAAGTCGGCTGCTCCGTGACCAGGGAAAGCTACACGTTGAGCATTCTGGGCAGGCCGGTTACGGGCCCAACGCTTGCCATGGCCGAAGGCACGGTAAACCTCTCGCCAGCCCCCAACGCACCTGGCAACCAGTACATTTCCGGTACCGTGGTGAACGTCAGCCTCTCGCCGGCCAGCGGATTCGAGGGCTCTTGCGACACCCTGGCGGTGACCATGACCTCCGACCGCAACGTTAGCTGCACCATGACCCAGCAGAGATTCATCTTGACCATCGAGGGAGTCCAAGTGCTGGCAGGCCAGATAACGGTGGAAGTGGCCAACGGGGAGATAGACGTTAGCGAGGCCCCAGGATTCGATGGCATGTACGCCGGCAACGTCGAGTTGTCTTTATTTGCTTACCCGTATTCCTCAGGCGCCACAATTTTTTGGAATGGGGTCGACACCGAGGGCTTCGAATCCGCCACCGTTCAGATGTCCAGGGACCGGTTTGTCACCGTGGACATCCTGCCGCTAGACCTCCACGGCGATTCCAGATTTGACGCCACGCCGATCTCGCCCGGCCTCACCTCGGGCGCCATCGATCCGCCCGGCGACCTGGACTTCTTCCAATTCTTCGCCCAGGCAGGCACCACCTACACGATCGAGGTGATTCCGGACACCCACCCCGATACGTTACTCATCCTGTACGACTCCAGGGGCAACTGGCTGGATGAAGACGATGACGGGGGGCGAAGCGGTGGAGAACATCTGGAATGGACCGCCCCTTCCACCGGCGAGTACTACATCGAAGTCCGCTCCTTCGATCAGAGCTTCGATACAGGTTCCTATACCCTGTCACTGAGCACCGCGGATGACCACGGCGACTCCATTGATACCGCCACGTTCGTCTCCTTCGGCCTCACACCGGGCACCATTGGCCCGTCCGACGACGCGGACTATTTCGGCTTTTCGGCCCAGGCCGGCACTGCTTACCTCATAGAAGTGATCCTGGAAAGTCACCCCGATACGGTCCTGACTCTCTACGACTCCCGGGGCAACTGGTTAGATGAAGACGATGACGGGCGACGGGACGGTGGGGAATCAATCACTTGGACCGCCCTTTCCACCGGCGATTACTACGTGGCAGTCCGCTCCTTCTACCAGGAGTTCGATACAGGTTCCTATATCGTGTCGATCAATGTGGAGGATGACCACGGTGACTTTATCGGCACCGCCACGACCGTCTTCCTCGGCTTTACATCGGGCAGCATCGACCCGCCCGACGACCTGGATTATTTCCGTTTCTCCGCCCAGGCCGGCACCACCTACCTGGTAGAGGTGATCTTGGAAAGTCACCCGGATACGGTCCTGACCCTTTATGACTCCCGGGGCAACTGGATAGAGGAAGACGACGACGGGGGACGGGAAGGCGGAGAATCGATCACCTGGACCGCCACTACCAGCGGGAATTACTATTTCGAAGTCAGGTCCTTCGACCAAAGCTTCGACAGAGGCTCCTATACTCTATCGCTGAGTATTGCTGATGACCACGGCGACTCCATCGAGACGGCGACAGCCGTCTCCCTCGGCCTCACCTCGGGCGTCATCGACCCGTCCGGCGACTTGGACTATTTCCGGTTCTCCGCGCAGGCCGGCTCGACCTACACCATGGAGTTGATCTTGGGGACCCACCGCGACACGATGCTCACCCTTTACGACTCCAGGGGAAACTGGTTGGATGAAGACGATGACGGGAGACCGGAAGGTGGAGAGTTGTTGGAATGGACCGCCCCACTGGCCGGCGATTATTACATCGAGGTCCGCTCCTACGACCCGAGCTTCGATATAGGCTCCTACACCCTGTCGCTGAACGTTGAAGTCCGTGCCGTCGACCGGCACGGCGATTCCATTCAGGCCGCCACGTCCATCGCCACAGGCATCAACTCGGGCGCAATTGACCCTTCCGACGACCTGGACTATTTCAGTTTCTTCGCCCAGGCAGGCACCACTTACATCATCGAGGTGATCCTGGGCTCCCACCCCGACACTCTGCTCACGATCTACGACTCCCGGGGCAGGTGGCAAGGTGAAAACGACGATGGGCGGCGCGGAGGCGGGGAACTAGTGGAATGGACCGCCCCGTCC
>JADFJS010000118.1 GCA_022566155.1 Chloroflexota bacterium
CTCGGAATGACATGGTATTAAATGCTAGGAATGACATGGTATTAAATGCTCGGAATGACATGGTATTAAATGCTCGGAATGACATGGTATTAAATGCTCGGAATGACATGGTATTAAATGCGAGTTGATTGAGAAGCTAGCGTCTCTGGGTCCCGGCTCTCGCTGGAAAGGCGTAGGGTATGTCCCGCTCCAAAGACATAAAATAGAAGTTGACGCGCTTGCCCGGGCCACGCCACCTGGCTTGCCAGCGCCTCGGAATGGGAGTAAACTGTGCCCCGCTGCCAAAATTACAAAAATGCTGGCGTTGCCGTCAAACTGGTGCTCTGAGGGGGTCTAAAATTGGCCTCTACGGCCCCTAAATTGCCGCCGCTGCGATAAAATCGATTCTACAGGACAGATAGCTATGTTCGATAAAGCCTCTCTGGACTCATTGCTCGAAGAACTGCGGGACAACTACGAGTTGGAATTTGAGTGGGAGGACATCCAGAAGGCCGCCCACGTAGCGATCGCCCGCTCCGACGCCGGTGTTTCTCTGGATGGCATCGACAGCCGCGTGGTAGAGCTGGTTGAGAAGCACAGACCCGACTAATATTTCCCGCTCTCCCGCCTGAATCTCCTGTGACGATTCACACCAAGTACGCCCAGGGTACAAACTTGGTGTAAGCTTACGCCCGTCACCGATTCTTCCTCTTCCCCTGACCGTCCCAGGTTCTTGCTTGCCCTTGGGCCTGACTCGCCCCTGATCTTTCGGGGAGACTGGTTGCATTCCCCCTCGCCCCAATGACGCCTACCGTCTTGACACCTCCGATTGCCGAATCATAGCCTGATATATGCAGGGACGGACCCGGCTTGAAGTCGGTCCGTCCCTTAATATTTTCAGGAGGTATGCCGAGTTGCGATGTCGAAGGTGCCATTCCACACGGTTGCTCAAGCTGGACAAAAAAGCCTCGGAAGATAATGACGTGTTCCGCTGCCAGGAGTGCAGCTTCTTATTCAGTCCCGCCACTCCACCGGCGCTGAGCGATGCAGGAGCAGTAGCGTCGGTTGAAGCTTCGCGCACGGTGGCGGTCCACTCGGGATACCGCGGGCGAGCTTAACCGGTTATGTCCGTAGACCAAACCGGCAAACATCCGTCGCCCGTCGAATTCGCCCAAGACGTATTGAAGGTGAAGCTCTGGAGCAAACAGGAAGAGGTGCTGTCGGCTCTGGAGAAACACCGCCGGGTTGCCGTCAAGTCGGGCAACGGTCTCGGCAAGGGCTATTGCGCCTCCGTGGCCATCCTTTGGTTCCTTTACTATCACGATCCTGCCATCGTGCTGAGCACGGCGCCCACCTTCCGCCAGGTGCGCCATGTGCTCTGGCGGCAGATACGCCAGCTCCATCGTAGGGCCTCGGATGTGCTGGGCGGCAAGATGCTGGACACTCGATGGGAGCTGGCGGAGGACCGGTATGCCATGGGGCTCTCCGCCGAATCCGGGGACCAGTTTCAAGGGTTCCACAACGACAATATGCTGATCGTGGTGGATGAAGCCGAGGGCGTGGACGACGACATCTACGAGGCCATCGAGGCGGTAATGACCGCCGCCGATCCTCGGCTGCTCCTCATCGGAAACCCCACCACCGTCACCGGCGCCTTCCGCCGTGCCTTCTACCAGGAGCGCCACCTGTACCACACCATCACCATATCCGCCCTGGAGAGCCCCAACGTGGTGGCCGGCAAAGTGGTTGTTCCCGGATTGACCTCGGCGCAGTGGGTGGATGAGCATCGGGATACCTGGGGCGAGGACAACCCCATCTACCGGGCCCGTGTCCTGGGTGAGTTTCCCGACCAGGCGGAGGACACATTGATCAAGCTGTCCGACATCGAATCCGCCTCCCGCCGGGGAACGATACCGGGGGCGCCGGAGGCGGACGTGGCGGCAGGCACCGATTCCAAGGACGCGCAGCACGCGCAAGACCCGCAAGACGTGCAAGACCCGCAAGACCCGCAAGATGTGGTGCTGGCGGTGGACGTGGCGCGCTTCGGCTCCGACCGCAGCGTGATTCTGCGCCGCCGTGGTGACCAGGTTGAAGAAATCCGCACTTTCCACAAGCTGGATACCATGCAGCTCGTGGGTTGGGTGATTGCGGCCATCAACGACTCCCAGCCCGCCATGGTTTTTGTGGACGAGATCGGCGTTGGCGCCGGCGTTGTCGACCGCCTGCGGGAGCAGGGCTACAGGGTCAAAGGAATAAACGTGGCGCGTCGCTCTCAGCAGGATGCCTTGTTCGCCAACCTGCGAGCCCAGGGGTACTGGCAGCTCCGGGAGCGATTCGCCTCCGGTACGATCAGTATCCCCGTCGATAACCAACTCATGGGAGAACTGGCGGCACTGCGCTACAGCTACGACAGCCAGGGCCGGATCCTGCTGGAAAGCAAGGAGTCCATGCGCCAGCGCGGTTTGCCCTCACCTGACAAGGCTGATGCCCTGATGTTGGCCTATCTGGAGCCCGTTAGCAAGGTACGGTTATGGACTTGACCAGATATTAGCCGGCCGGTACACCAAAGAAACCAGATGGTGATGATATGGAAAGAACTACTGCTGATTCTGCATTCCCACGAGCCCTACGATGGGCTTATCGGGCCTTTAAAAACCCCTGGCCGCGGCTGGACGTGGCGAAGAGGCTGAGACTCACGGTCCCGCACGCTCCCCGCCACACCCCGGCGCCCGGCGTACAGCAGCGAAACAACCGTGCCGCCGCCAGCGACGTGGATCGTTTCCAGGGATTGTCCGGACCGGGAAATGGCTGGGCCAGGACCGAATACGGTGACTACTACGCCACCTCGGTGTCGGTATACGCCGCCGTCAAGCTGCGGGCCGACGCCTTGAGCCGGCCGCCGGTGCGTGTCTTTCGCCACACGGCAGAGGGTGCCAGGCTGCCCGTGGAACGGTCCCACCCGATGCAAGAGCTACTGGACCGGGTGAATCCATGGTTCAGCCGCGGCGACCTGTGGCGGGCCACGGAGATATACCTCAACCTATGGGGCTCGGCATTCTGGGCACTGGAGCGGGACGAGAATGGCCGGTGGGAGATCTGGCCTCTGCGTCCTGATCGAGTCAGCGTCCTGCCAGATGCCAGCCGATACGTCCGAGGGTTCGTCTATCAAGGCCGCAACGGGTCGGTGGCCTACACCCCCGACGAGATAGTGTGGTTCCGGTACTTCAACCCCCTGGAAGAATACGCCGGGCTATCCCCTCTGGCCCCGGTGCGCCTGTCGGTGGACATGGGTATGGACGGCTTGAAGTTCAACCGCAACTTCCTCCGTAACTCGGCCCAACCCGACTTCTTCCTCCTCACCAACGAAACCATGACCGATAGCGAAGTGGAGGAGTTCTACAACCGATGGGAGGCGCGATTCCGTGGACCTGCCAACTCCCACCGGCCGGCCATCGCCAGCTTCGTGCGGGACATCAAGACCCTGGGCTTCAGCCACCGGGACATGGATTTCATCCAGGGGCTGCGTTGGAGCCTTGAGGAGGTCAGCCGGGCCTATGGCGTGCCCAAGCCGCTGCTTTCCGACCTGGAGCGGGCCACATTCTCCAACATCAACACCGCCGAACGCATCTTCTGGCGCAACACCATGTTGCCAGAGATACAGTTCATGGAGGAGCAGCTAACCCGCATGCTCCTGCCGAAGTTGGGATATACGGACCTGGAGGTGGAGTTCGACCTGAGCGGCATCGAGGTGTTGCGGGAGGATGAAAACAGCCGGGTGGCCCGCGATGCGCAGCTTCTGGACCGGGGCGTGCTGACCATCAACGAGGTGCGCCGCTCTCGAAACCTGCCCGACGTACCCTGGGGCGACGTGTGGGCCAGGGCGCCACGCGGGACAGACCGGGGTGTCACGGAGGAATACCCGAGCGGCCCACAGCTTTTCGAGAACGGTCTGCTGAAGGTTAACGGAGCCGGTTCAATCGTCTCAGGGACAGGGTGATCTTTGGACCACAACCACCGACGGTGCCTCCCGCAGCGACCACTACCCTATGCCGGCGGCCTCTAAAATCTCGCCCGATAACGCTGCATCTAACTAGCGTTATGATGCCCAAATCATAGCTTCGCACCGGTGGTTCATTCGGTTTTGACCGGCGGGCAGTTGTATAGGCGGGAGGTACCCGGATGTGGTCCAGAAAGATGTTCCGTTATTTGTGGGGATTGGGGGCTCTGGCCGCATTGGTGGCAATTGCCTGCGGCGCCAGCGCAACATCAACCTCGGAACCGAACCCTACTGCTACGGCGGCGGCAGTTGGTAGCACTCCCACGCCCAATCCATCTCCGACGCCGGCCCTTACTGGCACAACTCCCGACCCCACACCCGCCGCGACGGTCACGCCGCCGCCCACCGGTTCGGCCCAGGAATCCGAGGCTGGCCAAGCGTCCAGCGAATTAAAGGCTCCGGATCCGCTGGGCTTTTCCTGGGAGATTCTGGACGTGGACGATGGAGTCAAACCAGCCATCGCATTGACCAGTGAAGACGTTCCCTTTGTGGCCTACATGTTGGAGGCCCGGCCCGGTTTCGTGAAGAACGCCGTGTGGAACGGCACGGACTGGGATATCGCCACCCTGGCCGAAGGCTATTTCTACGGGCCTCTGGACATTGCCATCGGCCCCGGCGATGCGGCCCACATCTCTTACCACGACCATGACCGGGAAGATGCTGCTTATGGCTTCTGGGATGGCACGGAGTGGGAGGTGACCGTCATCCCGGCCCGAGGTCACGACGGCTGGGACAACCGGATCGTCGTCGATTCCCAGGGCAACCCTCACATCAGCGCCGTCTTCCCCAGCGATTTTAATGGCACCGGCATCGAATACTATGGGCTTGACGATTCCGGCAGGTGGATGGTGGAGACCGTGGGGTCCGCTCCGCTCACCTATCAGTTCGCCACCTCCATCGCCGTTGATCCCCAGGGCATCCCCCACATCAGTTTCTACACGCCGGATACTAAAGACCTGGCGCTGGCCAGCAGGACCGAGGCGGGCTGGACCATCAACATAGTGGATGACGATGAGGCCAATGGAAAGTTCTCGTCCCTGATCATCGACGCGGAAGGGCGATTCCATATCAGCTACACACAACGCGCCGATTTTACTTCGGTTGTCGTCAAGTACGCTACCCGTGGACCTGAGGATGCCGGCTGGGATATAACCGAGGTCGGCACTCTGGACAGTCTGACCTACGGTTTTGTCGGCGCCCGGAACATCACCTCGCTGGTATTGGACAGCCAAGGCAATCCCTGGATCGCCTACTCCGATGAAAAGGTACTTAAGCTGGCCAGGTGGGATGGGACCGCGTGGGAGTCGGCGGACGTCATTATCGCCGGGACGCAGCCTCTGGGGCAACTGGTTTCGCTAAAGCTGGACTCCCAGGACCAACCCCACATGGTCTATTTCGATGTCGTGGACAAATCTCCACTGACAGGCCGGGTCAGATACGCCCGGGGGATTCGCCGGTAACCTGTAGGGGATAGGGCTGAAGGCGCCCACCGCTATCGGTGTGCAATCAGAGACCATCCGGCTCCGCTCACACTATTCCGTTCGCCCTGAGCCTGCCGCAGGGTCCGCCGGAGGCGGATGGTTCGACAAGCTCACCACGAACGGATAAATGTGGTTCGACAAGCAAAGGTTGCTGGTGTCACTTTTTGGGGCTAAACGAAAGGACGTAGTGGGGTCAAGCCCAGTTCTGGCACACTTTGCGGCGTGATTTCAACCCGCCGCCAGGCACGACAGTCGCCAGGAATCCAGCTAGCAAGATTGGCCATAACTCCGGGCCTGCCAATTAGCGGCACCCACGCCTGTCTCCCTGTGACATTGACTCGACTCACCACGAAAGTCGTACATTAAATCGTCATGGCCCAGGACGAAGAAAAGCCCGAATTCACCGCTGCGGAGTGTCTGACACCGTATGCACCCTCATAGATGGGCTTCAACCTGGGCATTGCACGCCTTATTAATTCTTCGGCCGATGAGGAGACCGGTACATAACCGCTACTCGCCCAATCGCCGTAAGACCGGGCGCCATACCCCAAGCCACAGGACAACCAAGAGACTCAGGGCCGCACCACCTGTGATGGCAACGGGCCAGGATATAAGATTGGCCGCCGCGGCGAGGGGAAGTGCACCGACAAAATGAACAGCCGGGGCCATTGTAAATATGCTTATCACCCGGCCCCGTAACTCAGAGGGCACGTTAAGGTTAACCAGGGTGATCGCCAATGGGACGAAAAACCCGATCGCCAATCCCACGAAC
>JADFJS010000119.1 GCA_022566155.1 Chloroflexota bacterium
CGAGGTGCGCCGATGGCGTCGATGGCGTAGTCCACGCCGCCATTGGTGAGGTCGCGGATGGCCTCCACCGGGTCGCCTTCAGCAGCGTTGACGCCGTGGGTGGCCCCGAATCCCTTGGCAAACTCCAGCTTCTCCTGGGTCAAGTCAACGGCGATGATGGGGTACGCCCCGGCCATGTGAGCGGCCACCACGGCGCACAGCCCGACACCGCCTACCCCGAAGATAGCAACCGACTCGGAGACCCGCACGCCCAGGGTATTCATGATGACGCCGCAGCCGGTCAAGACAGCGCAGCCGACGATAGACGTGACGTCCGTGGCCACATCATTATCCATGGGGACCACCAGCCGCTCGGAGAGGATGGTGTGTTCCGTCCAGGTGGCCGTGCCCACGGTGACCGGTTTGCCGTTCCATTGGGCTTCAACCCTGGGCCGGGGAGGCGCTCCCGGTACGGCGCCCCGGTCCACCCAGGTGGTTATGACGTGGTCGCCCTCGCGGACGTGGCTGACGTCGCGCCCGTGGGCCACCACCACCCCGGTGGCCTCATGTCCCAAGAGGATCGCCGGCGGCGGTTGCGGGTTGGCGGCGTTTGGGTCCGGCTTTCGATGTATCTGGTGAAGCTGGGAATGACAGATGCCGCTGGCGAAGAGCTTGATCAAGACCTGGTCCGGTTCCGGGTCCGGAAGCCTGACCTCGTCGATGACCAACGGCCGGTTGGGCTCGACCAATATGGCAGCTTTGGAGGTTTGCATCGCCGCTCCTTTTAGACCGGTAACACGGGCTCGGTGCGTTCCTGGGGCAGCTCCACCGCGAAGGCGTTGAGGAAGAAGGCGGTCTGGGCGTAGTTGCCCATCAACGCCGTCAGCTCCACCAGGTGCTGGGCGCCGAATTGGTCCAAGGCCGCCTTGAAGGTTTCCGGGCCGACCTGATGGGTCTTGAAGAACTCGGTCCCGTAATTGACTATCACCGTCTCGTCGGCAGGCATGGGAGGCAGCGGCCGTTTATCCCGCAGGGCATCCACCAGTGCGTCGCTCACGCCCTCACGGCGGGCAGCCGGAGCGTGGGCATTCCATATGTACTGGCAGTCCATGGCGCGGGCGGTGGTCAAGATCGCCAGCTCCTGGATCCTCTTGGGAAAGGTGGACTCGAAGCGTAGATAGCCGGTGGTATGGCTCCGGCGGCGCGACATCTCGGGGCTGTTGATGGTGATCGAGCCGGGTCCGCCGGTGATGGTGCCGCCGGTGTTGGCGGTCAGCTCGTCAAAGGCCTCCCGGAACTGTTCCGGGACCATATCGCGGGTAACTATCGGTGTTCGTGCCATTGCTCTCCTCGACTTTTGGATGAATTTGGAACCGGCAGGTTCAGGCTTGGCAATTTACTTCCACTCCTCGTCGGGTGGCCAGATATTGTGGCTGCCACGGCCGGCGCCGGTTGGACCGTCGTCCCTCCAATCCGCGATAATGCCACGCAACTTGGCGAAATGAGGCGTCTGCATGTGTGCCTGGAAGGCCGCTTCGTCCCGATAGACCTCGTAGAGCCAAATCCGATTGGCGTCTCCGCCGTCCTGAATCACGTCGAATCTCAGACACCCCGGCTCATCCCGCACCGCGCCCTGGGCATTCTCCAACATCGCCTTGATGAACTCTTCCTTGTGTCCATCCTTGATCTGGATGGGCGCAACAATCACGTACATGCTTCCTCCGTAGCCAATCCGTCGTAGCTATCGCCGCTGGGACCGGGGCGAGTGTAGCAACGGTGGTTATTGGAGTCAACCTGAGCCGGGCTCTAGCAGTCAATCGACCTCGCTCTGACTCCCAATCGTCAATGGGGAGAGGATAAATCCCTTCCCCCTTGATGGGGGAAGGTTAGGATGGGGGTGATTGGTTGCATAACAAATGTTGGTTGACGTCGGCACTAAATCAGGCCGCTAGGCGATCACTCCGTCCTCCAGCAGCCGGCCCAACTCGGCGTCGTCCACCCCCAGCAGTTGACCGTAGATCTCCTGATTGTGCTCCCCGTACTTGGGGATCGGCCCGGCGGTGGTGGGAGTTTTGGAGAACTTGATGATCGTGGGTCCCGGCACCAGCATCTTCTTACCCGGAGGATCGTCCAGCTCGGTCTCCATCATGACCTCCCGTTCCCATATGTGCCGGTCCTCCAGGACCTCGGGGATGGTCATGGCGCGGCCCACCGGTATGTCCGCCGCCACCAGGGCATCCTCCACCTCCTGCATATCCCTCTCTTCACACCACAGGTGCAAAAGCTCCATCCGGATCTCGGCTTTGTCGGTGGCAAACATGGGGGCGGCATACTCGGGGTCCTCCGCCAGCTCGTCATACCCCATCACCTTCAGCATGCGCTCCCACATGCCGGCGCGGGCGGCGCCGGTGGTAACCCATCCATCCTTGCATTGGAGAAAGCTGCCGCCCCTTTTGAAGTCATTGGTGCCCGTTTCATAGGCCATGGCCAGGGCAACCTCTTCCAGGGTGATCCCGCCGTCAAGCATGGAGACTTCGATCCACTGGCCTTCACCGGTGCGGTCGCGGTACCTCAATGCTCCCAGAATGCCGATGGCGATATGCAGCGCGGCCGTGCGATCCATGATGGGGCCTTCCGCCATGATGGGTTGATCAAAACCCCTGCCCGTCTGGTGTCCGATGCCGCTCATTGCCTGGATGATGGGGTCGAAGCATTGGCGGTCCCGATAGGGGCCGTACTGTCCGAACCCAGAAACCGACGCCAGGATAATACCGGGATTTACGGTGCACAGCTTCTCATAGCCCAGACCCATCTTTTCCACCGTGCCCGGCCGGTAGTTCTCCAACACCACGTCGGAAACCCGCAGGAGCTCAAAGAATAGCTCTTTGCCCCTTGGATGGCGGGTATTGAGGGTGATGCTCTTCTTGCCCCGGTTATAGGCGGCGAACTGCACGCTCATCTCACCGACCTTGGGCCCCGAATTTCTCAGGTCGCCATCCTTACGCCACTCCAACTTGATCACTTCGGCGCCCATGTCCCGCAATATAAGCGACGCTCGGGGCGCCGCCTGCCATCGGGCCAGCTCCAAGATACGCACGCCGTCTAGAACCTTGCCCGGTTGGGTCTGGGCCATATCCAATCTCCTGCCATCTCGTTTCGCGGGGAAGAAAACCTGGGGACAGCAAGCCGCATTTGACAGAGTATAACCGGGATTTTCCGGGCGGGTGCAGCATGGGGGGGAGTAAGATCTGGCGCCGCGGAATGGACGTGAATCGGACGATGGTTGAACCCCGATCCCGGTAAGCCCTTCGGCTATGCTCGGGACAGGCCTGTCCAACCATCGGTCCTCAGGATGACATGATGGCGGTTTGGTGAGAGCCTCTTGTTCCTCTCACGATCCCGCTGCTTACAGTGAAGCGTACAGGGCGTCGATGAGACGGCGGCTCGTCGTCGACTCATTCTGCAGGCCGGTCTTCATCTGGTTCATGACGTAGCCGTAGCCGATGCGTCTGTCGGGGTCGGCGAAACCCAACGACCCGCCGGCGCCGGGATGTCCGAAGTTTCTGGGATTTTCGCCCATGTTGCCGTCTCTGGAGAGCCAGAAACCCTGGGCAAACCGGGTCGGATTCGCCAGCATGGCGTCGGGACCGGAGGCCTGCTCGATGGTGGCCCTGGCGATGGACTCTGGGCTCAGCACATCCACCCCGTCCACGCTGCCGCCACAGGCCAGCGCGCCGTAGACCCGGGCCAGGGAACGGGCGTCGCTATGCCCGTTGGCCGCGGGTATCTCGGCGCGCCTCCAGGCCTCCGTGTTGTGGGCGCCCTGGATAACGATGTTGCCCCGGGCCGCCAGCAGCTCCGCGCCCATCCGGGACTGAACCTCCTGCTGGCGTGGCTCCATCTGCCGCGCGGTTTCCATGGATACAACGGCCGTGTACATGGTGGCGACGCGGGCGTCGTCCTTGGCATCGAGACCGATGTGAAAATCCAGGCCCAGGGGCGTCGCCACCTCGTCGCGGAAGAAGGCGCCGAGGCTCTTGCCGCTGATGCGGCGCACCACTTCACCCACCAGCCACCCGAAGGTGAGGCCGTGGTAACCGTGGCGGGTGCCCGGTTCCCAGAAGGGTTTCTGCCGGGCCAGGGCATCGGTCATCGTTTCCCAGTTGAAGACAGCCCCCTCGGGCAACTTTTCGCTGACCGTCGGCAAGCCAACCCGGTGACTCAGCAGCATGTGCACCGGCACATCGGCCTTGCCGGCCTGGGCAAACTCGGGCCAATACTTGGCCACCGGGGCGTCGAGGTCCAGAAGCCCCTGCTCCACCAGCCGGTGGGCGCAGATCGTGGTCATACCCTTGGTGGTGGAGTAGACCGTGACGATAGTGTCCTCCTGCCAGGGCTTCCCGGTGTCCTTATCGGTCACACCGCCCCACAGGTCTATCACCGGCTTCCCGTCGATGGTCACGGCCATCGCGCCGCCAACATCGCCAAACTCCTCGAAGTTTCTAACAAACGCATCGCGCACGGCCGAGAACCGCGCGTCACACCGGCCGTGGACCTCAACTGCCTTGGTTGTCATTGATTTCCTCCTCGGTAGTGCCCGCGTGGCGCCTACGCCCACGACAGGCCTCATATCGTCCGAGAGCATACCACAGGCGGGGTGGTGGGGGTGCGGTGGGGGGTCTGGGCTCGTGTCCCCCGTCTAGGGGCTTCTAACGACGTGTCGCCTCGTAAACGATGCAGTACGATAACCTGACCTCGTAGTAGTCTTCGGTCTCCTCGGCGGCGGCAACCTCCCACACCAGATCGGCATCGGCGTAGCGCCCGTAGATGTCGCGATTATCGCGGGCGTGCTGCAGCGCCAGAACGCGGGCCTGGTCCAGCGAGATGTAGCCCAACGCCTGGCCCATCGAGTCGAATTCGAGCTTTTCTTCCTTTTTACCTTCGTCTTCCACTGAACTCCGGCCCGGTTGAGAGCGGGTGAATGCAGTATAGATACCTCAGTTCAAAGGATAAGGCAAGCCGGTGGGTCGGGAGTTGGCGGGATCAAAAGAAAAGAGGGCCGGGTGGCCCTCTTTTAGCTAGCCTAGTGTCTCGAATTTTGGTTGATACCTGGGCGGTCTTCCGCCTTCGTCGGATCTATCCAGCCCACTTCTGGGTTCCGGCTTTCGCCGGAAAGACGCGCCGGAGGTGTTGGGGATGGAAGGTGGATTAGATCATCCCCCAGCGAACAGGGGCATCTGATAGGAATCAACGGGATCGGCGTCATCCTGGGAGGGAACCGGTTGGTGGACGGGCACCGGCTCAGGTTCAGGAGCTTCCAGCGCCGGTTCGGGAACAGGGCTTTCAATATCAGTTTCCGGTGGTGCCGATGTTCGCCCCCGCACCAATTCCAGATTATGGGTCCGGCGGTCCGGTGTGCCGTGCATCGCCACACGGTGGATGGCATCTTCGGCACGCCGCTTGGCGGACGGTCTAAAGCCCCACTGGAAGGCCAGCACCTTGTCGCTAAAGAGCTCTTCCTGCAAATCTTCGAGCTCATCGGGGGCCAGGTCTCCGGCCCAACCGGGTAGTACGAGCTTGTGCTTCAGCGGAAGTGCTGCCGGCATGCTAGGTCACCCCCACCCCACCCCTGGAATCGATGATCCTCACCACCACCCCACCTCTTTGACAGTTATACTCAACGCCTGGGCGTTGAAGTTGATTGCGCGCTCAGTGACAGCTTACCGGAGATCACGCACAACCGAGCACCGCCATTATAGGCTAATACAAGCCAGGACGCATCCATGGCTTCGTATCCTCTTCCGGCTACGAATTTTGGCAGGAGCGGGAGGATTCGAACCCCCGGCCACTGGTTTTGGAGACCAGCGCTCTACCAAGCTGAGCTACGCTCCTGCGAAAGGATATTTGGTACCCCTGGAGGGAGTCGAACCCCCGACGCGCGACTTAGGACGCCGCCGCTCTATCCGCTGAGCTACAGGGGCATTTGGTGGAGATAGAGGGACTCGAACCCTCGGCCTCGGCATTGCGAACGCCGCGCTCTCCCAACTGAGCTATATCCCCCCGGTGGCCTCGTTCCACATGGCCGGAATCACCGCTCGGCCAATAGAAATCGTAAGTCCCTCGTACAGTCACTGTCAAGTCGACTCTAAGGTTGCCCGGATTCAGCGTACTCCGGGCGTACACACGCAGCCAGCGCGGCCTCGGAGCCGCTCCCGGCCTGGTACAG
>JADFJS010000120.1 GCA_022566155.1 Chloroflexota bacterium
CCCTACCTAGATGAAGTAGACCAGTGGGCCACGACCGCGGGGGCGGTAAATACCATCGTCAACCGGGAGGGCCGCCTGACCGGCTACAATACCGACGGATTGGGCTTTCTGCGGGCGCTGTTGGAGGTCAACGGCTTCGCTCCCCAGGGACGCCGGGCCCTGGTATTGGGGGCCGGCGGCGCAGCCCGAGGCGTGGTTCTGGCCCTGGTGCGGGATGGCGTTGGCCACCTCACCGTTGCCAATCGAACGCTGAGTAGAGCCGAGAGGTTGGTGCAGATAGCCCAAGACGGTGGCGTGAGCGCGCTGGCCATTCCTTTGGCCGGAAGCGCGCTGGACGGTGAGGCCGCATCGGCGGACCTGATCGTAAATTGCACCACGCTGGGCATGGCCCACGGCCCCGATGAACAGGCCACGCCTCTCAGTCGGCGGCAGATCCCGCCCACGGCGCTGGTCAATGACCTGGTGTATAATCCCAAGGAAACGCCACTGCTACGGCTGGCGGCTCAAGCGGGCGCCCAGGTCTTGGGCGGGATCCACATGCTGGTGTACCAGGGCGCGGCTTCCTTCGAGATGTGGACCGGCCAGCCGGCCCCGGTGCCGGTCATGCTGGAAGCGGCAACTCGTGCCATGGAGTCACGCTAGCGATCTGAAAGAATTCCAATCCATTCGGTTCCAGAGGCAGTCTTAGATGGTCAGGTGGTTCACAGCGGGCGAGTCCCACGGCGAGGGATTGATAATAATCGTGGAGGGCATCCCGGCGGGACTGCCCCTGGGCGAGGAATATATCGCCACCCATCTGGCCCGCAGGCAGAAGGGCTACGGCCGGGGCGGGCGGATGCTCATCGAGCAAGACCATGCCCATATCATGTCCGGCGTCAGACACGGCCAGACGCTGGGCAGCCCCATAGGCATGACCCTGGAGAACAAGGACTGGGCCAACTGGCGGGAAGCCATGGCAGTGGAGCCCGTGGACAACCCGGACCCGGATTGGAAAGGCCGGCGGATAACCCGGATCCGCCCCGGTCATGCCGACCTGCCTGGCGCCATGAAGTATGGCTTTGACGACGTACGCAACGTGTTGGAACGGGCCAGCGCCCGCGAGACCGCCGCCAGGGTAGCCGCGGGCGCCGTGGCCATGCGGTTGTTGGAAGAGTTCGGTATCCGCATGCGCAGCCACGTCATCTCCATCGGAGGCGTGTTTGCCAGCCCTCAAGAAGCCGATACCATCGACTGGCAGGCAGTCGAGGACTCTCCGGTGCGTTGCGCCGACCCCGAGGCGGCAGAACGGATGGTGGCCGAGATCGACGCGGCCAAAGAGGCCGGAGACACCACCGGCGGCACCGTGGAAGTGATCGCGGAAAATGTGCCCATCGGACTGGGCTCTCACGTCCACTGGGACCGCAAGATCGATGGACGGGTTGCGCAAGCCCTGATGTCCATCAACGCGGTCAAGGCCGTATCCATCGGACCCGGCTGGGACATCGTCAATCAACGCGGTTCCCAGGTGCAGGACGTGATAGAGCCGGTCACCGACCCCGACCACCCATGGCAGCGGAAGACCAACCGGATGGGCGGCACCGAAGGAGGAATGACCGACGGCATGCCCCTGGTAGCCCGATTTGCCATCAAACCCATCGCCACCATGACAAATCCGCTGCCGTCGGTGGACCTGGACACCGGTGAGATAGTGCAAGCCCACTATGAGCGATCCGACGTTTGCCAGGTGCCTCCGGCGGGAGTCATCGGCGAGGCCATGGTCGCCCTGGTCCTGGTCGACGCCTTTATGGAGAAATTTGGGGGCGACTCGGTGCAGGAGACCCGCCGCAACTACGAAGGGTATCTAAAAACCGTCGGCCCTCGCAAGCTCTACCAGTAGCCCGCGGCCGTTACAACCCCGGCCGGCATGTCCACCACACCTTCACCCTCCACACCGCTCATCGGCCTTACCCGCCGCGTTCCATCATTGTGGGCCTTCGCCGGTATATTTGGCCTGGTGATCGGCGCGTTTCTGTTGGTGTTGCCGGAGTGGTTGCTCGAATCTCTGGTGTGGCTGGCGGAAGCGTTTCAGCCGGATGACGATCCACTGCCGGAGAGCCGGGTGCGGACCCTCCATGATGGGGCGCAGATCTGGGGCCGGGCCGGCATAATAGTTTCGTCCGTTACGATCCCCTTGTGGTTCTCCCGGATTCGACATCACCTGATGGCCTGGATCTCCCGGATCCCCGATCGTTTTTTTAGCCCCCTGCCTTTCTCATCCGACCGATACGGGCTGCCATTTTTCGCCGCACTGGCCTCCGTACTGGTTTTCAGTCTGGCGACGCATTGGACATTGACCGTCTATGAAGAGATCGACTGGCTCGAGGGCGAGGACGGTGTCAGCGAGTGGTGGTCAGTGGCCACCTACCTGGCCGCCGCCGGGATGGCGGGCGCCACGGCGTGGCTGCTCCACGGTCTGCGCCACCGCAACCTGTTCTGGCTACAGCTACTGCTTGGCGTAGTATTCTTCCTGGGGGCCATGGAGGAACTGAGTTGGGGCCAGCGGTTGTTCGGTTGGGGAACCCCCGCCATACTAATGGAAGTCAATGTACAGCGTGAGACCACTCTGCATAACCTGAGCGTCGGCGCCGACACCGTCTACGTCATGCTCTTCTGGGGCGGCGTTATAGCCCTGGCCGGAGCCGCTCTCCGGGCAGTCTGGCATCATAGCGGCAAGGTGTCCAGCGCAGATTTTCTGCTGCCTTCATTGGTGTTGGCGCCGGCGCTGGTTATGATACTCATTTGGCGGGTAGGCGGGTATTGGAACGCGGTCAACCCGGTGTTGCTCTTGATGACCTACTGGAATCACGCGCCCCAAGGCTCGGAAGTGCCGGAGGTGCTGTTGGGCCTGTGCCTCAGTCTCTACACGCTGGGGAACCTGAAGCGGGCCTACGCCCTGCGCCGGTGGAGGGATACAGGCACCACGGGGGATTCCAGCCCACTCGCATTTACAACATCCACATAGGATACGCTTTCCTTCAAACTTTCTTTAAACTTTACCGCTACAGTTAGTCTTGCCTGGCCAGCGAACATAAGGGGCACAAGCCGTTATTATAGGAGGATTAGATGCTGACCAAACGAAAGATAATTATTCTGGCGATCACCGGAGTTATGGCAGCAATGGTTACCGGAGGAGTTGTCATGGCCCATGATGGAGGGACGCAGGATGACTCATCCAGGGAATCCATGGCCAGCCGCGTAACCACGATCTTGAACCTGGAAGATGGAGTGAACCTGGAGGTGGATGTGGTCCAGGATGCACTCAAGGAAGCGCGCACAGCAATCAAAGACGAGAGATTTGAGATGAAATTGCAGAAGCTGGTTGAGATGGGCCACCTGGACCAGGAGCAGGCGGACGAGCTGCGCGAATGGTACGAGTCTCGGCCGGACCACGCAGACGGCGCGTCCTTCGGCTTTGGGAAAAGGGGCGGAGGTCACGGCTTCCAAGGAAGAGGTTCCTTCGGGTCTTTCGGGGGCCGCTTCGGGCAATTCCACGCCTACCCAGAAGCGCCGCCTTCGGATTCTAGTGGAAGCACCACTTCCTACTGAGCATCTGGGCCGGGAGCGGGTTGAACCCGCTCCCGGCCTGGACCCATGGACGACAATAATAGAACAGGCGAGGGACAAGAGTGGCAAGCACAGTCCTGATAGTAGAGGATGACCCGCATACGATCGAAGTCGTGCAACTTTACCTGCGCCGAGACGGCCACCAGGTCATATCCGCCACCGATGGTCTGGAAGGCCTGCGCTTGGCCAGGGAAGCTCACCCCGATCTGGTGGTGTTGGACCTCATGCTCCCCGGCATGGATGGCATCGAGATCTGCCGCCTTCTCAGGGAGGAGTCGGAGGTCCCTATCGTGATGCTAACCGCCCGGGTGGAGGAGGAGGACCGCCTGGCCGGACTGGACCTGGGGGCCGACGACTATGTGACCAAACCCTTCAGCCCCAGAGAGTTGGCTGCCAGGATCCGAGCCGTCCTCCGCCGCAGCGCCCGTGACGTGGTCGAGTCCGGCCCGGTGGAGCTGACCTACGGCAAGATCGTGGTGAACCGGCCGCGGCGCACCGTCCACATCGGCGATACTCCGGTGCGCCTTACTCCCACCGAGTTCCGCATGTTGGTCTTGATGATACGGGAGCCGGGCCTGATCTTCACCAGGGACCAGATAATCGATCGGGTCTTCGGCTACGATTTCGAGGGCTTCGACCGGACCGTGGACGTTCACATATCCAGCCTGCGCCGCAAGCTCGAGGCGGCGTGCCCGAACCAGCGCTACATCCATACAGTATATGGGGTGGGTTACAAGCTCGAAGATGCGTAATTGGTTTTCCAGTCTTCAATTCCGGCTGATTGCCGGCTTTGCTCTGGTACTCGTCCTGACTCTGGGCGGCGTCAGTTTCTACGTGGGGCTGGCCGCCGAAAGGGAAGTCGAGTCTTTTGAAAACCGGCGCAACGAGGTCAGCGAGGCACGAATCCGGCAATTGGTTTCCCGGTTCTACTCGGAGCGGCAGGGATGGAATGACCTTCAGTTGGCCCTGGAGCGAGCCGGACCCCTGTCCGGCCGCCGCATCGTTGTCCGGGACCCAACAGGCAGAATAGTTGGGGATTCCCACCGGCAGTCTGGCATCCCCTTGCTAGGAACTCAGGCTGACAACCACTTCTTCCCCATCGTAATCAACGAAAGGGAAGTGGGTTCATTCGTGGTCGCCTCCGATACTGCCCCGGAAATTATTCGTGAGCCACCGGCGTCGCGGCTGGCATCCGCGGTCAAGGGTTACCTTCTGTGGACGGGCCTGGCCGCCGGCGCCCTGGGAATCCTGATGGTCGGCTTTGTGTCCCGGCGCATGCTGTCCCCCATACAGGCCCTGGGATCGGCGTCAAGACGCCTGGGTAGCGGTGACCTATCGCAAAGGGTGTCCACATCCGGTCCACGGGAGATCAGTGACCTGGCCCACTCCTTCAACGCTATGGCAGAGAGCCTGCAAAGGGCCGAGGAGCAGCGCCGCGTCCTGGTTGCCGACATTGCCCACGAGCTGCGTACGCCCCTTTCCAACATCCAAGGCTACCTGGAAGCCCTCAAAGACGGTCTGTTGCAACCGGATGCCGACACCCTGGATACCATACATCAACAAGTGGTGCACCTGGCCCGTTTGGTGGAAGATCTGAGGCTTCTAGCACAGGCGGAGGGAGGCGCCCTAGACCTGAACCTCGAACCAAACTCTCTGGAAGATGTGCTCAGCCGGTCGGTGGAAGCCTTTCGAGCCCGGGCCGGCGCCAGGGATGTGGAGGTCAGCCTCCAGGTCTCTCCCGGCCTGCCTCTGGTGATTTTGGACCGCACTCGCATTGCCCAAGTAGTGGGGAATCTACTGGAAAACGCCGTTCAGCACACTCCCAGAGGAGGCGCGGTACGGGTGTCCGTGGAGGCTACCCCCGCCGGCAACGCCAGGGTCACCGTGGAAGACTCGGGCGAAGGCATCGCGCCGGAGGACGTAGCGCTGGTGTTTGAACGTTTTTACCGGGTCGATCCTTCCCGCTCCCGGGCCACCGGCGGCGTTGGCCTGGGATTGACCATCGCCAAAAAGCTGGTCGAGGCCCATGGGGGCGCTATCTATGCCGAAAGCACCCAGGGCCAGGGCAGCCGGTTCATATTTGAGCTGCCATTGGCCAAAGATGAACGAGGCGAACCCTAACCCAGTCCTGGAATAAAAATGATTGGGGAGACTTCTTGGGAATGCGTAAGCTCTTCAAGCTCGGTGTTAGCAGGAAGGCCTTGGGCTTGTTATGTCTAGTTATTGCTTTCCTGATATCAGCTTGTGCATCGTCGGGAACCCCGGCCACCGGAGCAACGACAAGGACCACACCGGCCGCCACATCCACGGCGGCGCCGCAGACACCACCGTCGACTACCCCCGGCGCGGATGGTTCAACGCCGATGAACACTCCGGCAGCGGCGCTGGTGCCCATGGAGCAGCGGAAAACGGGGGACGTGGAGAATATCACATTTCTGATCGGCGAAGGATCCGAAGCCACATTCACCGTCGAGGAACAAATATCGAGACTCCCCTTACCTAACGACGCAGTGGTCCGGACTACGGCGATCTCCGGTGAATTACACCTCGACGGCCGTCCCTCGGTGATACGGA
>JADFJS010000121.1 GCA_022566155.1 Chloroflexota bacterium
GACGTGCTTTGGAGCGGACATCACGGAGCGGCGCGTGGCGACCACCCGCATGGACAGTGCCCGTGCCAGGCGGGCCACCTCTTGACCTATCCCGCCCAGGCCGACGATCCCCATGGTGGTACTCTCAAGTAGCGTCGTCTGGTAGTGTGAGCGGTCCAGTTCACCGGTTTGCTTGTCCAGATAGGCGTCGTAGAGGCCACGGCCGAAGAAAAGCGCGCCGCTGATGACGTACTGGGCGATCGAGGTTGGGGCGACGAAGCCGCGACTGGAGGTAAGGGTGATTTGGGAATCCCAGATGTCGGAGCGCCAGATATTGGAGACACCTGCCTGAGTGTGGTGCATCCACTGGAGCCTCGGGGCGCGGGACGCTATATTCTTCAACACCGGGTAGCTCATCAAGAGCACGTCGGCTTGCGCTAAGAGGGCGTTCCGTTCTTCAAGGGGTGGCAAAGTCCCAGATGCAGGCTCTCCGGCGATGGTACGGGAACCTTCTGCCACCAACTCCGCGGCGAAGGCGGCGTTGCCATCCAGGACTCGTACATTGGGAGCCACATCGGTAATGAAAGATAGGTCACGCCCTAAATTGGGCGCCATCACTAAAACATTGACGGTTTGCATGTTCGGCCTGGCCAATCACCTCATGACGCGAATGGTTTGACGGCTCCGGCGTCTCTAGCCAGCTCAGCGCTCGTGCGGCGTTTAATCGTCGGCCGCGGCCTGGGCCTGTGGGACTTGTTGATATAGCAGGTCATAGCGTTGGGCCGCCTGGTCTACCAGCGGCTCTACTTCATCCGCCAAGAGGTATCTCTCGCCGGCCAGGGCTTGTGCCGCCTTCCGCACCCGGCCCAGGTAGTCTTCCCTGGAAGGGTAACGCTCTTCTATCGAAGGACGGGGGTCGCCCGAGGCTTCTCGCTGGGACTTTGTAACCGGGAAAGGCACGGTGGAACCCAGCGTGCCGAGGGTTTGACCTGTTCCACCGATATCGGCGTGGCGCAGGTTCCAGCCGGTGTGAGTCCCCAATGGCGTGGTGAGGTCGGGTAGCAGGATACCTCCCAGTTCGTTGCCATCCCGGTCCACGGCCGAGACCAGGTTCACGTAGGGTTTCCCCACGATAGGCGGAACCCGGCTGGCGATTCCGTCCTCGGGACCAAAGTCTAGCCTGGAGAGATGGGAAGGGTGCTCGGGAAAGTTCATTCCGGGAATCAACGAAAATGCCGCGGCGACGCTTTCCGCCGGGACGGCCGTACCGTCGTCGATGCGTGGATAGCGGCTTGGCGGCGGAGCCTCGCCCGAAGTGACCCAACGGTCCAGATTAACCAGGGCGGTACGGAGCAGCGGACGGTAGTCAACCCAGTTGAACTGCTGCTGCCCGCGTACGCCTCTGGCCGCGTTTGTATCCGTTGGTGGAAAAGTCCCGGAAGCGTGCTGTGTACCCGCAAAGTAGTAGATACGGACCGGCTCCGGCGGCGACAGGTCCCGTTCCCCTTCCAGGCTGACGTGGGTCAGCGACGCGTCTCCCCGCCAGTACTCACAGGCTGAATTTGTAAAGAATATCTTGGGAACTTTGCCGCGGGCGGCCAACCGGGACAGCAGACCATCGGTGCGTCCGGTTTCCGGGTCGGTCTGTTCCGTATCGGCAAATGGAAACAGGTTGCTAGAACTGAGCAGACCCGTGGATGAAGGCTGCCCGAACCGCTGGTTGAACTCGCCGCGCCGCGCGCCGGCTATATGCGGGATAAGTCCGTCGAAAACCGTGCGGTCTTCCTCGTCCTGGTTCAACGCCAGGTAAAGGAAGTGGCGCAGGAACCTGCCGCTCTGGGATTCGCCGAAGGCGTAGGCGTATTCCAGTTCATCGTGGCATGGATTACCCTCCGAGCCGGTCCCGAATCTCAGGAAAGAAACGAAGTCCCTGGTTGCCAGTAGCCCCAATCCTACAACCGGTGCCCCGCTGGTTGAATATAGCAACCGGTATATCTTGCCCGCTTGGAACCCGGAACCCATGTAGATGTGGGATGCGTCGGGCGTAACCCGTCCGTTCTCCAGGCGGGCGAAGCTCCACTGGTCACGGGGGATATTCTGGGGTGGCGCTTCCTCGTGGTCCTGCACCGTAAGCACATCATCCCAGCTCTCCAGATTGTTGCTGGGATATGGGCGGTGCATCCGGTCGGACAGCATCTGCACCTGAACGGGCGCGGTGGGCTGGAAGGTGATGGACACCCTGCCGGATATCGCGCCGTCGTCGCTTACCGCCTCAGGGACACGTATGCCCAGCAGGCCTGGAACCGGCGGCACATCGTGCTGCCAGCCGCACCATACCACCGTGTAACCCTGGCGCATCAAAAAGCCGTTGCCCGGCTGCCAGGGCTCGGTGAGTGGGTCTGCCGCCGGAGAGTTATTGAACATGCCCAAGGCCAACGGTTTGCCCCGGTTCAACACATCCAAAAGTAGGCGGCGGTTGCCGCGCTCCAGTGACACCGGTTTGATAATGCGGAAGTCGGCGGCGAAGGTCACCCGGCCGGTATCATCCGTGGGCGCCAGTTTCAGATCGGTGATCAGACCATTGCCGGGATGGTCCGGGTCGACGGCAAATTGAACGGTGCCGTCTAGCTGCTCATAGGCGCCTACCGGGCCGAATTCTTCCCCCTGGGCATAGGGCTGTCTAGTTTTTACGTTTAAAGCAACAACTGCCATCTGCTACCTCTTTGCTTCTTCAGGATCGATCCCCGGGTACCTTCCCACGGCCGCTGATACACTCTTCCGATGATTGGATTTTTTACCGCTTCCGTGGCGGTGAGCGATCCGAAATCGTCCCGCTAAAGTTTACCCTAAACTGCTACCCGGAGATCAGCCGGTCCGGACCACGTCAATTATAGACGCTGACCGCTGGTGCTCAGTCAACTCGTATTTAACACTATGTCATTGCGAGCGGAGCGAAGCAATCTCGGTAGGGACAGCTAACATCAATCCCACCCCAGATTGCCACGGCCCTCCTCCGTCGGGCCTCGCAATGACACTTCTTGATTCAAGTTGACTAGGTACCACATGATGCATCTCGAAGAAGTGCGACTACGATGCACGCTCCTCCTCGACTTGACGCGGTCTGACGGCCAAGTTCGTTCGAGCTGACACAATCCATTGACACCCGCAAGGCGTCAACCTAACATGGAGCCAGCCATAGGAAGGCTGGAAAGGCCGTGGCGTCTGGCAACTCCACCCACTTGATCTCTAGGCTTTTTGGCGGCACATCCCCATTCACATAGACACGGCAAGCATATCCGGGGTCACTCATATAATCCCGCTGACCGGCGGCGCGTTGGGATATTCGATATGCCGCACCCAACATTGAACATTGGCAACGTTGAGATCTCGGTCCTCCACGATGGAGAAGTATCGGGGCCTTTTCAACGGTTTTTCCCAGACGTTCCGCTAGAGGCCTGGGCACCTTATCTGAAACGATACCCCGATGCGTACACCGGGTCCGACAGCTTGAGGGTCCACTTTGAGTGCTATCTGATCCGCTCTCAAGGCCGGACGTTGCTCATCGACACGGGCCTCGGCAATGCCAGTTCCAACCCCGGCACGGTGACTAATGTGGGCGGCGGCGTCGATGGTGTGCTGTTGGCCGAGCTAGAGGCGGCCGGATTCCAGGCCGGTGACATCGACATCGTATTCTTGACCCATCTGCATCCCGACCACGTAGGCTGGAACGTCACCCGGGATGGGGGCAATGAGTCGCCCACCTTCCCCAATGCCCGCTACGTGGCTCACGAGGCCGACTGGGCTGCATTCGACACGCCCCGGGACTCGGAGATCTTTGGTTATAGCTGGTGGGCCGAGACGGTGGCACCGCTGCGCCGGATGGGCGTCCTAGACCTGGTGTCCGGCGAGACGAAACTTACCGGCGAGCTGACCGCCATTCCCACTCCGGGCCACACCCCAGGGTCGATGAGCCTAGTCGTCGATTCCGGCGGCGAAAGGGCATTCATCATGGGAGACGTGTTCCACGGCCCGGCCCAGGTGACCGAGACCGGCTGGGTGTTCCATTACGATACAGACCCGGACCAGGCCGGCCAGACCCGGCAGCGGATGCTGGACCGGGCTGAGTCGGAAAACGCCACCATCGCCATCTGTCATCACAGCGGTTTCGGCCGCGTTATCAGAGAATCTGGCCGGCGGTACTGGCAGGCGGTCTGAGCAATCAGCGATAGGCTCGATGACCGGCACGGTCCATGTGTCAAACAATACCGGATATACGGGCTGAGGAGGGAACTACCATTGACTCAAGTTAACGACGGCGGAGAAGCGATCCTGGAAGCCTTCCGAAACCTGGACATCGACTACATCATCTCCTCTCCGGGATCCGAGTGGTCCCCAGTGTGGGAGGCCCTGGCCCGGCAGCGTATCAATGAGGTGGACGGCCCCACCTACATAAACTGCTGGCATGAGACTTTGGCCGTCAATATGGCGGTTGGATACACCAGGATAACGGGCAAGCTCCAGGCCGTCTTGCTCCATGCCGGCGTGGGCCTGCTGCAAGGAGGCATCGGTATACACGGCGCATACCTGGGAGAAGTTCCGGTACTCATATGCTCCGGCGAAGCCAACAGCTACGGCGAGGATCCAAACTTCGACCCGCAGGGGCAGTGGTACCGAAACTTGAGCGTCGTCGGCGGCCCCAACCGGTTCGTCGACCCATTCACCAAGTGGAGCGGCCAGGCCACCAGTCCCTATACCCTTTATGAACAGCTGGTTCGGGCGGGCGAGATGGCCCAAAGGGTGCCGAAGGGACCAACCTTCCTGGACGTTCCCATCGAGACCATGGTCCATGATTGGACCCCACCGGCAAAGATCCGCAAAGTCGCCGCCGCACCCAAGACTCAACCAACCCCGGAGTCGATAAGCGAGCTAGCCGAGCTGCTATCCCGAAGTAGCAACCCCCTCATCATAACCGAGTCCGCGGGAAGGGAGCCCGAGGGTTTTGCCAATCTGGTCAAACTGGCGGAGCTATTGGCCATACCCGTGGTGGAGAGCGCCCCCATCTACTCCAACTTCCCCAAGAGCCACCCCCTGCATCTGGGCTTTAACTCCGGACCGTATCTGAACCAGGCCGATCTGGTGCTGATCGTGGGTAGCAGGGCTCCCTGGTATCCACCCAGCGCCGGCCCTGCCAATGCCACTGTAGTAGCCATGGGAGAATCTCCCCTCAAGGGGCAGATGGTCTACCAGAACCTTCAGGCCGACCTGTACGTTGAAGGAGACCTGACGATCGCGCTGGCTCTGCTGGTGGAAGCGCTGAAGTCCGATGGAGCCGGCGGCGAGGGCAAGATAAACGATCGGAGGGCGCGGTGGGAAGCCGAGCACAATAAGCTACAGGCAGGCTATCGCGACGCGGAAAAAGCCGCCGAGTCCAAGCAGCCCATCGACCCGGTCTGGCTTTGCACCGCTTTGAGCGAGGTGATGCCCGAGGATACGATCTACGTGGAAGAGACCACGTCCCACCGAACAGCGATCACACGCCACGTCAACTGGGAGAAGCCCCATAGCTACCTGCACCCCAGCGGTGGGTTGGGACAGGGGTTGGGGTTGGCCCTGGGCGCCAAGCTGGCCAGACGTCAGCAGCCGGTGGTGGCCCTCATGGGAGATGGGGGGTTGCTCTACAACCCGGTTGTGCAGAGCTTCGGGGTCGCGGGAGAGGCGAACCTACCCTTCCTGACCATCGTGTTCAACAACGGTAACTACGAGGCCATGCGCAGCAACCACCTCCATTTCTACCCCGACGGCGCCGCTGCCTCCTCTGGTATATACCACGGAGTTCACATTCCCGGACCAGACTACGCCAAGCTTGTGGACCCTTTTAACGGGTACGGCGAGCGAGTGGAAGACCCATCGAAGCTGAAGCAGGCCCTGAAGAACGGCCTGGCCGCGGTAAACGAGGGTAAGATCGCCCTCGTAGATGTGGTCCTTAGTATCTGACGTGGTTCTTAGTAACTGATGGAGGTCGAATGATTATTCGCTTATACACCGGTGATGATGGTCAAGCCCACTTCGAGGACCTCAACGTGCCGGCGGGAGAGACCGAGACCGTATCCCTTGAGGCCGGCGCTAACATGAACTTCCGCAGCTCCCCGGACGGCAGTTTCAGCGATTGGCACAACGC
>JADFJS010000122.1 GCA_022566155.1 Chloroflexota bacterium
TCCACCCACCCAGTGGCGTGCCGACGCCGATGCAGAAACTGAGCAATCCCATCATCCGGCCCCGCATCCCCTGTGGCGCCGCCAGCATGGTGATGGCGCTCTGCATGGTGCTGAACCCCGACTGCCCCAATCCTCCAACTGCTAGGATCGCGAAGGCCAGAGAATACCAGGGTGACCAGACGAAAAGGACCGTCAGCACCATTACCGCCACCGACCCGGCCACGAATACGCGGCCGTGGTAACGGACCCCGCTGGTTACCGACATCAATCCGGCGCCGGCGAGTTGCCCAAAGCCATCGGCCGCGACCAGAAGGCCAACCAGGGTTGCCCCCACTCCCAGATGGTCCCGCCCGATTGCCGGGATGAACTGTTGGACCGGGAATGCCACGGCGTTCATCACGATGGTAACGTAGAGCATTCCCACAAGCATGGGGCTATGGGCCGCATAGGCTATCGCCACGCCCAGGCTACGCAAGACGGGCGTCTCCAGGCGGCCGGTTTGCTGGCGGGGGATCCGTAGCCGGGCTATCATGCCCAGGTTGACCGTATGCACCGCCAGCACGACGGCATATGCCCCCGAGAAATCCACCGTGTCCAGCAGTATGCCGCCCAAGATGGGGCCGGCCATCTTGCCGGCGGTATTACTGATCACATCCAGAGAAAGGGCGTTGACCAGCCTTCTTTCGCCAACGATGTCCATGATGGCGGTCCGGCGGGAGGGGTCCTCTACGGCTCGGGTGGCGCCCTGAATGGCAATGGCCAGGAAAACGTGCCAGGGTTTGAGAAGCTCGATGTCGATCGCTATGACCGCCAGGACGATTGCCACCGTCAACGTGTTCACCAATTGTGCCACGAACAGGATGTGGTGGCGGTTGGCCCGGTCTGCCAGGATCCCCGAGAACAAGGAAAGGATAGGCCTGGGCAGGTTGTTGAAAACCAGGATCAAGCCCAGTTGGAAGTAGGAGTCGGTTACCTGCAGGATCAGCCAGCTCAGGACCAGCAGCTCCATGCGGCGGGCGAATTCATGCAGGCTGCCCACCCACCAGATGAGCCGGAAATCGGCGTTTCGGAGGACAGCAGCGACCGGCGAACCCGCGCGAGGCTGTGGTTCCAAGGAGAACGGACCTCCGTTTTCGGCTAGGCCAGGCTCAGGCCGTACTCCGGTTGACGGCGCACATCGTCACCTGGAAACGGCCGGTAGACGGACTGCCAAGTTAGATAAAACAGACATCCCCCTGGTGTGAAGGGGGATCTGGCCGGCTCACACCCGCTGATTGCGTTATGAGCCGGGAATCGGTCTATTTCTTTGGGAGGGACTGGGCGAACGTTACCCCTCGTTCGACCCATCCCGAGAGGGCGCCATCGTCGCTGAGCCCCTCGGGCCCGACATACACGAACCCCTTCATGGGCCGCCCCGTAAAATCCATGGGCCGGGCGTGGGGCAGGGCCAAGGAGGCTTGGAGGCGATCGGGTCCGCCGCGGACCATCAGGTTGTCATTGACCACGCCGCAGCACATATTCCCATGGATCGTGAACGCCACGCCGCCGAACATCTTTCTCTCCACGACTCCCTCTTGGCCGTCAAGGGAAATTCGGATCCGGTCGGCTAGTTCCTCATTGTAGGCCATCGCTATCCTTGGGCGGGTGATCGACTGGGGCCGGGAACGACGGATGACGCGATCATGTTCCGCGTGGGGTCATCTACCCTTGTACACGGGCTCGCGCTTCTCGATGAAGGAAAGGACCGCTTCCCGACGGTCTTCGCTGCCGTTGGACGGTGCGTTGGCCTCGTGTTCCTCCCTGGCGACGCGGTACATTTCGGGCATGTGGCTGATGAGGAGCTGCTTGGTGGACCGGACGGCCAGGGGCGGGTTTGAGGCGATCTCCTCGGCCATCGACCTGGCTTCTTCCATCAGTTGGTCCGCCGGGACCACCTTGTTGACCAGGCCCTTCTGCAGTGCCCACTGGGCATCGTAGATCCGGCCGGTGAGGGCCATCTCCGAAGCCACCCCGGCACCGGCCAGGGCAGGCAATAAGTAGGAAGCGCCGTTGTCCGGCACCAAGGACCGCTTGACGAAGATGGATGAGAACCGGGCCTGTTCTGAGGCGATACGGATGTCGCTGGCCAGAGCGATGGACAGGCCGGCGCCCGCCGCCACCCCGTTTATCGCCGCGATGACGGGCTGGGGCAGCCGTGGCAGGTGAGGTCCCAGGGCCAGGATACTTTCCGCGAAGGCGGCATCGGTACTCCGTTGCTCAGATCCCTGGCTTGGTGGTCTGGATAGGCCCTCGGCCTGTCCGCCCACGTCCGCGCCGGAGCAGAAGCCCCGGCCCGCGCCGGTGAGGATCAGCACCCGGATGTCCGGGAACTCGCCCTCCAGTTCATCCAGCGCTTGGTGAAACTCGCGCGTTAGCTGTTGGTCTATGGCGTTCAGTTTCTCCGGCCGGTTCAGCGTCAGAACGGCCACGTGGCCGGTCCTTTCCAGTTGCAATGTCTCGTAGCTCATCGATCCTCCTATCACCACGATGCCCGTCTTGCGGCTTAGCGGCCTATGGCGTAGCACTCCCGCCGGTAATCCGCTCCGGCGGTCAGCGACCCCCGCTCATGGTCCACCACGATGGCGCAAAGGCCGCCGGCTTCATAATTCCGCCTGCCCCAGTCTTCCACCTTATGGCCCCGTGCATTCAATTCGCTCATGGCTTGAGCGCCGATACCTGGTTCACAGCGCAGCATGCCCGGTTCGTAGATCCCCGACATGCCCGTCAGCGGGAAGCTGAAGCTGGCGAACCGTGGCTGCTCCACCGCAAGCTGAGGGTCCATGCCAAACTCGACTATATTGAGAAATAGCTGGGTCATCGCCTGTATCTGCACGTCCAACCCCGGCGTGCCGAATGCCATGAACAGCTTACCATTCTTCAGCGCCATGGAAGGACTGGGCGTCAGGCGGGGCCTCTTTCCCGGTTCGACCCGCGAGGGGTGATCGGGCTCAAGCCATGATTGGCCTCCCCTGGCAGACATACTCAGGCCCAGGCTAGGCACGAAGTTCTGGTAGCCGTCGCTGGGGGTGGCGGAGAAGGCGTTGCCCCACCGGTCCACCACCGACACGTAGCTGGTGTCCTGGGGCCGGGAAGCCGCCGACTTGGGGACCGGCTTCCGGGCAAGCTCAAAGCTGGGGCGTGGCCCGGACTGATACTTGAAGGGGTCGCCCGGCTCGGGCATCTCCGGACATGCCGTTTCCATGTCGAGGCCGGCGCGCCGGTCCCGGGCGTACTCTTTGGAAAGCAGCCCTTCCATGGGCACGGGCACAAAATCAGGGTCGCCGAAGTAGTAGTGCCGGTCCGAGAAGGCCAGCTTGACGGCTTCGGCAATGGTGTGAACGTAGGCGGTGGAGTTGTGCCCCATGCTCCGTACGTCCACGCCGTCGAGAATGTTCAGTACCTCCAACAGCGCGGGACCCTGGCACCAGGGGCCACAGGAATATACCTCGTAATCTTTGTATTGGGTCATGTACGGGGATTCAATCTTTACGCTGAATTCCGCAATGTCCTCGTAGCCGATGAGTCCGCCATTCTCCTGGGAATACTTGGCCATCTCTCTGGCGATATCGCCCTTGTAGAAGAAGTCCCTGGCTGCCCTGATCGCCTGTTCCCGGCCCTTGTGGGAGGCGCCGCGCTCAACCTCGGCTATCCGCCCCAGTGTTTTGGCCAGGACGCTTTGCACCATCAGGTCGCCTTCCACCAGGAGCCGGCCCTGAGTCATCATGATCTCTTGGAGGCCTTGCGACGCCTGAATCATGCCGGCCATGCCGGGAAGAAAGTGGGCCAGCGTCCCTTGAACAACGAATCCCTTCTCGCATATCTCCACCGCCGGCGCCGATACCTGCTCAAAGGTCATGGTCCCGAAGTTCTCCAGGGCGGTCATCCAGGCATCGACCGCCGAAGGAGTGATACATCTCAGCATGGGTGGCAGCGGTTGGCCGTTCCCTAGCTCCACCAGGCGGTCCAGGTTGGCCGCTTTTGGCCAACGCCCCAGGCCGCTTATGGACTTGACCTCGTTCGTCTCCGCGGAGTAGATCAGGATGGGCGCCACACCACCCAGGCTGACCCACTGGGGCAGCGTAACGCCCAGAACCATGCCTGCCGCGATCCCCGCGTCAGTGGCGTTGCCACCATCTTCGAGGATACGGTAACCCGCAGCCGAGGCAAGGTAGTGACCCGTGGCCACCATGTGTGTCACGCCGCGCACCGCCGGCCTTTGAGTTTCGAAAACGTCCGCCATGTCTAAACGCACCTCCCTGACGCGCTTCTGTGGGCTTTGGGGTTTATGCTGAAAATTCGATGCCGTTACAAAACGTTTCTAGGTTTTGCCAGGTCGCCTTCTTTGAAACGGTTATACCGCATGGGATGGATGTCGAATTCCGACTCACCATTCACGATGAGCTGAGACATTATGATTCCAACGATGGGCCCCATTGCGAAGCCGTGGCCGCTGAACCCAGTGGCAAACAGAAACCCCTCGGGCTTGTCCACCGCGCCCAGCACCGGCACGGCGTCGGGCGTGGCATCGATACGGCCGGCCCATACTCTCTTGATGCCTATGGAGGAAAGGGAGGGGAACTGCTCCACGAAATTCTTGAGGGTCCGTTGCACAGTCTTGGGATTCGGCCTCGGCTCCACGCCTACCGAGTGGGCAAACGGGTGTTTTCTGGCCGGTGATCCGGGTAGGCGTCGGCCGATGTCCTTGACCAGCTCGCCGCCGACGCGTATGCGGAACAGCCCCCGGTTCTTGAGATAGTTGGGTAGAAACAGCCGGAGGTGGCGGAAGGTGTCCAGGTTTACATCGTAATCTGAGCCGCCGCCTCCGGCGATGTAAAAGCTGCCATTTGGGCGCTGTCTGAAGGAGACCCCCGGCGCCCATACGCCGATCTGGGTGACCGGAGGGACGGGATGAGTCTCGGCAACCGTGGCGCGCACCACCCGCTGGGGCAACGATAGCCCCGCCATCCGCCCTATCTTGCTGGACCAGGCCCCGGCGGCGCAGACCACGACCGGGGTCCTGATGATACCCCGCTCGGTTATGACCGCGCTGACCTTGCCGCCGGTGATCTCTATACCCTCAGCCGCGCAACCGGTGTATATCTCAGCGCCGTGCTCTTGAGCGGCGCGCGCAAATGCCGTGGTGGTCTTTATCGGCTCGGCATGGCCGTCCCCGGGCGTATACATGCCGCCGATGAAAGAGCCTTCCATTGACGGTATCAGCTTCCTCACCTCATCCCTGGATAGCAGCCTGGTGTCCAATCCAAACTGCCTCGATATGGCAACCGACTCCTCAAAACGCTGGATGCTCTCCCCATCCTTGGCCAGTGCCAGATTGCCCCCCTGCACCCATTCCAAGTCCGCGTTCAGCTCTTGCGACAGGCCCTGCCAGATCTTGTTGCAGGCGATCATCATGGGCATCTCAACGGGGTCCCGGCCCTGCTGGCGCACAAAGCCCCAGGCCCTGCCAGATTGTTCATCCCCGATGTTTCCCTTCTCGACGATCACCACTTTGACGTTGAGCTTGGCGAGATTATAGGCGGTGGCGCAGCCCGCGATGCCGCCGCCTATGATCACTACGTCGGCTGTTGAATCCGCCATGGGTCTCCTTAAAGATTGCTTCCGCGCCTAGCTGGCCTGGGTTGACCGTATATCTTAAACCAGGAATTTCGGCGCTATTGGGCTGTCTGCCCACCGTCTATGACCAGCTCGCTGCCGGTTACGAATGATGACTCGTCCGAGGCCAGGAACAGCACCCCATAGGCGATATCCTCGGTGGTGCCGATCCTTCCGATGGGTATGCCTCGGATAGCCTCCTCTCTTCTCTGAGGGCTGCTGCGAAGGCGTTCCGTCATGGGCGTATCGATGGCGCCGGGGTGCACGGAGTTGCACCGGATCCCCTCGGCGGCGTACTGAACCGCCGTCGCCTTGGTGAGCAGGCGCACCGCTCCCTTGGAAGCATGGTAGGCGGAAGCACCGGGACTGCCAACCAGCCCGAATATGGAGGATATATTGATGATGGAACCGCCGCCGGCTTTCCGCATCTCGGGGATGACCTGGCGGATGCCCAGGAACACGCCCTTGCTGTTCACGTCCTGCACCTGGTCCCA
>JADFJS010000123.1 GCA_022566155.1 Chloroflexota bacterium
ACGTCGCCATCGCTGTGCCCGGCCAGGCCCAGGTGGTATGGGATGGTAACGCCGCCCAGCACCAGAGGGCGGCCCGGCGTAAGGGGATGGGAGTCAAATCCGATGCCTACCCGGAAGTCTGCCGGAGATGTGTCAGCCATCCAATAGGACGCTCCGCAGGACTGAGACGATACTGGTAGACATCTAAGGATTTGGTTCTTTGGGAAGGGTATGGGGAACCCTTTCTTGCAAGAAAGGGTTCCCCATCGCTCCTCCTAAAGAACTCTGAGTCTTCAGGAACGTTTCGGCGACTGCCAAGTCCTCGGGTGTGGTCACTTTGAGATTCTCGTAGGAGCCGAGGAACATCTTCACCGGGTGGCCCAGGCTCTCCACCATGGCCGCGTCGTCGGTAAACGGTTGGGTGCACCGCTGATGCGCTTCCCACAGCAGGTCATACTCGAATATCTGGGGCGTTTGTGCCGCCCAGAGCGTGTCCCGGTCCGGCGTGCCCGTGATCTGTCCCTGAGCTGAGACCTGCTTGATGGTGTCCTTCACCGGAACCCCGGCCACCGCGGCGCCGCATTCTTGCACGGCGGTCAGCCCCCGTTGCAGTATCCCTTGGTCCAGGCAAGGACGGGCGCCATCGTGGACGATCACCCACCGGCAATCGGCCAATCGCTCCAGACCGCAGCGCACAGAGTCCTGGCGGCGCTCCCCACCGGCGCAGACATCGGATACCTTCCGGTAGCCCCGATCGTGTACAAGTACCTGTCCCTGATCCAGAGAGTCCGGACTCAGCACGAGGACGATCTCCGCCACGGCTGGGAAGCACTCAAGCTGGTCCAGGCTGTAGGCCACCAACGGAACGCCAAGAAGAGGCGTAAAGACCTTGTCCACACCCTTCATTCTTGTGCTGTTGCCGGCAGCCACCACCACAGCGCCTATTCTGTTGCCGGTATGCCGGAGCCGGCCGGGGCCGGAGGCCTGGGGCATGTGTGCGCTAGCCCGCTTTTGGCTGAGCGAAGATGATGCGTCCGGCGGCGGTCTGCAGCACCCGTGTCACAACCACGTCGTGGAAAGTGTTGAGATAACGGCGTCCCCCCTCCACTACCACCATGGTTCCGTCGTCCAGGTAGGCCACGCCCTGTCCCGCTTCTTTGCCCTCCTGAACTATGTTGACGCGTATCTCTTCGCCGGGCAGCACGATGGACTTGAGGGCGTTGGCCAGCTCGTTGACGTTGAGCACCTGAACGCCCTGAAGCTCGGCCACCCGATTAAGGTTGTAGTCGGTGGTGAGGATGGGCGACTTCATCGACCGGGCCAGGGAGACCAATCGGGAGTCCACCTCCTCGCCCTCGGGAACGCCCACGTCCAGCACTTCCATCGACACCGTATCGTCCTTGCGCAGGCGCCCCAGCACCTCCAGGCCCCGGCGGCCCCGGGCGCGGCGCAAGGGGTCGTTGGAATCGGCGATGTGCCGTAGCTCGTCCAGGATGAAGCGGGGCACCACAAAGGAGCCTTCCAGGAATCCGGTGATGCTCAAGTCGGCGATGCGCCCGTCGATGATCGCGCTGGTATCCACCAGGATGTTGCCATTCCGGGAGGTCCGTGGCACCTCGCTGTTGGACTGCAGAGCGGGGAATATAGCCTGCAGATCCCGCGCCCGGTGGGCACCGACCCACAACCCGGCGATTCCCATCGACAGACTCACTATTACCGGTACGGCCCATCCCAGCCAACCGTCCAGGGTGAACAGGGGAATGGATATCAGGGAAGCTATGATCAGACCCACCAGCAGCCCCAGGGTACCCGCCGCGAGGGTGGGTGCGGGAATGGAATTAATGTAATCAGTGCTCTTGCGCCAGGGCTTGATGGTCAGGTATGGGGCGAGAAATGCCCCAACTGGAACGCCGGCGAGGGTCAGCGCCAGGCCCCAAGGCAGAAAACGCTCTTCGTCCGAAGACATCTTCGAAACTATCCCCCCCAGCCGCCACCCCAGGACGCCGAATCCCCCGGCGCCCATCACTCTGAGGGTCAAATGGGCAAACACCCGCTCTCACCTCCTTTTTCCGGCCTCGACGAGCCGGTGGAGAACTCGAATCGAGGATAACATAAACTGCCAAATTCCGGAAGATTCTGCGGGTTACCGGTCCTAGTTGCCGGTCTGTTCAACCGGGTCGGCAACCGGGCTGTCTGCCCGCACCAACATATCGTATACTTGCCCGCGCCGGGATCAACGCCAACTGGGTATTGACCGGGCGCGGATAAGCGTGACTTGGGGGAATGGCATGGCGGAAGAAAGACGGCCGCGGGTCTATCTGATCGGAACCGGCGGCAGCATCTCATTTGTGGGCCGGGAACGTACCGATTACATCAACTATAGCTACGATAACAAACACCTTACCATTCAGGAGTTGCTGGACCGGGTGCCGGAAGTCAACGAGTGGGCCGAGGTACGGGCCGAGCAATTCTTGAACGTGGGCAGCACTGAAGTGGGACCGTCTCACTGGCTTGCCCTGGCCAAGAGGATCAACACCATCTTCCGAGAGGACCCGGAGGCGGCTGGGGTAGCCATTACGCACGGGACGGCGACCCTGGAGGAGACGGCCTATTTCCTGAATCTGACCGTCAAGGGCCGGAACCCGGTGGTGGTAACCGGCGCCATGCGCCCGCCCACCGGCATGGGCACCGACACGGACGTTAACTTGATGGACTGCATTCGGGTCGCGGCGGCTCCCCAGTCGGCGGGCCGCGGGGTTCTCACCGTGCTGAACAACGAGATTCAGGCGGCCCGGGATGTAACCAAGACCGACAGCTACCGCCTGGAAACCTTCCGCTCCAACCAGTTGGGGTTGCTGGGTTACGCCGACTCGGACGGAGAGGTGGTGTTCTACCGCACGACCACCAAAGCCCACACTCAAGATACCGAGTTCGACCTGGAGGATGTGGCAGAGCTTCCCCGGGTGGACATCGCCTTCTCCTATGCCGGAGCCGACGGTCTGTTGGTCGACGCTCTGGCCGGCGCCGGGGTGCCCGGCATCGTCGCCGCCGGGTTGGGCAGCGGCGGCTCCCCACCGGCGTTTATGGCCGCCCTGCGCAAGGCCATGGAGCGAGGTGTCAAGGTGGTGATCGCGACCCAGGTAGGAAACGGCCGGGTGATGCGCACCCGGCGTTTCGACGAAGCCGGCTACATCGCAGCCGACAACCTGTCACCCAAGAAGGCCCGGATCCTGCTGATGCTGGCCCTCACCAGGACCAGCCAATCCGAGGAGATCCAGCGGATGATGCTGACGTATTAAAGCCGTCGGCACTCAGTTCCCAGCAGTCAGATCGAGTACCCAAATGAACGCTGAGCGCTACCTTAGCCCGGCACCTCGTCGTAGTGATGGGACTCGTCGATGATGTTATCCTCGCGGAATTGGGCCACTTCCTCGGGAGAATAGCCCAACAACCCAGTGAGGATCTCTTCGTTGTGCTCGCCCACCTTGGGGGTGGAACCCACCGTGACAGGGGTGCGGCTGAAGTGCCAGTAATCGCCGGACACGGCTATGGTGCCGGCCAGGAAATCGGGCACTTCCACCATGGTCCCGCGCTCCCAGGGATGGGGGTCCTCGGCTGCTTGGGGTATGGAGTTCACCGGGGCGGCGACCACGTCGTGCCGCCTGAAGTGCTCTATGGCTTGCTCCATGGTCATGGTCGCCAGTAGCTCGTCGATGGCGTCGTTCACCAGGTCCCGGTTCTTGGCGCGCTCGGGACGGGTGGTGAAGCGTGGGTCCTCCAGCCATTCGGGCTTGTTCAGCGCGTTACATACGCGGTGCCAGTGGTGCTGGTCGCCGGCGGAGAGCAATACCCACCCCTCTTTGCATGGATACACACCGCTGGGTGGCGCGCCCCTGCCGCCCCGCTGTGGCGCAACCTTGGTCCCATGGTAGGCGGTGATCGGAATCTCGGTCATGCTATAGCCCGTGTCGGCCAAGCAGACGTCGATGGACTGGCCCTCTCCGGAAGTCTCCCTTTCGTGGAGCGCCGAAAGGGCGCCGATCGCGGCGTGAAGGGCGGTTATCCGGTCGATGATGGGCACACCGGTAAGGATGGGCGGCATGCCTTCCTCGCCGGTGACCATGGTTATCCCCGACATGGTCTGGCCGATGGGATCATAGCCAATGTTGTCGCGGTAGGGCCCGAACTGGCCGAAGGCCGAGACGTTGACCATGACTATACGGGGATTGAGCTCCTTGAGCACATCGTATCCAAAGCCCATGTTTTCGATGGTGCCGGGCCGAAAATTCTGCACCAGCACATCGGAGACCTTGACCAACTTGGTTAGGATCTCCTTGGCCTTGTCTTTACGCATGTCTATGCTGAGGCTCTTTTTACCCGTGTTGTACTGAACCCAGTAAGCGCTCTGTTTGCGTACCCACGGGGCGTGGTACCGGGTTTCTTCGCCGCCCAAGCGCTCAACCTTGATAACCTCGGCGCCCATGCGGGCCAGCACCTGGGCGCAGCGGGGGCCCGCCTGGTGACGGCCCAAGTCGATAACCCGGATGTTTTCTAGAGGATGATTGAGACCCACCATTGGCTCGAACCCCCTTTCGCTGGATTGGGGCCATTTTACGACCGCCGCCGGTAAAGAGCAAGACGAGCGAGTAAGAATTCTCGTCCTGGAGACCAAGTTGGATTTTCTGTCTCTTGGCTCAAATATCAGGCAGAGAGGGTGGCAAGGTCTTCTGGGATATGCTATGTTCGGTCCAATCCTACTATCGAGATGTGGCTGAACGTGGCCGGTTCTAACAAAAAAACGGCAGACCAGCACCCCGTGCCCGAACGGCTGCTTGCCAACCTCTGGCGGAAGCGGGCGGCACGCCGGGCCTGGTTCCGCACCAGCGCCGGGACCAGGATGAGGGTGCTCTATCCGGGGCGCCCCAGCAGCGCCGCGGGCCCCGACTTCCGCGACGCCCTGCTGGAGGTGGAGGGCGTGGGCCTGGTCCAGGGTGACGTGGAGATTCACGTTCGGCAGCGGGACTGGAAGGGCCACGGCCACGGGCGAGATCCCAGGTACAACGGCGTGATACTGCACGCGGCCCTGGAGCTTGACGCTTCCTCAACCGAATTGCAGAGCGGTCACTCGGTCCCGGTAGTCTCGTTGGCTCCACTGCTGTCCGGCGATCCCGGGCCGGAAGACCCGCAAGCCGGCCTTTCATCCTGGCATCTGTGGACGGTGCTTGGCCGCCGAGGTTTCCCCCAACCGGAGACGGCGCAGGAGATGGGAGACCTACTGGACCGGGCCGGTGACGACCGGTTCCACGCCAAGAGTGCCTGGTTTGGTTCGTTGCTGGCGGAGCAAGACCCGGAGCAGACCTTGTACGAGGGAATCCTGGAGGGTCTGGGCTATCACCAGAACCGGCAACCCTTCATCAAACTGGCGGGACTGGCCCCTTATGCAGCCCTTGCTGGGGCTGCCGCAGACCTGGCGCCAGAGCACCGGGTTCAGGCGATCCAGTACTGGCTGACTCGAATTTCCGGCTTGGCATTCGGCGAGGAGACGCCCGTGCCCCCGCTTTTCAAAGCCGGCTTTGGGCCGGCCATGTCGGCCAGGGAATGGCACCTTTTCCGTATCAGGCCCGGCAACCACCCACTGCGCCGCATCGCCGGGGCCGCCCGCCTGCTGGACCGTTTCCTGGAGCGTGGGCTGGTGGCCGGATTGAGCCTGGCGGCCCGTGCCGGGAAACCTGGGAAGCTGACCTCGGCTCTCTGTATCTCCGGGGGATCAGGGAACACCACTGCCTGTATCGGCACGGCGCGCGGCCGGGACCTGGCGGTAAACGTGGTATTGCCGTTCTTTAATGCCCTGCACACGTATCGGGGCGAGGCTGGATGGGGTGGGGCCTATCTGGAGCTCTACCAGCGCTTCGGTAAGCTCCAAGACAACGACCTGACTCGTGAGATGACCGGGCAGCTACTAGGACCGGCCTGGGCTGGCCTCGTGGATTGCGCTAGGCGGCAGCAAGGCTTGTTGCACCTGCAACGCCTGCTTGCTGGGGC
>JADFJS010000012.1 GCA_022566155.1 Chloroflexota bacterium
ATAAGCGCGTCGGGCGGCATCTTCCCCCGCCAATGCAACAGCAGACCCCCATGCAGATCAGCCGCCAACTGCTGCCAACGCCAGGTATAATGGGGGTTGAGCGCCGAGGGGTCCCCCTGCCACTGTGCGTCGGGACCTTCCTCCCGCTTGTGATTGATCAGGGCTTGCGCTTCTGCCACCGGATTCCCGTCGGAGTCCTCGCCGAGATTACGACGCAACGCTTCAACCCTTGCCGCCGGTGGCTGCCCCGTTATCCGCCGGCCGGGGTTCGGCGCTCGTCAGAGATTGGATTCCGATTCCCACAGACTAGGATTAACGTTCCGGCCCTTTGCGGTCAACGTCCACTTTGCCGCCGCCGATGTGTCTTTGCCCGTTTTTTAAGGGCGACATTTGTTTGGCCAATCCCGGCCGAGACGGCTAAACTACCGCCGCAAAGTCCAGCGTAGTTCCAGCGTCTATCATATGCCCTCCGTCAGCGCGATTGTCCCGTGTCGCAACTGCCCCGACCTCCTCGATCAGAGTCTCCGGGCCTTGAAACGCGCTGAGACCGCGGAAACGAAATTCCACGAAATCATCGTCGTCGACGACGCTTCGACGGACGACACCGCTTCGGTTGCCGAGCGCCACGGCGTAACGACCCTCCGCCTGAAAACGAACCTCGGTCCCGCCGGAGCCCGCAACCACGGAGCCCAGCAGGCCACCGGCGACGTCCTCTGGTTCACCGACGCCGACGTTGAGATCAGGCCCGATGGACTCGAGCTCGTCGAGCGTTTCTTTTCCGAAAACGATAAGGCCGCCGCCGTCATCGGCTCCTACGACGACGCTCCTTCGCATCCCGGCGCGGTCTCTCAATTCAAGAACCTCTTCCACCATTTCGTCCATCAACAGGCGCCGGATTCGGTCTCGAGCTTCTGGTCCGGCTGCGGCGCCGTCCGCGCCGACGTCTTTCGCGAAGTCGGCGGCTTCGACGAAAAATACTGGTCCGCGCCGAGTGTCGAGGACATTCACCTCGGCTACCTTCTGAAACGTAAAGGCTGGGAGATTCGGACGTTGAAGCCGCTCCAGATCAAACACCACAAGCGATGGACGATCCCTTCGCTCATCAAGACCGACGTCTTCGATCGCGCGATCCCCTGGACCGCCATGATTCTGCGCAATCGCGGCGTCGGAATCACCGAACTGAACCTCGGATGGTCCTATCGAGTTTCGGTGATAGCCGTTTATCTGATGATCCCGTTCGCCGTTGCCGCCATCTTTCAGCCTTGGGCGTGGCTCGCGGTGGCGCTCTGTCTGCTGGCGCCCCTCGCTCTCAATTTTCCCCTGCTCAATTTTTTCCGCCGCAGACGCGGCTGGCTGTTCTTCTTCCAGACCATCCCGCTTCTATGGCTCTACTTCTTCTATTGCGGCGTTGGCCTGATCCTCGGCACAGGGGCTTGGTTTCAGCGAATCGATCAGGTTGGCCCGTTCGGTCCTTTGCCACCATTCCCTTTCGTGCAGATTCCAGGGTAGGAGGAGACGGCCGGCCTCCGGCATGCCACGCTGACGACAATTTGGGCGGAAATCTTCTGCCCGGGAGAGCAACCATAGCCTGCCAAAAATTAGCTAAATACGCATCTCAAAGTGTTGACACCCTTATAATCAGTTTATATACTTTAAATTAAGTATATAACTTAAGGAGAATCTATATGGGAAGGATCAGTATCAGCTTGCCCGACAGTTTGATGGCCAAATTGGAGCCAATAAAAAACGGTGTGAACATATCACAATTGTGCCGCGAAGCCCTCGAACAACGCGTCGAGGCCTACGAACGAGCCGCCATGCTGAATGGGAATGACCTGGATATGGATGCCCTTGTCAGCCGGCTTCGAAGTGAACGAGACTTGTTCGGAGGCAAATTTGAGGAACTTGGCAGATGCAACGCCGTCGCTTGGCTGACCGCCGCGCCGTATCTGGAGATCCAGACCGTCGTTAATAATAATCACTCTAACGCGATGGGCGATTATAAATTGCCCCGCGCTGCTTTCAACGTGATGAAACAAGATCTGAAAGGGGTGAAATTGAGCTGCGAGGGACCGCAGGCGGTGGTTTACAAGACGGCTTGGCTTGACTACGTAAACGCCGTATGGACCAATGTCGTCGAACGCATGGAGGAAAAGAGTGCTGTGGCGGTCCAGGAATCCAACGGATCCGGCGATTGATTTTCATTCCCGGCTCTGATGGCAGTCGCGTTGAGCGGCAGCGGACCTACGACCGCTGGATATAGGGCTGAACGGGAGATGGATGGCATCAACGCCACCCGATTTATCGGGTGGCGTTTCAATATTTCGGGGGTCTATCTCGCCGGTGGCGTTACGCTGTTGCACACGGTTGTTGGGAGATGCCGCGTCCGTCGGATAGGATCGGCCCAAGCGGACCAACGTGCGAGACGGGCGAGACTCCACACTGGATACTTCCCGGCCCCGGCCCAATGGATGTCTAAGTGGCGGTATTGTGTAGGCGCCGACTTCTGTATATGCTGTGATGATGTCGTGGCGAGACAACATATGGCGTTGATGATGGCCGCGATCCGCAAGTGGTTCGGCGACGTCTCAGGGAAGTGGCCGGGAGCGGTGACGCACCATCAATCGGTGGGAGGCTTGAACGTGGACACCACGAGATACAATACACTTACGTCGCAGGAGAGGTCCGTGATCGAAGGGAAAGGCACGGAACGGCCCTTCTCCGGAGAGTACGACGACTTTTATGAGGTGGGTGTTTATATCTGCCGCCGGTGCAATGCTGAGCTTTATCGATCCGATGACAAGTTTGACGCCCGTTGTGGTTGGCCGTCATTCGATAAGGAGATACCCGGAGCGGTAAACCATTTGCCGGACCCCGACGGTATGCGAACGGAGGTCGAGTGCGCCAACTGCGGCGGCCATCTTGGTCATGTGTTTGTTGGAGAGCGCATCACCGCCGCCAACACCCGGCATTGCGTGAACTCTATCTCCATGAAGTTCGTGGCCGCCGGGTAGGGATAGACGCACAAAGCCGGGGCCGCCGGTTGGTTCGATCCTTACCTACCTGAACTGGAACTTGGAGTACTCCCCTTCCTCCTTGGTGATGAACTCCAGTAATACGGTGCGGCCGCCCTGGTTCACCTCTAGCGCCCTCTTGATGGCCGGGATGATCTCCTGGGGATCGGTGATCTTCTCGCTGTAGGCCCCCAGGGCCTGAGCTACCTCGGAGAACTGGCCTGTAACTCCCTTGATGTTGTATCGCTCCACGGACACCGGGAAACGGCTATCCGGGTAGATGGCCATGGTTGAGTTGTTCAGGACGATGGTGATGATGGGCAGGTTGGCCCTGACGGCGGTTTCAATGTCCATACCCACGGAACCGAAGGCAAAATCGCCCATGATGTTGATGACCTGCTTCTCCGGAGCGGCCATCTTGGCGCCCATGGCCAGGCCCAGGCTGTAACCGAGCTGGGTGGACTTGCCCCAGCCGATGAAGGAACGGGGATCGCGGGCCTCCCAGAAGGGCACCACGTACTCCCGGGCGCTCCCCGACTCATGGGTCACGACTACATTGTCCAGATCAACCGTGTGCATCAGGTCCCAAACCACCCGGTAAGGGTTGATGGGCACTTCGCCGGAGGTCAGCTTTGGCATCCAATGAGCCAGCCATTCTTCTTTGACCGCCCGTATCTCATCGACTAGGGCCTGGTCGGTGGGGCGGCCCTGGTTTCCGGTTTGGGCCTTGAGCTCCTCAAGGAACTGGGACAGCACCAGCTTGGCGTCTCCCACCACCGGGTGTTGGCTTTTGTAATCTTTGTTGATGTCGTCGTCGTCGTTGGTGGCGTGAATCAAGGTCTTACCCGCCGGGATGGGCACGGCGAACCCGCTCTTGGTGAAGCTGCAACCGATGCCGAAGACCAGGTCAGCCCTGCTCAGGAACCGGTAGACCCCGCCGGTGGTGCTGGAGGCGCCGGTGCCCACCGATAGGGGATGGTTTTCCGGGAAGGCGCTCTTGCCTGCCAGCGTGGTCATCACGGGGGCCTGCAGAAACTCGGCCACCTGGACCAGCTCTTCGGTGGCCTCGGCGTACATGACGCCCTGCCCCACGTGGATGATGGGCCGCCGTGCGGCCAGGAGCGCAGCAACTGCCCGGCGAATCGCCTCCGGGTCTCCCGCAGACCGAATCCTCTCCGGGGGCACATAGTCGAAAGCCTCCTCGTCCAATTCCTCCGACGCCACGTCGGTCGGCATCTCCAGCAATACGGGGCCGGGCCGTCCGCTGCGCAGCTTGGTAAATGCCCTGCGCATCATCTCCGGCACCCGTTCCGCCTGATTGATCTCAGCCGCCCACTTGGTGATGGACTCGTAGGCCCGGGTGGGCTCAAAAGTGGGGGCAACGCCGTGCCGGTTGCGGGGCGCCGCCGCCGGCAGTAGCAAGATGGGCACCGAGTCCGCGTAGGCTTGGGCCACGCCTCCAAAGGCATTCTCGGCGCCAGGACCCGACTGCATCAGGAAAACGCCGATGCGCTTGCCGTTTGTCATCCGCGAATAGCCGTCCACCATATGGACACCCGTCCCTTCTTGGCGGAAGACAATGGGACGGATCCCGGCGATGGAAGTGGCCTCTATCAATGGGTTGGAGGGGATGCAGCCGATGAAGTCTACACCCTCCATCCTCAGTATGTTGGCAACGGCGGTTACTGCATCCATGCGTGACTCCCTTGCATACCCGGACCCCAGGGGGGGTTGCGCGTGTCCGGCTAGGTTCTAGCGGTAGGCTGACCGCCAGGCAAGTGTAGGTTCAGCCTCCCGATAGTGTCAAGCAAGGATCAGATGCCCCATGAAACGACCTTGTCCGGGGTAATTTTGATCACCGGGTTCATGTCTATGTCCATGTCCCTGTACTGCTGATACTTTTCGCGGAGCTTCACGATGGCCTGCTCCCGCTCGTCTCCTTCCAGCATTAATTCGGCGTGCCCGGTGACCAATATGTACCACAAACGGCTCCAATCCTCCTCATAGTGGTCCACCACCAGGGCTACCTGCGGATTCGCCAGGATGTTCTTGACGCGGCGCAGGCGGGTGAGGGAGGTGCGCTTCGGCTTCTGGTCCAGGACTGAGTAGATGGAATCGCCGTCGAATGCGTAGCAGATGGGGATGACGTGAGCGGCGCCGCCGGTGTCCGCTGTAGACAGATGTCCGATGCGGGCGCCGGCCAAGAGGCGGGCCTGACTGGAGGATAGCTGGACCAAGTGAAATCTCCTTTGGGACGCTTTAAGTCCAGCTAGGCTGGACCTTGAACCCAACATACCCAAGCGCCTCGGTGGGGCAGCAGCCGTCGATTACCACGTCAACACCGAGCTTGGGGATAACCGATGGGCAAGTGAGATGGATCGATGGAGCGGAGGGACGCACGTAGCGCCGCCACGATGGAGGGAAATTTACCGAGGGGACTTGCCGGTTGGGCCGGCGGGGGGATCAGACGTTCGAGTTAAACGCCATGGGATCATCCGAGAACTCGATGTTCTCCAACTCCGCTCGGGCAGCTTCTTCGAGAGACGAGTCGCCTTCCTGAACGCAATGTAATAAGACCTTCTTGGCCAGGGGGCCCCCGATCTGGCCCAGGGCATTGATGCCCGCTAGCTGCACCAGATAATCGTCGTCTTCCAGCAGGCCGATCAGATGGGGTACCGCGTCCTCTTCACCCAGTGCGCCACAAGCATGGGCCGATTCGTAGCGGATGTCCGGATCCGGGCTCTGGATCTCTTTGAGCAGCAGCGGCAACCAGCTGGTCTCGCCGGTGCGGCCCATGGCGAATATGGAGCTGGACTTGAGCTTCAAGTCGCCGCTATTGTAGGCCCAATCAACATAGGTCTTGATGTCGCTGGTATTGAAGGGGGCGATCGATTCCAGGCTTCGGCGGCGGACCTCGTGGGGTTGCTCCGAGTCCACCAGTACCGCCATCAGGCTGTCGTGGATAGAGTCGCCGTCCTTGGGCAGGAGCTTGCCTTCCTGTACCAGCAATGGAAACTTGCCCAGGGCCACAGCGGCGGCGGCCCGCACCGCGGGACTTCTATCGGAGAGAAGGATGTCGGTCAGGAAGGGAATCACTGAGCGGTCTTCGTGCTCCCACAGCCCTTCCATCGCCTTCTCCACCACCGGTTCATCCCCATCCTTCAAGCACATCTTGAAGATGGCGTGGAAGTCCAGCTCCGCGCTGTCCTCCGCCAATTCCACCAATGTTGAAACTATCCAGAGCTGGCGCTCCGCTGGGATAGTGAACCAGGTCCTGGCAAATACGCCAAGTTCCGCCGGCGACAGATCGGAAAGCTCGACGAAGTCACCAGACGGCACACGGAAGGAGGGGTCTGCCAGGTTTTGAATGAAGGGTTCTAAGGTCATCGAATTCCTCGTGTGTTAGGAGACGATTAAAGTATAGCATACGGCCAACCTTCTACAATGGTTGGAAAAGGTATTTTATGTTAAAAAACTACGTGAAAGCTCCTTATCCTACGTCAGGATGGCGCCGCAGTCCGCTGATCGTCTCGGGCAGCACCTGGATCAGGTCCGAAGCAACGGTGCCCGTATTACCCATCGTCTCCGCGATCGCCTGGGCGGCCCGGCCATGAAGGTATACGCCGCAAGAGGTGGCATCGGTGGGGGAAAGGCCTTGGGCCATGAACCCGGCGATTATCCCCGTCAACACGTCACCCGTGCCTCCCGAGGCAAGCCCTGGATTGGCGAAGGGAGATACTCGCGCCATGCCCCCGGGGTCGGCAGTCACCGTGAATGCGCCCTTGAGGCATACCGTGACTCCCCATTGGGAGGACCAATGTCCGGCGGTTGTTATACGGTCCCGTTGCAGCTCCGGCGTTGATGTTTCGGTCAGGGTAGCCATCTCCCCCGGATGCGGCGTTACCGTCGCCGGGCCTCCCAGGCGGCGCCACCAGTCGGGAATGCGGGACAGATTATTCAGTCCGTCGGCGTCGATTATCAGTGGTATCCGTGGAGCCGGGTCTGCCAGAAGCAGACGCTCCAGGAATTCGGTGGTGCCTGCGGACCAACCCATGCCGCAGCCTACCAGGAGACAGGTGTAGCGGGGCAGAACGCTCCGGATCAGATCCGCCGCATCGGGATGAATCCGTCCTTCCGCATCCCCGGGGAGGGGGAAGTGAATCACTTCGGTGAGCTTGCCCGCGGCGATGGGATAAACTTCCTGAGGCGTTGCCAGTGTCACCAACCCGGCCCCGACCCTCACCGCTGCCTGGCAGGCAAGGAAGGCGGCTCCCACGTAGCTCCGCGACCCGGCCACCACCAGGACATGACCGAAGGTGCCTTTGTGGGAGTCGAGGGGGCGGCCGGGTAGCCGGCTGCTGACCCATTCCGGCCCCAGCAACTCCAGTAGGATCTCCTCTTCTTCCGCCAGGTCCGGGGGTAAACCGATGTCCACGATCTGCAGCCGGCCGGTCCGGCCGGCGCCGGGAAATGCCAGCAGGCCCCGTTTGGGAAAACCCAGGGCGATCGTCACATCCGCTCTGGGACAGGCTGGGTCCACCTCGCCGGTGTCTGGGTTCAAGCCGGTGGGCAGGTCGAGGGCCAGCAGGAGAGGCGGCCTGTGGCCATTCCGGCGGGCTGCCAGGCGCAACATCACCTCTTTGACGGCGCCCTCAAGGGGACGCGAACGCCCGGTCCCCAGCACTGCATCGATGACCAGGCGGCAACGGCCCAGCAGCCGGTCCAACTCGTCTAAGCCGGTTTCTCCGGAGGATCGGCTGACGGCGACGCCGTAGGTTTGGGCTAGCTCCATTTTTGGGTCTGTATCGGGCCTGCCGGTGACCACAAATGCGGTTACGTCGGCGCCCCAACGCCGCAGATGGCGCGCCGCCACCAGGCCGTCGGCGCCGTTGTTGCCGGGACCGACCAGCACAAGTACCGGTATTCCGGCGGCCCCGCCAAGCTCCTTCCGGGCGGCTTCGGCAACGGCCAGGCCGGCGTTTTCCATGAGGGTGTCGGTGCTTACGCCACTTCTCTCAGAAGCTTGTTCCAGAGCAGTCATCTGCGCCGAGGTGACTATCTTCATTGTTGCCCCAGACACCGGACCACCACCGAGGCGACGGCATAATCCCTCGAATGGGACAGGCTGACGGCGACCTCCTGAACTCCCAGGCGCTGGGCGCGCTGTTTGGCCCTGCCGTGAAGCTCTATGGAAGGTGCGCCGCTTTCCTGGCGGACTACCTCGATGTCCTTCCAGCCCACGCCACGCACCCCGGTTCCCAGGGCTTTCATGGTGGCTTCTTTGGCGGCGAATCGGGCCGCCAGATTGGGTGCCCGCTCCCGGCAATACGCGATCTCGGCGGGAGTAAATATCCGGTCCAGGAACCGCTGGCCGTACTGCTCCAGTACCCGGCGCACCCGGGATATCTCGATGATGTCAATGCCTGTTGTGAGCATTAAATTGTAATAGCTCCCGCTTAACCGCCCTGGCCAGCCGGTCTAAACGGTGTGCCCGGGCAGGCCAAGATTCTCCAGAATCTTGGATACCGAGTAGCTTCTATTGAGCACGTAGAAGTGGATGCCCGGAACGCCGCTGTCCCATAGCTCCTTGACCTGCTCCGTGGCGTATTCCACGCCCAGCTCCCTGGCGGCCCTATCGTCGTCAACGAATTTTTCTAGCTGCTTGTCCAACGCGTCCGGGATCTTGGCGCCACACCGGGCGTTGAACCGGCGGATCTGCGAGGTGCTCAGCAATGGTAGGATCCCGGGAATTATGGGTACGTCGATATTTGCCTGCCGCGCCCGGTCTACGAAGTCGAAGTAATCGCTGTTATCGTAAAAGAGTTGGGTGATCAGGAAGTCCGCCCCATTTTCCACTTTTTGCTTGGTGTAATCCAGATCGCTCCTCAGGTCGGTAGACTCCGTGTGGCCTTCAGGGTAGCAGGCCGCCGCGACGCCAAATTGGAAGCGTTCCCGTATGTGCTCGATCAGATCGGTGGCGTGCTGGAAACCGTCTTTCTCGGCAACGAATTCGGTCTGTCCCTGGGGAGGGTCGCCCCTCAGGGCGATGATGTTCTCGATGCCCAACTCCTCCAGCCGTTCCAGGACACCGTGAACCACCTCCTTGGATTGAGCTACGCAGGTCAGATGGGCCATCACCTCCAGGTCACCGTCCGCCTTAACCTGCGCCGTGATCTCCTCGGTAAAGGAGCGGGTAGACCCCCCGGCCCCGTAGGTAACCGAGACAAAGTCGGGTCGATACGTCTTGAGCCGGTCGATGGCCCGTAGCACCCCCGGAATCCCGTCCTCGGTTTGCGGAGGAAAGAACTCGCAGGAGATCGTCCTGGTATGCTTAAGGATGTCCTTGACCTTCAAAGGTGGCTCCTTGCTATTACACTGGTAACCGGCGTGAGTGAAATCGGATGCCGGACAGGTGGTGGTATGAGGCTGGTAGGCGGCCAGGGAGGGCCAAGCGAGGCGATTTTCATCATAGCATCGGGCGATTGCCCTGTCTAACCGCCGGACGATTCTAGAAGGGCTAGCTTCATGATTCTAAAACTCGGGCTGCCGCTTCTCCTTGAAGGCCTGGATCCCTTCGCTGGGATGGCTTGACGTAAACACATACTGGGCGAAGGCCAGACTCTCCAGGGCGACACCGTCCCGCAGGGTCAGGTCCTGGCCTCTTTGCGCCACCGACTTGATCCAGCCCAAACCGGGGCGGCTCTTGGTCCGCAGGGGAGACACCAGTGCCTCCAGCTCCTGGTCCAGTGTGTCCGCCGGTACGGCACGCCTCACCAGCCCCCATTCCGCTGCCTCGGCGCCGGATAGCCACCTGCCCGTGGTAAGAAGCTCCATGGCCCGTTGCATCCCGATACGCCTGGGCAGGCGCTGGGTAGAGCCGCCGCCGGGCATAAGGCCGAAGTTGACGTGTTGGTCTCCGATTCGGGCGTCCTCGGCGGCGATCGCCATGTCGCAGGCGAGCATGAGCTCCAACCCGCCGGCCAGGACGAAGCCGTGCACCAGCGCGATGACGGGCACAGGCAGCTCCTCCAGTTGGAATAGGCAGGCATTGACCTGGTCCAGATAGCGGGACAACCGGCTTTGGTCGGCGAAAGCCGCGTCCATGGCGATCAGGTCGGCCCCAGAGCAGAATGCCCGGCCTTCACCCCGCACAACCAGGGCCTTGATGGACTGGTCGTCTCTCACATCCGCGACGGCCGCGGAAAACTCTTGAAGTAGCTCAGGACTCAGGGCGTTCAGCGCATCCGGCCGGTTAAGCCGGATAGTGGCCACGGCATTTTCCTTTTCCAGCTTAATGTTGGTATACTCCACCGCGTACCTCCGAGGCGCCTCGTTCGTAAACTGAGCTTGATTCGCAGACCATCGATTCCCGGCAGTCTTCAGCCTAAATATACCAGAGCAAGCGGGGCAGAGCACCCCGCTCAGGAACAGCCGATGTCTCAGCGGCCCCAACCCGGCACCAGGCTGCGGGTGCGCGTTCAACCCAAGGCCTCCAGGAACCAGGTGGTTGGTTACCGGGGCGACACTCTCCGCCTGCGGGTCACAGCTCCGCCGGAAGGAGGCCAGGCCAACGAAGCCGTCGTGACTTTGCTGGCGCAAACCCTGGACATAGCCAAGAGCCGGATCGAGATAGTGCGCGGGCATGCTTCGCGCGACAAGATGGTGGTTGTATGGTTGGCTCCCGAGGAAGTGCGGCGGCGGCTGGAAGCCGAGGCAGGCTAGGATAAGCGCGCGCTCTCCCTCCCTCGGTCCGAGGCAGCCGGGTCTGGCCGCCGTTTTCCTGGCCCGGTATAATGAATCCTCAGAAGGGTCCCCGGCCACGATTTTCGCCACGACATTCCCCTTTGCCCACGTGCCGGGTTTCCGGTATCTATCCCTTCATTAAAACGAATCCCGACATCGATTCTTGACGGAGTTTATTCCGTGGCTTATTTGAACTTTAGCTGGATACTTGAAGATTCGCTGGCGGCGGCACAGGGGCCGACCACCCGCCGAGACCTTATCTTTCTCCAATTGCAGGACATCCGGGCCATCGTGCGGATGGAGGAGAACACCATCTCCGGAGAAGCCCTGGAGATGGTGGACCTGTATGAGCCGGTCCCCGACTACACCGCGCCCAGCCTGGAACAGATCCACCGCATGGTCACATTCATCGAAGCCGAGATCGAGACGTGGGAACATCCGGTGGTCGTTACATGCCAGGCAGGTCTGGGCCGGACGGGCACTGTGCTGGCGAGTTACCTGGTTTATGTAGGGTACAAGCCAGAGGACGCCATTAAGCTGATTCGCAATTTGCGGCCTGGGTCGATCCAGACGGCGGACCAGGAAGATTCTATAAAACGTTACCACGAGTACCTGCAGGCCCGGGAGCGGGAGCGTATACAAAAGGCCCGAGATCTGCTTTAGATCCGATTCCCCACGCCCGCAGTACAGACCGTTCCACGGTCCGGAATCAGGAGCGTCGCAATGTCTACCGAAGCCGCGCCTTTGAGCATCCCCGACAGGATTCTTGAGGAAGTCTATCGTGAAGCCCGCCTTACCTTCCCCGCCGAGTGCTGCGGCTGGCTGGCCGGACCGGCTGGAGCGGGAGAGGTTTCCACCGTGCGCCGATGTGCCAACGTTCAGGCCTCCGGCACCCATCCCACAACGCCGGATCGCGGCGCGGAGACGGCCTACGTCATCGCCGGTGACGATCTGCTGGAGTTGAACCGCAGCTTCGATACCGAGCTGCCCGCCCAGGTCATCTACCATTCCCACCCCAACGGGCAGGCCTATCTCTCGCCCACCGACCGGGAGGTGGCCACCAGTCCCTGGGGAGACGGCCCAGCCTATCCGGTGCAGCAGCTTGTGGTCGGCATCGAACAGCACCGTGTGGTGGAAGCCGCCCTCTATGCCTGGTCGGACGAGGATGAGGGCTTCGTGGAGATCGCCCGCTACGAAGGCGCGGCTATCTAATATAATGTTCCGCTTTTGGGTCGCGTCCGCACTTGGCGTGGCAATCCTGGGGCTACTGGCGTCGGCATGCGGTGGCGGCGCCGCTCCTTCTCCCAGTCCCGACCCATTAGTGGGTCAGGTCTTGGACAGGCTAGACCAGTTGGAACAGAGGCTCCGTCGATTGGAGGAGAGCCCGCCGATGGGCCCCCTAATCAATGCGCCGGTTCCGACGGTTGCGCCACTCCCCGATGTTGGCGGTGTTCCCCGCCCCACCCCTGGTTTCAGGCTCGTCCCCACCCACACGCCTCCGGCCACGATCCTCCCAACGCCCACGCCTAATCCGGCAAATTCTGTCTGGGTTCAACAACGGCTGGACGCCGTTATCGCCCTCTACGGACTCACCCCCGAGGCCGCCGCCCTGGTCCGCAGCCTGGACGTGCGTCAGATGAAGGGAGAGCCGGGGTTCTTTGGCAGCTACGGGTTTAAGGAGTGGACCGGTGTTGGGGAGGCCAAGCCCGTGGGTGTGATTCACGAGCTGAGCCACTCCTCCTGGGGAGGGTTTTCGATCGTGGGGTCGCCCGAGCTGAGCTGGGAGATACCCGACGGCCAAGAGCTGTCCCCGGCCATGCAGCAGTACCACGCCGACATCCTCACATTCATGGCCCAGCCGCCGGACGGATACGCCGTGTTGCGCCAGAGATTGCGGAACCTGCCGGAGCTGTCCATGGATAATACGGAGCCCCTGTTTCACAACGCGGAGGCCGACCTGGTGTACAACACCGGCGGCAACCTGGCGTTGGTCCCTCCGATCTTGCGCAATTACTGGAGCAGGTTCCTGCAGGATGGTCCCTTTGCATCCTGGTATGACGCCGCCGCCTGGTTCCTTTCTCTGAATGGGGAGGACCGGGTCACGGCCGGCAAGTACCTTGGCTTCGAGCACCTGGACCTGCGCCGGCACGCCGGCCTTGAATACCGTGGGGAAGGCGGCGGCCTCATCTCCCGTCAGAGGGAGCACCTGGAGCTTGAGGAGCGCCAGAGGCTGTTCGACCTGGCAGATCAGTTCGACTCCCTCCTGGGGGACCCGCAGAAGGAGGAGAACTTCCGCTTCTGGAGAGGGTATCTGCGGGATAAGGTCCAGTTGCACCGGTCCTATCCGGGCGTCCTGGAGTCCATCGAGCTTCCCCGCGCCGCCAGCCTGGCTTCCGCCCTGGATTTTCTGATAGACCTCGAAGGCATGCCTCCCGAGGAACAGTCGCAACGGATAGCAGACCGGTTGCCCGCGGAACCCTTTCTGGTCAACTTCTTCCCGGCTCTCGATAACCGGACCCTTCTGGACCTCTTCGCCGGAGCCAGGCCGATACCCGAGGGGGTCACCCTCCAAGCAACGGCCAGCTTTGTGGAGCGGCTCAACCGTTTTGGCGTGTTGGTAGACGCGGTCCTTGCCGCGGGCCGAGACCGTCCCCAGTCAGGTGCAGACGAGCTGAGCGGCTTCCTGGAAGAGATCGACTATGCGCCCAAGGAGGACCTGAGGCTGTTCTTCGAGCTCTTCCGGGACAAGGACCCGGACACCGCACGCGGGATCGTCCTGGCGCTGGAAAAGGACACGGTCCGGAGGTTGATGGAGGCCGTTCCCGCCCAGCTTCGTTTCACCCTAACCCCGCTTGAACTGCTGTCAAAGCTGGATATCACCGCAGTATCCTCGGTCCCTTCCTTGAAACTTGGGATCGCCATTCTGGTGGAGCAACCCTCGGGCAACTTCATCATCGATGAGCCGTTTCTCCACGAGATGTTCCAGGTGGTCGCCGGACGTAGTGGCATGGAGGCCCAGCAGATGCTGGAGGTCCTCGCCGAGACCGCCATCCCCCTGGAAGCCTTCATCCAGCAGCAACCTGGGGCAGCGGTGGCCCTTCTGGACAGCGATCTGGAGACCGCCGTCGGGCTGGTGTTGGAGAGCGATCCGGTGGTTTCTCCACCGGCGCGGATCATCTACCGGCTGATAAACGCGGACCCGGAGCTGGCCGCCCGGTTGGTCCAAGCCCTGGAAGACCTTGGCGAGGACCAGGTGGTCATGGAGTCGCTGGCATACTTCGCCTATGACAAGTATCGCTCGGAGCGTGTGCCGGGGCTTCCCATCTCGCTGGAACAGGACGGGCGCTTCCTCAGTTCTCTACTGAGCGAGCAAGGCTCCGAAGAGTTGATCCGGCGGCTGGGCGAGGTATTCCAGGTCTACGGCCGGCGGTCGGCGGATGGCCAAGTAGACGCCGGCTTTCTATTCCAGTACCGGGTGACCCTGGAAGCGGCTGTGGCTCTCCTGCCCGACGCCGGCACCAGAGAGGAACTGGAGCGCATCATCGCCTTGGCTGCTCGGGTTGGTAATGCTGGAGGTTAACCGTGGCATCATCGCCGGGGTCCCCGGAATCCTCGGCGGCCCCAAATGCCCCAACCAATACGGCGCCCGCGATCCAGATCAATGTCATGACCACCAGCCCGGCAGCGGCCGCTTTCTTTCTGAGCCGGTTACGTCCCAAAACCAGCACCAGGGCCAGAAGGATCAGGATCAGGGCCACACTGCCGGCAACCAGATGAGCCGGCTCGGTGTGATTGATCAGGATGTCTTCACGGTAGAAAAAGTCGGCGAATGTCAAGATCGTCACGTTGAATACACAGCTTCCGAATAAGCCGGCTACCCCAAGGTCCACGGCGCCCATGCGGGCGGCGGCAATCATGGCGGAAGCCTCGGGCATCGTGGTTACCAGGGATACGGCAAGGATTCCCAGGGTGCTGGATGCCACACCGGTGATCTGGGCCACCTGGTCGGTGCTCCACGCCAGAAAAAAGCCGGCGACGATGACGCCCAATGACACCAGGCCAAACATGGCCCAGGCATGGCGCAGGGTCATTCCAGTGTCGTTTCCTTCTTCCTGGTCTACGCCTTCGGTGGGGCGGGTTGCGTAGATTACACGCATTCCCACTGCATATATGACGATGAGAATCATCGAGGACAGCCCCACCTGCCAGAGGGAAACATCCAGCTTCACCGCACCGAATAGCACCGCCGCCCCGGTCATGACGGCGGCCAACACGATCAAGTAGGCTTGTTCCGGGGCAACCTGCTGCAGAAACCGCTTTCCGCCGAAAAATAGCGCCACGATGGCGAAGGTAAACATGTTGAGCATGTTGGCGCCCAGCACGTTGCCCACGGCCAGGTCTGGGTTGGGCGGGTCCAGGCGCACGGCGGAGATGTTGGTGGACAGCTCAGGCAGCGACGTTGCCAATGCCAGTAATATGCTGCCGACGAACAGGCGTCCCAGGCCGGTCAAGGAGGCCAGGGCGTCGCCGTAGATAGCGAGACGAGAGCCGAAGTAGATGACGGCCCCGGCGCTGGCCAGGAAAACCCCTGATGCTACAGCCAGGTCCACGGTTACCTGATGTACGAATCAGCCGTGGGTCCGGCTGAACGTTTTCCAATAACAGCTATGGCCGTGACCAAACCTCTCCCAGGTTTTGGGCCTGGAGGGACTGAGGACCGTAGCTATCCGGGTCAGGACAGGGCTGATGTAGATCGGGTTGGCGGGTCAACGGCCGCGCTCCATGGCCGCCAAGATGAGGCCTCCCATCTCCTCGGTTCCCACCGGTGAAGCACCGGCGACGGCAATGTCTGCCGTTCGGTAGCCATCGGCCAGGACCTGTTCCACACCTCTTTCCACCCACGCCGCCTCTTCGGTAAGACCCAAGGAATAACGGGCCATCATCGCCACGCTGAGTATCGAACCGATGGGATTGGCGATTCCCTTGCCCGCGATGTCCGGCGCCGTTCCGTGTATGGGCTCGTAGAAGCCGGGGATAGTTCCACCGGACCTGGGAACGCCGGCCAGGCTCGCCGAGGGCAGCACGCCCATGGAAGCGGCCAGCACCGAGGCTTCATCGGTCAGGATATCGCCGAAGGTATTCTCGGTAACGATCACGTCGAAACGCGACGGCTGCTGGATCAGCTGCATGGCGCACGAGTCCACCAACACGTGTTCCAACTCCACCTCGGGATACTCCGGGGCCAACCGGATGGCGGTCTGCCGCCACAGGCGCGAGCACTCCAGCACGTTGGCTTTGTCCACCGATGCCAACCTGCCCCGGCGGCTCCGCGCCAGCTCAAACCCTACCCGAAGGACCCGCTCGATCTCTTCCTCGTTGTAGCGCATGGTATCAACGGCGGAAATACCCTGGGGGGTTTGGGTCCGGCCCTTGGGCTGGGCATAGTAGAGGCCGCCCGTCAGCTCTCTGACCACCACCAGGTCCACGCCTTCCAGGACCGCCGGCTTTAGCACGCTAGAGTCCGCCAACCACTGGTACACTTTCACGGGACGGATGTTGGCGAATACACCCAGGTGAGCGCGTAGCTGCAACAGGGCGTCTTCCGGATGCTGGGAGGCAGAAGGGTCGTCCCACTTGGGCCCACCCACGGCGCCGAACAGCACGGCGTCGGCGGAGGCGGCCAAGTCCCGTACCTCGGGCAGAAGAGGCGTGCCGTGGTTGTCCATGGAGGCGCCGCCTACGTCCCCGTACTCCAGGTCAAAGCGGTGGCCATAGAGCCGTTCCAGCGCCTTCAGCACCATGACCCCTTGGGCGGTAACCTCCGGACCGATTCCATCGCCGCCCAGAACGGCGATCTTGAACTCCACTTGCTCCTCCTGGCCCAGCCTGATGTCACCGGTAAATCGCCCATCAGTATACAAGTAAACCCAATACCCATCAAACAAACCTGGCCGCACGCCGGACCTTACGTCTATCAAAGTCAGAAGGCGTGTTCTTCCTCTCCTGTGGATATTTCATTGCCCCGAAAATGTCATGCTGAGCCAGCCGCAGCGGCGAAGCATCTGGGGCAGGGCGTTAACTCCTCCCCTCCCCAGACCCTTCACGGAGTTTATCCTGAGCTTGCCGAAGGGTTCAGGGCGACGATTGGAAGACCCTGGCCGCCACACCGGACCTTCTGCCACAGCCGGACAAGTGCTAACATAGCAGGAAGTTGATCCAGCGCGGGGAGCGAATCCCCTATGCTGGGGGCATGGCCGACAAGCAGGCGTGCGCCGCCAGCAACAAGAGTTTAGCAAGAGTTTAGATGGAAAGAGACCGCTTTATAGGGCAGCTACGGGACATCGTCGGGGATAGGAACGTCATCTTCCACCCCGAAGACCTCCTCGTGTACGAATATGACGCATCCATCGACCGTGGGTTGCCCCAGGCGGTGGTGCTTCCGGCCGATACGGACGAGGTCAGCCGCGTTATGGCCTTGGCCTACCGGGAAGGGGTGCCGGTAGCGGGCCGGGGCTCGGGCACCGGGTTGAGCGGTGGCGCCATTGCCGCGCCGGGGGGCATCCAGGTCTCCTTCACCCGCATGAACCGCATATTGGAGGTGGCGATCCAGGACCGTACCGCCATTGTGGAGCCCGGTGTCATCAACCTGGACCTGGATACCCACGTCCGCCGCCTCGGGCTGCGTTATGCCCCTGACCCGTCCAGCCAGCGCGCCTGCAGCCTCGGCGGCAACATCGCCGAAAATGCCGGCGGTCCCCATTGCCTGGCCTATGGCACCACCACCAACCATGTCCTGGGTATGGAAGTGGTCCTGGAGGACGGTGCAGTGGTGAACCTGGGCAGCCTGGCGCGGGAGACTCCAGGCTACGACCTTCGCGGCGTGTTTACCGGCTCCGAGGGCACATTTGGCATGGCTACCCGGATCATGGTCAGGCTATTACCCATTCCCGAGGCCGTAAAGACCTACCTGGGCGTCTTCAATGACATCGAATCGGCTTGCACCGCGGTATCTTCCGTTATCGGCCATGGGATAGTCCCCGCGGCCCTGGAGATAATGGACGCCACCACCATCCGGGCGATCCAACAGTCCATGGATGCCGGCTACCCGGAGGATGCGGGGGCGGTGCTGCTGGTGGAGCTGGAAGGCTTATTAGAAGAAGTGGATGAGGTGGGCCAGGAGGTTGAATCCGCACTCTGGGACACCGGGGCCACGGCGGTCAAGGAGGCATTGGAAACCTCCGAACGGGAAAGGCTGTGGTCCGGGCGAAAGAGCGCTTTCGGCGCATTCGGCCACATCGCGCCCAACCTCTACCTGGTGGATGGCGTTGTCCCCCGCAGCCGTTTGACCGAGGTCCTGGCCAGGGTCGGCCAGATCGGGGAGCAATACGGCATCACCATCGCCAACGTGTTCCATGCCGGGGACGGCAACCTCCATCCCTGCATGTTGTTCGATGAACGGCAGCCCGGCGAGTTGGACCGAGTGATTGAGGCCAGCGGCGAGATTTTGAAAGTCTGCGTTGAGGCCGGCGGTACCCTCACCGGCGAACACGGTGTTGGGTTGGAAAAAAAGGAATACATGCCGCTGGTGTACTCCCAGGCGGACATGGATGCCATGATTCAGGTCCGGCAGGCCTTCGCCCCGGCCAATATGTTGAATCCAGGGAAGATCTTCCCTGACGGGGTGCCCCATCGCCCCGCTGCCCGGCGGCCCGACCCCACGATGTCGGTCTGATGTCGGTATAAAGGAGCCGGTGGATGCGCCATCCCAGCTTCACGATCATTGCCCATCGAGGCGCCTCCGCCTACGCCCCTGAAAACACCCTCGCCGCCTTCGACAAGGCGCTGGACCTGGGCGCGGCAGATGTGGAGTTTGACGTCCACTTCAGCGCCGACGGCCAGGTGGTGGTTATCCACGACGACACCGTTGACCGTACCACCAACGGATCCGGCGCCGTGGCCGCACTCACCTTGGCCCAGCTAAAGAGCCTCGACGCGGGCTCCTGGTTCGCGGCCCAGTTCAGCGAAGAAAGAATACCCACGCTGGTGGAGCTGCTGGAACGCTACAAGGACAGGCTTCACTTCCACATCGAGGTCAAGGGGCGGGCCGAGCATCTGTCGGAAAAGACCATAGACCTGGTCCGGGATCACGGCTGGCTGGACAGCGTGACAATCACATCCTTCCAGAAAGAGCGGTTGGAAGAGGCACGGGCCTATGCACCGGAGATACCCGCGGGCTGGCTGGCGCGGGAGGTTGATGAGTCGATGATTGAGCAGGCGCGGCGGTTGGGGCTTGCCATGATATGTCCCCACGCCGGCATATTGGATGGAGAATTGGTGGATCGGCTGCACCAGAAAGGATTTATAGTCAGGGTTTGGGGGGTGGGCGACGAAGATGTCATGCGCCGCGTAGTGGAAGCCGGCGCCGACGGCATGACCGTCGATTTTCCCGACAAGCTGGCTTCATTCATAGATTCGAGGTAGCGTTGACGGTCAATGGATTAAAGCGGTCCTGATGTACCGTTACGCCAATAGCATTACGGTGCCGATATCGTGAGACGTTTCCTACCCAACATCGTCTTTCCGGCGCAGGCCGGAATCCAGAAAAGCGTTCGCTGGATCCCGGCCTGCGCCGGGATGACGGACCGGGTATCAAGTCAATTACGAGACACTAGAGTAATACCGGGAACAGGTGAGGGTGACCACTGTCATTCCTCCCTACGGTCGGAATGACGCTCTTTAGAATACAAATAAGAGGGCATCCAACCCAGTCAATCCTTCAGAATCAAACGGAGTTGGTATCGGCCTCCGGATTTTGAGTCCAATCAACGTCAGTAGGTGCAAAATTTGACCGGTTCTCCAAAGGAACAGCTTATCTCCCTCCTGGGTAACGACGCCGTCTTACCCGAGGAGGACCTGGCGCCTTACGCCGTGGATGGCCTGGAACCCGATGCGGTGGTGCGGCCCATCGACCGCCAGGGGATCAGCCAGGTTCTGAAGTGGGCCTGCTCGGAGGGTATGTCGGTGATCCCCCGAGGGGGCGGCACCCAGCTCAACCTGGGCAACGTGCCCGACAAGGTAGACCTGGTTTTGGACCTGAGCCGTTACGGTAGCCGCAGCCCAGACCACCGCCCGGCCGACCTCACCGCGACCGTAGATTCGGGCATCACGCTGGGGGTTTTGCAACAAGCGCTGGCCCGGCACGGCCAATTCTTGCCCCTGGAGGCGCCCTTGGCCGCCAGCGCCACCATCGGCGGCCTATTGGCGGCCAACACCAGCGGCCCCATGCGCTACTCCTATGGACTACCCAGAGATTGGCTCATCGGCATCGGAGTGGTCAGCGCCCAGGGAGTGGAGACCAACGCCGGAGGACAGGTGGTGAAAAATGTCTCCGGGTATGACCTGAACAAGCTGTACGCGGGCTCCCTGGGCACACTGGGGGTCATCGTAGAGGCCACGTTCAAGCTTTCGCCTGTCCCACCCGAGTCCAGGGTCCTGGCAGCCACCTTTCCATCGTTGCTGCCGGGTATGCAGGCATCAGATAGTTTGCTCCAACAGGTCTTCGCCCCCCAGGGATTACAGGTCATCGACGGTCACGCAGCCCGGCAAGGCGCAACCGTCAATGCCAATCTCCGTGGAATGGGAACCGCCAACGATACACGGGGAGCCGTCGTTCTGGCATTTTTCGCCGGCCGCAACCGGGCGATACGGCGCAGGATGGACGACGCTACCAAGCTGCTCCGTGAACAGGGGGCGCTTGATATAGCCGGTTTGGATGGGTCCGAAGGTACCGGGCTGCTCGAGACCCTCACCGACCTGGGATGGAGCGGGGAGTCGATCCCTTACCTGGGTTTGAAGCTTAGCTTGCCTCCATCGGCGGTGGTCAAGCTGGTCAACCAACTCACCGATCCCGCCACAACCTCCGATGAGCAAGATCCGATCGATCTGGAACCGCTCTCGTTGGGTGTGGTCGCCGACCCGGGCTTTGGGTTGGTGCGGCTGTTGTGGTGGGCCCAGGGGGCAGATGATGGGCAATCACCCGCCGACGGCCGGATCGCCGCCACAATTTCCCGGGTGCGCGATCTGTCCCGCCGATTGGGGGGCTCGACGGTGGTGGAGCACTGCCCTCTTTCGGTAAAAAAAGGGATCGACGTCTGGGGTGAGACCACGGAGACCATCGATATAATGCGGCGAATCAAAGAAAAATTCGATCCGGCCAGAGTGTTGAATCCGGGCCGGTTCGTGGGTGGAATCTGATGGCGGACGAGCTACTCACCATCCTGGGAGTGGGAACATCCGAGGGATTTCAGGGGCCGGACGCGCCGGCCGAGGCCGACATGTACCGCTGCGTCCACTGCGGTCTGTGTCTCAGTGCCTGTCCTACCTACGTGGTGTTGGGAGTGGAAACGGAATCGCCCCGTGGCCGCATCGCCCTGATGAAGGCCGTGAATGAGGGCCGGATAGGTGTCACCGAACGGGTGGTGTCTCACTGGGAGCAATGTCTTCAGTGCCGTGCCTGTGAGGCCGTCTGTCCTTCGGGCGTGCCCTACGGCCGGATGATGGCGAACACCCGCTCCCAGGTGATGGCGCAGGACAAACGGTCGGTCAACCTGAACCGGATCAGCCGCCTGTTCTTGCGGGGCGCCCTTCCCCATCCCAGGCGCCTGCGCCTTGGCGCCCACCTCCTGCGGGTCTACCAGCGTTCGGGACTGCAGAAGCTGCTGCGGCTGTCGCGGGTCCTGCGCCTGATTTCCAGGCCATTGGCCGGCCTTGAGGCTAATTTGCCGGTGATGGATCGCCATTTCTTTGGCCCCACTAAAAGGGTGTACCGGGCTCAGGGTGAAGCGCGTCTCAAGGTCGGCCTGCTTTCCGGCTGCGTCATGCCTTTGATGCAGGGCAGTACGATGGCGGCGACGGTGCGAGTGCTCACCCGCAACGGCTGCGATGTTGTGGTCCCGGTGGGCCAGGGGTGCTGTGGCGCACTGAATATCCATGCCGGCGATCTTGAAGCGGGCCGCGGCATGGCCCGCCGCAACATAGATATCTTCTTGAACGCCAACGTGGACCGCATCGTGGTGGCCTCGGCGGGTTGCAGCGCGGCCATGAGAGAATACGACGAGCTTTTGGAGAACGACCCCGATTATGGGGAGAAGGCGCATCGTTTCAAAGAGCTGGTGGTGGACGTCACGGCGCTGCTGGCATCGCTGCCCGTGGACCCTCCCAAGGCGGCGCTTAACCGGAGGGTCACCTACCAGGACCCCTGCCACCTGGTCCATGCCCAGCGCATCAGCTCGGAGCCGCGCGCCGTTCTGGCTGCCATCCCGGGGCTGGAGCTGGTGGAGATGGAGCAATCCACCATGTGTTGTGGCGGGGCGGGCATCTACTCCCTGGTGCAGCCGGAGCTGGCGGAGAAGATCCTGTCGCGAAAGATGGGATATGTCGCCGCCACGGGAGCGGAGCAGGTGGTCACGGCCAACCCAGGCTGCATGGTCCAGTTGGAGCAGGGGTTACGAGCGATGGGAGACCAGAGCAAAGTTGCGCACGTGGTAGACCTGCTGGACGAAGCCTACCGGGCCGAGTCCTCTGCTAGATCATAGATTGGAAACATTCTCGTCCTCCTACCGGCTCATGACGAAACCGTGAGGGCCAAGTCTAATCGTCTATCCGGTACACCCGCGCAGCGGTGTCGTGGAACATGGCGGCACGTTCCGATGCCGAATAGCCTTTGGACAGACGTTTGAAGGCGTTAAACAATACGTTGTAGGAATAGGAGATCTTGTCCACCGGAAAGTTGCTTTCAAACATGCACCGGTCGGGGCCAAATTGCTGGATACAGTGATTCATGAGCGGCCCCAGTGCCTCTGCCAACTCCCCGGAGCCGATTGCTGTTTCCCGGTCGTGCCAATAGTAGCCATAGCGTAGCTGCCCAACGCCGCCCAATTTCATGACAATGTTTGGACACCCGGCCACTTCCTCCACGCCACTAGGGACGGACTTCCACGTCCC
>JADFJS010000124.1 GCA_022566155.1 Chloroflexota bacterium
AGCAATGCGCTGGACGTTGTCGATATCGCAGATCTGCCCGATGTGCTCTCGGATGAAGCGCCAGAATGACAAGCTGCGCGGAAATTATTGATTACGGATGATGATGCGGCAGAAAACATTGGGCATATCGCGTTATTCGTCATCGGTCATTTGATTGGGACCATAGTCATCATGTTGCCGATCACCCTCACGTACAGGGCAATGAATTATGAGGCCGGCTTCAGCAAGACTTTTGTTCGTGCGCTGATCGTGCTGCCCATTTGTGCCACAACGATTGTGTTGTTGATCCAGGACAGCCTGGCACTGGCCTTTGGGCTTGCCGCGTTGGTGGCGGCGGTGCGCTTCCGCGTCGCCCTGGAAGAAGCGATGGACGGCATTTTCATATTCGCGGCAATCTGCGTTGGGCTTGCAGCCGGCATCGGTTACCTGGGAGTTGCTTTCATCATGAGCGTTTTCTTCTGTTTCGCCAATCTGATTCTCTGGGCGGTTGATTACGGTCAAAATCCCATGGATGACATGAAGCGCAGGAAGAAGCGCGACAAACTGTCGCCGGCCGGGACTGATTCCGGTCCGCCTGTGTAGCCAAGGGCATCGATCGCCCGGTGGGCCCGGGCTCCAACGAGCGATCCGGGGCTACAACTGGCTCTTGATCGGCATCATGCGCATGAAGCCGGCATTGAAGCGATGCCAGAATCCAGTCTGCGGCTCTTTGGTCAAGATGATTTCCTGACCGTCTTCGTATCCCCTCCAGCGCAATTGGTTTTTCTCGTTCAGGAAAACCTCGAAACTCGCGATTGGTAATGCGGCGCTGATCCGCTCCACCAGCTCCGTGGCGATCTGCGGCGAATGGATGATGACCCCCAGTTCGGTATCGAGATTGATCGAGCGCTGGTTCCAGTTGAACGATCCCCTCTTGAAGCACAGGCGGTAGTAGTTCGAGGTCTGGTATGCAGGCACCTTCAGGTAGAACACGGTGCTGTGACTCAGCGTCGTGCTGTCGCTGGCGGATCCATGGCAGTCAATGCCAGCAGTTGCAACATGTGATTCTGCACGACATCACGCAATGCGCCTGCCGTGTCGTAATAAGAACCTCGGTGTCCTTCCATACCCACTGTTTCGGCAACAGTGATTTGAACATGTTCAACATGTTGACGGTTGATGGTGACACCAGCACCAACGACACCTTGCTGGTGCTGGCCAATGGACTCGCCGGCAACCGGCCCGTCAGCGCCGGCTCCGAGGATGCCGCCACGTTCAAGGAGGCACTGCTGGAGGTGTGCGTGCACTTGGCCCGGGAGATGGCCCGCGACGGGGAGGGCGCCACCCGATTGATCATAGTTGATGTTTCCGGTGCTAGAAACATAGAGGATGCTCGCAAGGCCGCCCGCACGGTCGCTTCCTCCAACCTGGTCAAGTCGGCGGTATACGGCGCCGACCCCAACTGGGGACGTGTGATGATGGCTTTGGGGCGCAGCGGGGCCGCTGCCATCGAAGAGAAAGTCGACCTTTTTGTGAATGGCGTTTGTATCATGGAATCTGGTAAGCCGCTGCCCTTCCCTCGGGACGCGGTGGTGGCACAGATGCGCGGCCCGGAGGTAACTTTCCGCTTGAACCTTCACCTGGGTGACGGCCACGCCATCGCCTGGGGTTGTGACCTTACCGAAGAATACGTGATCATCAACAGCGCCTATACCACCTGACGGCGGCGGGCCCGGTTGCCACTGAGGCTCTTGCCATTAACCGACGCCAATAACCGCAGGCAAAGAACCGCCGATTTTCCCGACACCTCAGAGCGGATCCCTTTCATTGTTATCCTGTTAGCGTTTAGATTTTATATCTTGGGGAGGACCGAGTGCCCGGCCTGCCGATAGTGGTCAAGATCGGGGGCAGCACCCTGGGCAGCCACGATACCAGTCTGAAAGACCTGGTTACCCTCCAGAGAGAGGGGGTGGATGTTGTGGTGGTTCACGGCGGGGGCAACGTGATCTCCCAGTGGATGCAACGCCAGGGAATCCAGCCACGCTTCGTCAACGGACTGAGGGTCACCGACGCCCCCAGCCTGGACATAGTGGTGGCGGTGCTCACCGGCCTGATCAACAAGGAACTGGTTTCCCAGGTTCATGGGCTGGGAGGACGCGCCATCGGAATCAGTGGAATCGACGGAGGGCTTCTGGAAGCCCGGGTTGTCGACCCCCAGTTGGGGTTCGTTGGGGAGATCTGCCGGGTGGATAGCCAGCCGCTGCGGGCGATACTAGATACCGGCTACATGCCCGTGGTTGCGCCGTTGGCCCTGCAGATTCAAGATGGATCGGACCATTCCGGCGGTCCTCTCAACATCAACGGCGATACGGTGGCGGGGGAACTGGCCCATGCCCTGGAGGCGCAACGGCTGATCTTCCTTACCGACGTGGGAGGGATCATGGACGGTGGAGGCCGGGTGATCCCCCGGCTGGACCGGCGCCGCGCCGATCTATTGTCCCGTTCCGGTGTGATCCAAGGGGGTATGATCCCCAAGCTGGCCGCCTGCTTGCGTGCCCTGGAGCGCTCGCCTGTGGCGGATATTATCGATGGACGCCGGCCGGGCGCCCTGATGGAATGTATTCGCGGCCAGGCTTCCGGGACGACTATTATCGGCGACACTTACAGGGGCCGATCACGGGGCCGTTCTATCTAACCGTGCTGCCAGCACCCATTTTCGGAGATAACTATCATATCGATCCCTTCGTCCTATGGCCCACGAACGGTGATGGTAACGGTAGTTATCGCGTAGTTATAGCAAGCAAATACCAGGACCTTTGGCTGACGAGTCTACCGTCGGCTAACACGTATTATTGACCATGAGCTACGACCTGACCAACGACGCCGAACAGGTTCCGGGGCCAAGCCTTCCCGGCATTTCCGCCGTCCATCTGCGGCTGGTCCGGAAGTGGAGCCTGGTCCTGGGCATCATTCTGTTTCTGTTCTTGGTGTTATGGTGGGCCAGGACCGTATACACCGACCTGTTGTGGTTTGACCAGCTTGGATTTCGCGGTGTTTATTCCAAGATCCTGCTGATCAAAGTAGGGCTCTTCGCCGGCGGCACGCTGGTCTCGGCCGCCGCGCTGTGCCTGACCTTATATGTTTCCTATCGCTTTTCCTTTGGGCCGTCCACACTGACTTTTTCCGCCGACACCTTCCGGTTGCTGGGCGCGCTTTTGATAGCCGGGGCGATCCTCATCGTGCTGATAACCGGACCCATCTTCGGGTCTCAGGCCGCGGACCGGTGGGAAACAATCCTGCTCTTTTTCAACAGGATAAACTTCGGCTCCACCGATCCACAATTCGGCCTGGACCTGTCGTTCTATGTGGTAACCCTGCGCCTGCTTCACTTCATCCAGGGTTGGTTCATGGGGCTGATGATCACGGCGGTGGTGGTATCCATTGCCCTGTATCTGGGGATGTACAGTCTGCGTGGTCTGCGCTTCGTCCTGGCGCCACGGATGCTGAAGCACATGGCGGTTCTGGGCTTGCTGCTGATGCTCTCCATCGCCGCCGGCCACGCCCTGGCTGTATATGAGCTGGTCCTTTCGGATGGAGGGGTGGTGTTCGGCGCCACCTACACCGACATCAACGCTCGTATCCCGGTGTTGTGGTTGTTGACGGGAATCGCCGTCCTGGCGGCAGCGGGCTTCGGCGTGAGCCACTACCGCGGCGGACTGCGGCTGATGGCCGGCTTCTTCAGCTTATGGGTAATCATGTTGCTGCTGGCGAATTTCGCCTATCCGGCGCTATTCCAGAGGCTACGGGTAGAGCCCAACGAGCTGAACCGGGAGGAGCCCTACATCGTGCGTAATATCGAGGCTACCCGCGCCGCATACCAATTGGACCGTATTTCCGAGGTGATATATCCGGTAACCGGGAAGCTGACTGAACAGGCGGTCAAGGACAACCGGTCCACGATAGACAACATCCGTCTTTGGGACCTGCAGCCCCTACAGGACTCCTACAACCAGCTCCAGTTCATGGAGCTTTACTACCAGTTTCTGGACATGGACTCGGACCGGTACGTGGTGGACGGACGTCTGCGGCAGGTTTTGGTGAGCGCTCGGGAGTTGGACCCGGATAGCCTGCCGGAGGACGCGCGGAACTGGGTTAACCAGCGTCTCCAGTACACCCATGGCTACGGGATTGCCATGAGCCCGGCCACCGAGTTCAGCCCGGGAGAGGGCCGTCCCGAATACTTCTTACAGGACATCCCTATTCGGGGGAAGTTTCCGGTATCCCGTCCCCAGCTTTACTACGGTGAAACACCAATCAGCTTCGCCATCGTCAATACAGACATGCCGGAGGTAGACCCACAGCCCGGCTTTCTACACTATGACGGCAGCGGAGGCGTGCGCCTTAGCTCCATCCTCCGGCGGCTCGCTTACACCTGGCAGATGGCCGATATCAATATCCTCCTCAGCGACCAGATCACAACAGACAGCCGGATCCAGTACCGCCGCGATATCCGGGAGCGGGTGGGGCAGATCGCCCCCTTCCTCAAGCTGGACCATGACCCATACCCGGTCCTGGACACCTCGGGCAAGCTGTGGTGGATTCTGGACGCTTACACCACCACGGACCGTTATCCCTACTCCACCCCCATTCGTGTCGTCTTGGAAAGCGGGGATAGCAGCCGGGAACGCGGCGATTTCAATTACATTCGCAACAGCGTCAAGGTAGTCGTGGACGCTTATGAAGGCGATGTCCAGTTCTACGTCATCGACCCAGACGACTCGATGCTGAAGATGTACCGGCAGGCATTTCCCTCCCTGTTCAAGGACATGGCGGACATGCCGCCCGATCTGCAAGACCACATCCGCTATCCGATCGGCATTTTCGCGGCTCAGTCCCGCATGTATCTGCGGTACCACGTCACCGATCCCAAGGTGTTCTTCAATCAATCTGAACAATGGGCCATGCCCCTGGAGACACGGTTCGGCAAGCGTGGAGTGCGGATGACGCCGTCCTACCTCGTGCTGCAAAACCCCGGCGAGGAGAAAGAGGAGTTCGTGTTGATGCTTCCCTTCACGCCGGCCGGAGAGAACAAGCATAATCTGGTGGGCTGGTTGGTTGCCCGCAATGATTTTCCCAATTACGGACAGCTCATCAGCTTTCAGGTCCCCGGTGATCCCCAGATCGATGGACCGAGCCAGGTGGAGGCCAGGATCGAGAACGACCAGCTGATCTCCCAGCAGTTCACCCTGTGGGAGGGAGCTGGCTCTCAGGTGATCCGCGGCCAACTGCTGGTCATACCCATAGCCGATACGTTAATCTATGTGGAGCCCCTGTACCTCCAGTCGGAGGTTTTGGCCCTGCCGGAGCTGAAGAAGGTTATCGTGGCTGACGCCGACAGAGTGGTGATGGCCGACACCGTCGACCAGGCGATGGCTTTGCTGGTGCAAGGGAGCGAACCCGATCCCATGCCGGAAAGCGACGGCGTCTCTCCTGTGCCGGTGGCGCTGGAGGAATTGCAACGGATCCAAGATGCGGTGGATGGCCTGGGCGAGGCGCTAGGCAATCTGGAGGAAGCCCTGGGTAGCCTAAGGGAATCATTGGGAGGTAATTAACCATGACCAAAAGCAGCGAGTGGATCGACATTGAAAATAAATACTACGCACAGACCGTGCGGCGCCAGCCAGTGGTCATCGTTCGCGGAGAGGGCACTCGAGTGTGGGATGCCGATGGCAAGGAGTACCTGGATTTTGTAGCCGGCTGGGCCGTGGATAACCTGGGACACTGTCACCCCGCCGTCACCAAGGCTATCACCGAGCAGGCAGCTACCCTGGTGCAGACCTCCAACCAGTTCTATACCGTGCCCCAGCTTGAGCTGGCCCAACTTCTCATCGACAATAGCTGCCTGGACCGGGTCTTCTTCGGCAATAGGTGCGCAGTGGCCAACGAAGGGGCATTGAAGCTGGCCCGCCG
>JADFJS010000013.1 GCA_022566155.1 Chloroflexota bacterium
ATTTATCGCCTGCACCGGGTTTCCTGATTGCAAAAACACCAAGCGGATCTTGAACAAGACAGGAGTGTCCTGTCCCAAGCCAGATTGCGGCGGCGATATCGTGGAACGCCGGGCGCGGGGCCGCCGGCCATTTTATGGTTGCTCCCGCTACCCCGACTGCGACCTCCTCCTCAACCGGAAACCCGTTACGATTCCCTGTCCGGAGTGCAGCGGATTGATGGTGGAGGACGGCCGGGATAATGCAGCGTGCACCGTTTGCAATTGGAAGCAGGCCATAATAGAGGACCCGGAGGAGTCGGTGGTCGTAGGGAACTAGCACCAAGTCAACTTGGATTAAGAAGTGTCATTGCAAGGCCCGACGGAAGAGGGCCGTGGCAATCTGGGGTGGGATTCCTAAGGGGTGCCCCTACCGAGATTGTTTCGCTTCTCTCGCAATGACATAGCACTAAATACGAGTTGGCTGAGTACCAGTACCCCGTCGATCTGATCTTGTTATGCAAACAATCACTCCGACCTTGACCGTCCCCCTTCAAGGGGCCGTGGATTTGTCCTCTCCATCTCGAAGGGGAACCAGCCTTCCTCAGCCTCTGGTTGTCACGCAATGAATAAAGTTCGGGATCGGTCACGGGTGCCCCCAACATCCCGGTTCGAGAAGGGACGAAAGGCTGATCTTGCTTTCTCTCCGGTTAGGGATGTGGAAGTACGCCCTATCCAGGAACCGGGCATGGACCAGTTCGACGACATGGTGGCCAGATTCCCGTCCTATCTGCGGGGCCAGCGTGGCCTGTCGGAAAATACGGTGAGGGTCTACCTGGCGGACCTGGTCTCCTTCCGGCTATTTCTGGCCGGCCGGGGATTGGGCTTGTCCGATATGGACCGGACGATGACCAGGAGTTACCTGGCCTGGCTAGCAACTGAGGCACGCGGCGGGTCCCAGGGATACGCTCGGGTTAGCATCTCCCGCAAGCTCACGGTGCTGCGGTCCTTCTACCACTTCCTGGTGCAAGAAGGCCTGTTCCGGTCGAGTCCCATGCCGTCCGGGAGTAGCTTCCGGGTGAAGGTCGAAAAACCTCTTCCCTCATTCCTGGGTTGGCAAGAGGTAACACGGCTGTTGGACGCTCCCGACGATTCAACTGCGCTTGGCATCCGGGACCGGGCCATCATGGAGGTACTCTACTCCTGTGGGGTGAGGCTAGCGGAGATACATGGGCTTGATGTGCCCGCGATAAACTTTTCCCGCCGGTCCATCCTTGTTTTGGGAAAGGGGTCCAAGGAGCGCTGGGTCCTGTTTGGCCGCCCAACGGAGGCGGCGTTGCGCCGGTATCTGCAGGAAGGGCGTCCCGAGCTGGCCAGCGGTTCCGGCCCGGCGAGGGCCTCCAACGCTGCCCTGTTCTTGAACCGCTACGGGGCACGCCTCTCCCGGCGTAGCGTCGAGATACTGGTGCGGCGCTACGGAGGCCTGTCCGGGACCCGCCAGGACGTGCACCCTCACACACTGCGTCATACCTTCGCTACGCACATGCTGGAGGGAGGAGCCGACCTGCGGGTTATCCAGGAACTGCTGGGTCATGCCAGCCCTGCCACCACTCAGATATATACCCACGTAACCAAGCAGGAGGCGCATGCAGCCTACCTGACGCACCATCCCCGGTCCAATATGCCCAGCGCACCTGAATCCGAGCCAGCGGGTGGCGGCACACCGGAGATAGGGTCTCGCACCACCGGCGCATCGGATGCGAGGAAGGATGGGCCCCACCAGCCATATTGGGAAACTGAAGAGGACAGGGAATAGGCAGCCATGACCAGATTCCTGGTTTTGAACGGGCCAAACATCAATGTCTTGGGCCGCCGGGACCCCAGCATCTATGGGTCCATGACCCTGGAAGAGATCAATCAGAAGGTGGCAAAACTCGCCGAATCCTTGGGGGTTGAAGTCGCCTTTTACCAGTCCAACGTCGAGGGCAACCTCATCGACTGCATCCAGGAAAACTGGGAGAATATCAGCGGCATCATAGTCAACCCGGGCGCCTATACCCACTATGGTTATGCCTTGAAGGACGCGCTGATAGACGCCCGGGTGCCCGTGGTTGAAGTACACCTGGGCAACCCCTACGCCAGAGAGACCTGGCGTAGACAATCGGTCATTGTGGACATCGCCCTGGGCACCATTGCGGGGTTCGGCTGGAGGGGCTATACTGCGGCCCTAGAGATTCTGGCCGGTATCGTTGACGAGGAGGGAGCAAAGTGAAGGACCGCTTGCATCGCTTGGTGGCCCAACTTTCCGAGCGAGAGTTGGACGCCATGTTGATTTCGGCTCCGGAAAACCGTCGCTACCTGTCGGGGTTCACCGGTTCTGCCGGCTACCTTCTGCTGAGCGCGGGCAACGCGGTGCTGGTAACCGACTCCCGGTATACCGAGCAGGCCACCGGCCAAGCTCCCGATTATCAGGTGATGCAGGTCAAGGGCGGCTGGGACTGGTTGATGGAGCTGCTTAAAGAGAACGGGATCAAGCGGCTTGGCTTCGAGAGCCAGCATATGACCGTCGCTACTTACAACGACCTGCTGGACGCCGTGAAGGGAAAAGAGGACCTGGGCCAGGTCTCCCTGGTGGCCGCTTCGGGTATCACCGAGACCTTGAGGATCACCAAAGACGCGGACGAGCTTGTCTCGTTGCAGAAAGCCATCGATGCTTCCGATGCGGCGATGGCGGCGGTCTGCCCGACCATCGAAGAGGGCATGACGGAAAGGGATGTGGCCTTGCGGATGGAGACGGCCATGCGTGAATTCGGCTCCGAAGGGACCAGCTTCGACACTATCGTGGCGGCCGGTCCAAACGGCGCCATGGCCCACCATCGGCCCTCGGATACGTCCATCCGCCGCGGCGAACCCATAGTCATCGACATGGGCGCCCAGGTGGGCGGCTACTGCTCCGACATCACCAGGACCGTGGTGGTGGGAGAGCCCGACGAAACCTTTCGCAAGATCTACGACATTGTGCTGGGAGCGCAGCTTACCGCCATCAGTACGGTCAGGGCAGGTATGACCGGCGAGGAGTGCGACGGTTTGTCGCGAACGGTGATCAGTGAGGCCGGCTACGGAGACAATTTTGGGCACAGCCTGGGCCATGGCGTGGGACTGGAGGTTCACGAAAATCCCAGGGTGGGGCCCAAGGCCGCCAACACGTTGGAATCCGGTATGGTCTTTACCGTAGAACCTGGAATCTACCTCTCTGGATGGGGTGGAGTGCGTATAGAGGACATTGTGATCCTGGGCGAGGACGGAGCCAAGCCGCTGAGCAAGGCATCCAAGTGAGCGATATGATGGCCTTTGGTGTTGCGCAACGTTGTGGGGGAGGTGGATCGAAGTGAGCATCAACTTCAGTGACTTGAGCCGGGGTCTGGTGATCGAGTTGGAAGATCAACCCTGGCAGGTGATCGAATACGAGCGGCACAAGATGCAGCAGCGCGCCCCCGTCACCCGTATCAAGATGAGGAACCTGATCACCGGCACCGTGGTGGAGCGCACCTTCCAGAGGTACGATACGGCTTTCTCCCTGGCGGACATGGATACCCGCAACACTCAGTACCTGTATACCGATGGCGAGTTCTACTATTTCCTGGACCAGGAGACCTTCGACCAGTACGAGCTTACGAAGGAACTGCTGGGATCCGCGCTGGAATACCTCAAAGAGGAGACAATGGTTGATGTGGTCTTCTACAATGGCTCGCCGATCAACATCAGCCTGCCCACCCACGTGGAGCTCACGGTAACTGAGACTGCTCCCTCCTTCCGGGGAGACACAGCCCAGGGAGGAAATAAGCCCGCTACCCTTGAAACAGGCCTGAGGGTCACCGTGCCCATGTTCATTACTCCGGGTACCAAGGTCCGTGTGGACACCCGCACCGGTGCTTATACCGAGCGCGTCAGCTCGTAACCGGGTTTCCAAGTAGCCGCTAGACCCTCCGGCCGCGCTGCGCCTGCCCAAGTATCCGCCCCGCCGCGTTCTGCCCGAATACTGCAAGGAAGTGCTGATCCAGTGGCCGTCTACACCGTCAGCCAGGTTACCAGCTACCTGCGGGAGGCCCTGGAGAGCGACCCTCTATTGGGCGACCTTAATGTGGCGGGCGAGGTCTCCAACCTACGCGTTTCCGGCGCCGGCCACTCCTATTTCACCCTCAAAGACCAGCAGAACATACTGAACTCAGTGATGTTCCGGGGGCAGCCCGGCTCCGATCTTCTGGCCAACGGCATCTCCATCTCGGCACACGGCCGCATCACGTTCTACGAGCCCCGAGGGTCTACCGACTTCATGGTCGACCTTGTCATGGCCGAGGGCGCGGGCGAGCTGGCGCTGGAGTTTGAGCGGCTGAGCCTGCGGCTGGAGGCCGAGGGTCTTTTCGAAGCCGCCCGCAAGCGCCCCCTTCCCCAGTTCCCCAAGGTGGTGGGCCTCGTGACTTCCCCGTCTGGCGCAGTGTTTCATGACATCCAGAACGTTATCCGGCGCCGCTATCCGTTGGTGGAGCTCATATTGTCCCCTACGACGGTGCAGGGCAACGATGCCGCGGCCAATATCGTGGCGGCCATCGAAGCTCTCAACCGGGAAGGCCGGTCCGATGTAATCATTGTCGCGCGGGGCGGCGGAAGCCTCGAAGACCTGTGGCCATTCAACGAGGAGATCGTGGCGAGGGCCGTGTATGCGAGCCGCATCCCAGTTGTCAGCGGCGTGGGTCATGAAACCGACAATACCATCACCGACCGGGTTGCCGACGTTCGGGCGCCAACACCCTCCGCGGCGGCCGAGCTGGTGGTCCCTGATGCGGCGATACTCAAAGCACAATTGCGTGAGATAGCCGTCAGGTCCCAGCGGTCCTTGGCTTACCAACTAGAGGGGATGCGTAACCGGGTGGCAGACCATGTACGCCGTCTGGAGGCTGGTTTGCCGGACATGGGGACTTGGCGGAGGCGGGTGGACGATCTTGCCAGGACCGCCCACAGCCTGCTAACGGGCCGGCTGAGCCGGGACCGCCTGCGTGTTGAGGGAATGGCCTACCGGGTTGCCGCCCTGGACCCGGCCGCGCCACTCCGGCGTGGTTTTGCCGTTGTGCAGAAGACCGCCACGCAGCAGGTGGTGAACAGCACAACCCAGGTTTTGGCCGGGGACCTGTTGACCATCACCGTGGCCGACGGACAGATTCCAGCCACCGCGGGAACAGGGCCCATGCCCAAGAAGGCCACGAAGAAGCAAAAGGCCGCCGCCCAGCCTACAGGGATGGAGCGTCTGATTTAACTTCCAGGGCGGCCATGGTGGCCCCTGCTGTGGTGGTCCCTATAAACACAGGAGGCCCAAGTAATGGCCGAGCCCAATAGTCCCGAGGCAGCAGCGCCGGACCCAAACTCCCTCACTTTCGAGGAGGCCTTTCGGATATTGTCCGAGATGTCCGAGTCGCTGGAGCAGGGAGGCCTGACCCTGGCTGAAGCCACCGCCAAATACGCGGAGGGCATGGGTTTGGTCAAACTGTGTAATCGCTTGTTGGACGAGGCCGAGCTCAAGATAACCACCCTCAAAGATTCCTACACCGAGTCATCCACCGCGCCGGACGATGACCCGGCACAGGACGATGATCTCGCATTCAAAGGGGAGGGGTAGGTTGCTCCGCCTGGACCTGCATATCCACACCTGCTTCTCCAAGGACTCGGCGGCTCCCGGGTCGCCGGTTGCGGTATTAGCCGCTACGACCATCCGTTCGCCGTGAGCTTGTCGAAGGGTCCACTTGAGGCGGACGGTTCGACAGGCTCACCACGAACGGTGTTGGCGAGGTAGATTATTTGCGAATAATTTCAAGGTAGTACCAGCTTGTGATCGACGCGGCATTAGATTGGGCCGGATAGCTTGAGATGGTTATCCTCCGCTTAGGAGTGCTGGCCTCCCACGGCGGGACGAATTTGCAGGCGATCGTTGATGCCTGCAAAGAAGGCCGCTTGGACGCCTCGGTCTCCGTTGTGATCAGCAATAACTCCTCTTCGATGGCCCTTGAGCGGGCAAACCGGGAGGACATCCCCAGCTACCATGTCAGCGCGGTAACCCACCCGCTACCCCACGATCAGGATGGCGCGATTCTGAACGCGCTGAAGAAGCACGATGTTGACCTGGTCATACTGGCCGGGTATATGAAGCTGCTTGGACCCCTCGTCCTGCAAAGATACCGCAACCGCATACTCAACAGTCATCCGGCCCTATTGCCCAAATTCGGCGGCCGGCGCATGTACGGCAGGTTGGTGCACGAGGCCGTATTGACCGCCAAAGAAGATGTTACCGGCGTAACCATTCACCTGGCCGACGATGTATACGACCACGGCCCCATCGTTGCTCAGTGCCAGGTGCCTGTGGTTGAGGGCGATACGGTGGATACCTTGATGGACCGGGTGCAAAAGCGCGAGCGGTTGCTCTGGGTGGAGACGCTGCAGAGCATCGTCCGGCACGAGTTGGACCTGGACACAATCGGCTGAATGCTTGCAGGCGGCGGACTCGGTCGCGGCGGCGCGCGCCGGAACAGGCATGGGATGTCCGGAGCATAGATATTGGTGATTCGCGGCGGTGGCGAGCGGGGAGCCGGGGACCGGAATCGTCAGACCGTGTCTAGGCCGACAACGGCATCCTGCCCAAAGAGATATTGAGGGTCTGACCGGCCTTGGTTAGCAGAATGGGGCTGCCCGTGCCTGCGATGGCATCCTTATCCACCACGCACCGCGCCACCTCCGGCAAAGACGGCAGGTCGTACATCACGTCCAGCAAGGTCTCTTCAATAACGTAACGCAGACAGCGCGCGCCGGTCTGGTGGACCAGGGCCCGGTCGGCCGCCGCTTCCAGGGCCGAGGGAGTGAACTCCAGATCCACTCCGTCCATGCTGAAAAGCTGCTGATATTGCTTGATGATGGCATTCTTTGGCTCGGTCAACACCTTGACCAGCGCATCCTTGTCCAGGGGCTCCAGGGACACGGTTATCGGTAAACGGCCCACCATTTCGGGTATAAACCCGTACTCCAGCAAGTCCTCCGGAGTCACCTGGCCCAAGTGGTTTGCCGCCTTGTTTTCACTGCCCCTATGGGTTGCCAGGAAACCCAAACGGGGTTGTCCGGCCGCCGACCGCCGGGCCACGATTTCCTCCAGGCCGTCAAAGGAGCCGCCGCAGATGAACAAGATATTGCGGGTGTCGATCTGGAGGAACTCTTGATGGGGGTGCTTGCGGCCGCCCTGGGGTGGCACGTTGGCGATACATCCTTCAAGGATCTTGAGCAACTCCTGCTGAACACCCTCTCCGGATACGTCCCTTGTGATGGAACGGTTGACCCCTTCTTTTCTCGCGATCTTGTCCAGTTCGTCGATGTAGATAATTCCGTGCTCTGCTTTGGACACGTCCCAATCGGCGGCCTGAATCAGCCGCAGGAGTATGTTTTCTACGTCTTCGCCCACGTAGCCGGACTCGGTCAACGAGGTGGCGTCGCAGACGGCGAAGGGGACCTCCAGTGTGCGGGCCAGGGTTTCAGCCAGTAGTGTCTTGCCGCAACCGGTAGGGCCGATCAGTAGGATGTTGGACTTTTGAAGCTCTACGCCGGAATCATGGGCGCCATTCCAGATGCGCTTGAAATGGTTATAAACGGCGACGCTCAGAATCTTCTTTGCCCTATCCTGGGCAACCACATAGGTGTCCAGGTTGGCAAATATATCCCGGGGTACTAGCGGACCCTTTCTGCGCCTCTTGGCCGGCTTGGGCGGCGTCTCCTGGTCGATAAGCTGGTTCAGAAGACGGATGCATTCATAGCAGACCACCGACCGCCCCTGGCCGGCTACAATCAGGTCGGAGTTTTTGTAGGCTTTCTCGCAGAACGAGCACTGAGCTAGCCTAGGTCCACCGGTGGTACTGGCCACTGATTACCCTCAGAACCTGAGAAGTTACTCGTTGCTGGTCTCTTCTTTAGTTTCCTCTGTAGTTTCGCCCGTGGTTTCGCCCGTGGTTGCGTTTTTGCTATTCTCTTCCGAGGCTTTCTTGGTCTTGCCCAGGATCTCGTCCACCAGGGAATACTCTACCGCCTGATCCGCATCGAGGTAGAAATCCCGGTCGGTGTCTCGGGCGATCTTGTCATAGGTCTGACCCGTGTTCAAGGACAGAAGGTTGCGGATCTTGTCCTGCAGTCGAATGATTTCCCTGGCTGCAATCTCGATGTCGCTGGCCTGTCCTTGGGCGCCACCCATCGGCTGATGCATATGGATCGTTGAGTTGGGTAGCGCGTACCGCTTACCCTTATGGCCGCCCGACAAGAGGATAGTAGCCATGCTGGCGGTCATGCCCAAACAGATGGTAGACACTTCGCAGTTGATCAATTGCATGGTGTCGTAGATGGCCAATCCGGCGCTAATGACTCCGCCCGGACTATTGATATAGAGGTTGATCCCTCTGTCCGGCTCTTCCCGCTCCAGGTAAAGAAGCTGGGCGATTATCGTATTGGCTACATTGTCGTTGATGGGTGTCCCAAGGAAGACTATGCGCTCCTTCAGCAGCAAGGAATAGATATCGAAGGCCCTCTCGCCGCGGGGGCCGGTTTCGATGACCATCGGAATGATGTTTTGGGGGACTACCAAACCGCCCTGTCCAACGTTACCGGAAAATCTGGCCATCTCCTCGTAATACCCATCTAAGGGGTTAGTCACCATCGGACTCTTCTCCTACTTCGGTTCCTTTCTATTCTTCGGCCTATTCTTGAGGATTCTCTTTGCCGGGTTCTTCGCCGCTTTCCTGTTGTGCCGGCGTTTCCTCTTCCACCGCAGTGTCGGTGGTGGCGTCCTCTGGCTCTACCGAAGATTCGGCTTGCCCTTGCACTATCTCCACCAGACGCTCCATCACCTTCCTGCTGAGGAGGGACGACTTGATGGAGTCCCGGGCGCTTTCCGCGGACAAAGCGGTGCGCATTGACTCCGCAGAATCACCGGAAGTTGAAGCCATCGTTTCAATTTCTGCTTCAATATCTTCTGGAGCTACTTCGATGCCTTCTTCCTCGGCCAGTTTGCGCATGATCAGGTAGGTGTTCAGGCGTTGCTCGGCCTGGGGCCTCAACTGCTCTAACCACTCTTCATGTGTATTGCCGATAAAGCTCAGGTAGGTGTCCATGTTGACGCGCTGGTTTTGCAGTCTCCGCTCCTGCTCCTGGTGCATCTGGTCCAGTTCCCTCTTATATATCAGGCCGGAGGCTTGGACCTGTGCAATCTTGAGTAGCTCGTCCAGGCTATTCTGTTCCAATTGCCGCAAAGAGGCGGTCTCCGCGTCTTTAGTAAGGCGCTCTTCGACGTCGGTGCGCAGCGCATCCAGGCTCTCGTACCCGTCTCTTATTCCCTTGGCGAACTCGTCGTCCAGGTCGGGCAGCCGCTTCTCCTTGATGGATAGTACCTTCACGTTGAAACGGCATTCTTGGCCGGCATATTCGGTTTGGGCGTGGTCATCGGGAACCGTCAAGGTGAACTCTTTTTCCTGACCTTCGACCGTCCCTTCCAGGTAGATGGAGAAGCCGGGCATGGGCATCTGGTTGTCTTGCTGGGGAACAAAATCGATGCCCTGGTCGCTGATAGCCTGTTCGCCACGTATGGTGCCGGTGACGTCCAGACTAAGCAGGTCTCCGAATTGCACGGGGCGTTCCGCCGGCTCCCACGGGCCTGCCTCGAACCGGAGCCGTTCGATGACGTCGTCGACGCCAGCCTGGGTGATCTCCACCGTCTCCCGCTCCAGCCGGATCATGCGAAACTCTCCCAGGTCCACCGCGGGCTCCAGTGGCACAATCGCTTTAAAGGAGACGGGCTCGACTTCCAGGAGTTCAAGTTCAGGCTCTACAAAGGCCTGAATGTCTTGGTCTTTGAGCACCTGGTCCAGTGTCTCTGGAATCATGAATTCCAGGGCTTCTTGGACCAGGGCAGCACGGCCCAGGTGGCGCTCTACGATCGACCTGGGGGCTTTGCCGGGGCGAAAACCGGGGATCTGCAGGCGCGACACCAGCCGGCGATAGGAACGGTTGATGAAGGGCTCCTCATCGTCCGCGTCCATGAGGATGTTGAGGGTGACTTCGGTGGGGTTGGACGACTCCCTGGTGACGTTCACCGACAGGTTTCTCCCGATGTTGCCAGGCCGACCGATTACGCTGAGTCGACACTGCATATGAGGGTAGGTGTTTCCCGAGTATAGCATAATCCGCCACTGGTTGAAATATTCCGTAGCTGCCGCCGCCCTATCCCGCCGACGGCTCAGCACCGGCGGTCACGGTGCCGGTAGTCCCTTATTTTAGCCCCTAGTTATTTGTTCAAAAATTAAGAAAGTATTTAAATTGGTAGCAAAAACCATTGACATAATATGGCTGAGATTGGTAAATTCGGTACACGGATGGGTGGCTGTGTTATCAGGCGGTGGAAATCCGTTGCATCCGAGGCCCCGCCGGCAGGATATGGGGCGATGAGCTTCAGGCGTTCAGCCGGCCTACCGAAAGGGATCGCGGTGGCGTGGTTGAGGATAAAAGCGTCCTTAGGGACCAGAGGCGCAGAAGCAAACCCGCGATTCCGGTTAGCGCGATCCCGCAGGCGGGAGAGTGCGGTGCTACCTCAAAGCAGGAGACGCAGTGGCGCTGGCGACGCTGACAGAATATCAAGAGATCCAACGTGTGTGGCCGGGGGAAACGACGGTAACCGGAAGGGTTGCTTTGGTTGACGATGAGACTACGCTTCACCGGCCGGTGTTGCTGGCGGAGGCTATAGACCAGCTGATGTTGCAAACCGGCGGGACCTATCTGGACGCCACGGTGGGCGACGGAGGACATACGCTGGGAATCCTGCAAAATCCGGCCTCCGGGACGCGAGTGTTGGGCATAGACCGGGACCCCAGGTCCCTGACAAGGGCGCTCCGGCGCCTGGACAGATTCGGTGACCGGTTTATAGCCGTCCGGGGAAATTATGCAGACATGGTTTCGCTGGCGTCGGAGCAAGGCATCGATTCGGTCGATGGGATCGTGATGGACCTGGGACTGTCCTCATGGCACCTGGAAGGACCTGGATATGGCTTTAGTTTCATGAGGGATGAACCGCTGGACATGCGTTACGACCCAGATGGGCCGCTGACCGCGTCAGACATAGTTAATACATATAGTGAAGCCGAGCTGGGCCGAATCATATTCGATTACGGTGAAGAGCGCCGGGCAAAGGCTCTAGCCCGGGCCATTGTTCAGAACCGGCCCATCCATACCACAGGAGGCCTGGCTGCTCTGGTAGCAAGGACTCTGGGTCCCGGCCGAAGGCGCCGCGTGCATCCCGCCACCCGGACCTTTCAGGCGATACGCATTGCCGTAAATGACGAACTAGCGAGCCTGGAGCGGGGCCTGGCGGCGGCGGTTTCCTTATTGAACCGGACCGGAAGGCTGGTGGTCATCAGCTACCACAGCTTGGAAGACCGCATTGTCAAGGTTTTCTTGACCAGGGAGGCTGCTCAATGTATATGCCCGCCGAGGACGCCGATCTGTATCTGCAGGCATCAACCCACGGTGGGGATCGTTAACCGCCGTGTGATCAAGACAACTGTCCAGGAAGTGCACTCTAATCCTCGAAGCCGCAGTGCGCGGATGAGGGTTGCCGCGAGGCTCTAAGGCCGTCCCGCAAGACGCCGTCGGGACGAAAGGATGGTGGAAAGTTGGCAAAAGAGATTTTCTATACCGCCGTGGATATCGGCACAAGTAAAGTGTGCTCCATCGTGGCCCGGGTAGGCACCGAAGGTGAATTGAAGATCCTGGGCACCGGTGTGGTCGAGTCGCAAGGAGTCCAGAAAGGCCGAATTGAAAACATCGAGGAAGTCCAGGCGGCGATCCGCTCCTCGCTGGAGGAATCGCAACGGTACATCGGCCGGGGTGTGATCTCCGGAGTGTATGCGGGGGTCAGCGGCACTCACATCACTTGCTTGAACACCAAGGACTTCGTCGATTATCCCAGCGATTCCGGCCATATCGGCCCTGACCAGCTTCGGGACCTGATTGAGTCGGCTTTCCCACAGGTGGATGATTCTCAGGAAGTCCTTCACATAATCCCCATCGGCTATCAGGTGGACGGTCTTACCGCAGTGCGCAATCCGGTTGGCCTACACGCCGGCCAGGTGCAGGTTGAAGCTCACGTGGTCCTCGGAGATGCCGCGGTTCTGCGAAATACCATTAAAGCCGTCGAGGCCAGCAAGGTTTCGGTCAAGAGCCTGGTCGTTCAATCTTTGGCATCGGCAGAGGCCACCCTTACCGGCGACGAGCGGGAGATGGGCGTGGTGATGGTGGATATCGGTGGCGGAACTTCCGACGTAATGATCTACCGGCAGGGAAGTCCGTGGTACTCGTCGGTGATCCCGGTTGGCGGCAATCAGCTCACGCGGGATTTGGCCGTGGCCATGCGCGTGCCCTTTTACGTGGCCGAAGAGATCAAGGTCAAATGGGGACACGCTTTGCCAGAGACATTGCGGGGAGACGAGGAGGTGGTGGTTCCCAGCTTCCAAGGCCAACCCAGGCGCGTAGTGAAACGCCGGGATCTGGGAGCGCCATTGCATGCCCGCCTCGTGGAGCTATTGAAGCTGGTGTTGCTGAGGGTTCGCCAATCAGGACTACGGCAGCTCCCCACCGGCGGTCTGGTGATCACCGGAGGCTGCGCCGAAACCGAGGGGCTGCAGGCCCTAGCGCAGAAAATCCTGGGCGGGCCGGTGCGCATCGCCTACCCAAGAGGAATCGCCGGGCTTCCCACCCAGCTACGCAAGCCGACCTTTTCCGCGGGAATCGGACTGTTGCTCTGGGGCATCAAGCACCAGGGGGAAAAGCGCCGGTACCGCAACGGGCACCGCACATTGTGGGGCGCCAAAGGCAAACCCAAGCAAGCCAAGAAGGAACGAGGCGCAGAAACCAGGGTAAGTGTGGGGTAAAGGAGGCTCAGCCGGCGGGAGTTTTTAATCGGCGTCAAGCGTGATGCAGCCGGCAAGCCAAACCCGAGCCAAGACCAGGGCCACGACCACAGAGGCCGCCAATAGCGGGCTCCGGGCCGGTCCCGGAAAGCGGGCTGGCAGTACAAATAACCCAGATTAAACCAGCGAAGTGGAAGGGAGGAGCAATGGTACTCGAAAACTCAGCCTCGTGGGAACCGGCAAAGAATCTTGATGATGGGGCTATTCCCGTCCCGGAAATCGGCGGCGGTGTCCCCTTGATCAAGGTGGTAGGAATCGGCGGCGCCGGCAGCAACGCGGTGAGCCGCATGTTTAAAGAGAAGCTGCCGGTGGTTGAATACTACGGACTCAACACCGATGCCCAGCACCTGTTTCGCTGCGACGTGGCCCACAGGATCGCGATCGGACAGACCTTGACCAGAGGTTTGGGCGCCGGGGCTAACCCGGACTTGGGCCGGCAGGCGGCGGAAGAGAGCCGTGCCGAAATAGAAGAGGCCCTGAGCGGGGCGGATATGGTATTTCTTGCGGCAGGAATGGGAGGCGGCACCGGCACCGGAGCCACGCCCGTCATTGCCCAGATAGTCAAGGAGAGCGGGGCATTGACCGTGGCCGTGGTCAGCAAGCCATTCTCCTTTGAAGCCTCCGCACGGCGGAAAAATGCCGAGGAGGGTATCGCCCGCCTTCGGGACCACGTGGATACGTTGATCGTGATCCCCAATGACCGCCTGCTTCAACTTAACATACACGGGGACCAGACCTTCACCTGGGAAGAAGCCTTGAAGACAGCCGACTCGGTTCTTCAGCAGGGCATCCAGGCCATCGCCGAGGTGGTGACCGTGCCCGGTGAGATCAACGTGGACTTCGCCGACGTCAAGACCATTCTCAGCAACGCCGGCCCCGCCTGGCTGGCCATCGGCCGCGGCAAGGGCGATAACCGGGCCATCGATGCGGCCAAAATGGCCACCAAGAGCCCGCTGTTGGACATCGCCATGGAGGGCGCCAGGCGTATCCTCTTCGTGATTAGCGGCGGCCCCACCCTCTCGTTGAAAGAGGTGCAGGACGCGGCCAATGTGATCCAGGAGATGGCCGATCCTGAGGCCAACATCATCTTTGGTACCTCCCGCGACCCGAAGCTGGATGACGAAGTAAAGATCACCATGATCGCTGCGGCATTCCCCGTATACCAGGAATCCCAGATGGCCAGGGAGGCCGATCTGGACCGGCTGTTGCAGGATGTGATTCCGGAAACCGAGGAGGAGTTGGACGTTCCTTCATTCCTGCGTCAACAGTCCGGCGCCCGGCATCGCGGGTTCTTCCGGTAAAACAACTAAAACAAATTGGGCTAAGAAAAATTCGGAATAATATCGGATGTTGCCGGCTCCGGCATAAACCGGGGCCGGCCCTCCAACCGGAACTCGATATCAACCCAGAGTAATATTCTCGGAGGCCTGAGAGCACTCATTAAGTTAGTCTGGATTCTCTAAGATAAAGGCGCCGAGGACCATCATGAGGCCGTCCCGAACTATCGGGGCGGCCTTATCTTTTGCCGTCCAGTCCGGTTTCAAGCAATCTCGCCGATCAACGTTTTGTTTAGATAAACGAGCGTGAGCCGAATAAAGTCTACGGCAAGCGCAACAACCGCTTGAAACGGGCACCACCGACGGACCCCGATTCCTATTGACTTCCACGCCCAGTGAGAGATACAATTTAACTACTACAGGTTGTAGTTTGACATAATATTGCTACCGTATGTAGTAGTATAAGAACATTTTAAAAATTGTTTAGGAAACTGGACAAGACATGCGGTGCCCCTACTGCACCTATACCGAGTCCAAAGTAACCGATTCCCGGGTGGTGGAGAATGGTATCCGGCGGCGGAGGGAATGTCAGCGCTGCGGACTGAGGTTTACGACATACGAGCGGATCCAGGCGACGGCGCTGATGGTGTCCAAGCAGGACAACCGGCGGGAGGAATTCAACCGGGAAAAGCTCACCGCCGGTATCCGCAAAGCCTGCGCCAAGCGGCCGGTGTCCTCCAGGACCATCGAAAAGATGGTCGAGGATATCGAGGCCGAGTTGCAGCACATGGGACACGTGGAGGTCCCCACCACCATCCTGGGCTCAATGGTGATGGAGCGGCTGATAAATCTGGACCGGGTGGCCTACATCCGGTACGCCAGCGTTTACCGTGACTTTCAGGACATCGAGAGTTTTGAGCGAGCGGTAAAGGACCTGCGGGAAGAAGGACCGCAATTGCCGCTGCCGGAAGGGCCGGGAGACCCGGTCAAGCCGCGCCGCCGCGCCAACCTAGGTCAGCATAGGCCCCGAACCCCCGGACCCAGCCGCAGGCCCGGACGGCCCCGTTCAACCGGCGTGTAGATTCGAACAGCAAGATAGGAGACGATCCCGATGAGCAACAGTTTATCTGTCCCTGCCCTGACCAGGCTGCTCAGCCTGAATAACAGGGTCCATGACCTGGAGAACCAACTGCTGCAGGTGGAGCTGCCGGTGGAGGTGGTTGGGGGCCAGGTCTACACCGGGACTCCCGGGACCAGCAGCATCGCCCAGATGCAGGAGGAGATCGACCAGGGGGTTCGCGCCAGCCTGATGACCTGTTGGCTGGGCATGGACGCCGTCCAGGAAGACTAGCCGGCGCCCCTCGCCGGCCCGTCCCCGGTCCCCTTGCCGCCACCGGTTTGATTTACCAGTTGGCCAATTTTGGCCCCTCACCTTGTTGACTTTCCCCTCCCTCACTTATACAATCCCCCTACCAACTGTTGTAGTTATAGATGAGCACACCACATTATCTGGTATTTTGCCGCTTTCTTAAAATCTTCCGCAAAACAGATATAACGTCGGCTTTTCGGCCATTCCATGGCCAAGCTGGACACACTGTAGAGGCGGACAGATCGATACTTTGACCGCTGTTCTAGTTCCTTAAATTCCGGGCATCAAGCCCTGACATCCGGATGAGGTAAAAGGGTCGAGAAGGTGGTAAAACAAGTGGGACTGTTGCAAGTGGGACTGTTGATTGTAACCATCACGAAATGCAACGCCGGGCCGGCACGATTTCGGGATGACTTACATCTGGGTGACTTACAGGGGTCTTGAATCGGCAAGGGTTTAAACGCCGCGGCAGTGAGCCGGCAGGGTGGATGAGGAGTCCCGTTAATGACCGTTACTCATGAGGATTCAAATATGGCCAGCACTGCTTCGGATGTTGCCCCCCGGCGCGTAGCCGCGGCGCTGATCAATGAGGGGATCGCCGAGGAATTGGGCGCTGCCTTGCCCGAGCTTACCGATAACGCCAAGGTTGTGCTGGAAAGGCGCTATCTTTCCAAAGACCGGGAGGGCGTTATCCTGGAGGACAGCGACGGGATGTTCCGCCGGGTGGCGGTTAACCTTTCCCAGGCGGACCTGAGCTACGACGCTTCCGAGGCGAAGCGCCAGGCCACCGAAGAGGAATTCTACCAGGTCATGCGGCGCCTGGAGCTACTGCCCAACTCGCCCACCCTGATGAACGCCGGCCGTGAGCTTCAGCAGCTTTCCGCTTGCTTCGTCCTGCCCGTGGAGGACACCCTTGAGTCCATTTTTTCCACGGTGAGGCAGACGGCCCTGATCCATAAAAGCGGCGGCGGCACCGGCTTCTCCTTTAGCCGTCTGCGCCCGGCTGGTGACGTTGTGGGCTCCACCGGCGGTGTGGCCAGCGGTCCGGTTAGCTTCATTCGCGCCTTCGACACCGCCACGGACGTGGTCAAACAGGGAGGCACCCGGCGGGGCGCCAACATGGGCATCCTACATGTCACCCATCCCGACATCCTGGAGTTCATCAAGTCCAAGGAAGACGGGAAGAATCTGACCAACTTCAACATCTCCGTTGCCGCCACCGAGGACTTCATGGAGAAGGTTGCTCATGGCGGTGACTACGACCTGATCAACCCGCGCACCGGCCAGGTTACCAAGACCCTGAATGCTCGGGAGGTGTTCGACAATCTGGTGGATATGGCGTGGAAGACGGGGGACCCGGGGTTGGTCTTCCTCGACCTGATCAACCGCGACAATCCTAATCCGCAGCTGGGCACTATAGAGAGCACCAACCCGTGCGGTGAGCAGCCGTTGTTGCCCTACGAATCCTGCAACCTGGCATCCATAAACCTGGCGCGCATGGTGCGGTACTCCAGCGACGCCGAGACGGTCATTGACTGGGAGCGGCTGACCCGTGTGGTGGGTACCGCGGTTCACATGCTGGACAATGTGATCGACATGAACGGTTACCCGATCCCTGAGATCGAGGAGATGAGCAAGAAAACCCGGCGCATCGGCCTGGGGGTCATGGGATTCGCCGACCTGCTGATCCAGCTTGGCGTCCGCTACGACTCCGAGGAAGGCCTGGAGGTTGCCGAGGGGCTGATGAAGCACATCCAGGAGGAGACCCGCCTGGCGTCCGGCAGGCTTGCCGGCGAACGGGGGGCTTTCCCTGCATGGGAGGGCAGCGTGTACAGCCAGACCGGTTCTTCCGGCGAGGGCTACGCCATGCGCAACTCGGCCCCCACCACCATTGCTCCCACCGGCACCATCAGCATCATCGCCGGCGCTTCCGGCGGCATCGAGCCACTGTTCGCGTTGAGCTATGTGCGCAACGTCATGGACAACACCCGCCTGGTGGAGGGTTACCCCTACCTGGAGGCCGTGGCCAAGTATGAAGGTTTCCACTCGGTAGAGCTGATGGAGCACCTGGCCGAGAAGGGAAGCCTTTCCCGGCTGGACGATGAGTTGAATGTGCCCCAGTGGGTCAAAGACCTTTTCCGCACATCCCACGATATCAGCCCGGAATGGCACGTGCGGATGCAGGCCGCCTTCCAGAAGTACACCGACAACGCCGTCTCCAAAACCATAAATTTCCCTCACGATGCCACGGTGGCCGAAGTCCGTAGGGCCTACACGTTGGCCCATGAGCTGGGATGCAAGGGGATCACCATTTACCGGGACGGCAGCAAGGCAGGCCAGGTGCTCAGTACCGGGGAGACGGGGAAACTGTCCGCCACCGCCGGCGCGGACCTGGATGTTGACGGTGAACTGGCCATACCTCGGGCCCCACGGCGCCGTCCCCAGACCATTCGGGGAGTTACCGAAAGGGTGCGGACCGGTCACGGCAACATGTACGTGACCATCAACTACGATGAAGACGGGAAGCCTTTCGAGGTGTTCGGCACCTTGGGCAAATCGGGAGGCTGCGACTCGGCCCAACTGGAAGCCATCTCGCGCCTGATCTCCCTGGCTTTGCGCTCCGGAGTCGATCCTCAGAACGTCATTGAGATGCTCCGGGGAATAACCTGCTGCCCCGCCTGGGACGAAGGGGTCCTGGTGCGCTCCGGTCCCGACGCCGTTGCCCTGGCCCTGGAGCGGCATATCACCCAGGATGCCGAGGGAGCGGTCCGGCCGGCCGGCGAGCCGGTGCAGTTGAAGCTGGGCGCGGGGGCCGGAAGCGGGGGTAATGGCCACGGCAACGGTTATTACCCGGCCCGGAAATGTCCCGACTGCAACACGCCGGTGATATTCCAGGAAGGCTGCCTGATGTGCGTCTCCTGCGGCTGGAACAAGTGCGAGTAGGCGTTGGTGGGTCTGAGTCCCTGAGCGTGGTGCAAGCAGCATAGTTGCAAACTGACGAAGATTAGACTCGAGGAAGAATTATCGGCCCATCTGCCTCAAGCGGACCAGGTGAACAGGCAAGCTACGGTGGTAGCCGGCGGGTGCGGGTGGTGTAGTGATGGGAAGTTGGTCCAAGCATAGCGGTTTACGTACCCCCAAGCGTGGCCGTGAATGCACCGGACGGCCCTCCTCCTAGAGCCCCTGCTCCGATTTAATCGGGGCAGGGGCTTTTTCATAAACCACCGGCCCCCCCATGGGATATGGCTTGACTGGGAGAAGGGACCGATCCCCTATGCTACAATCGCAGAAATCAACCATGTTATAAGCAATCAAGGAGGCCCGCGCCATGGCCGACACCGCCAAACCCGCCATCGCCATAACTATGGGAGACCCCTGCGGAATCGGACCCGAGGTGGTAGTCAAGGCCCTGGCCGATCCTCGCGTCTACAGCTCCTGCCGTCCCTTGGTGATCGGCAACAGCTACGCGATACGCCAGGCGGTCAAGCTCACCGGCCTGTCCCTGCAGGTCAATGAGGTGGACGATCCGGCCACCGCGGGAAACGATCCCGGCGTCGTTGACATGATCGACATACACAACCTGAACCCCGAAGACATCACGGTGGGCCAGATCAGCCCGGCATGCGGCAAGGCGGCCATGGAGTGGGTAACCAAGGCTGGGGAGCTGGCGCTGGCCGGTGTGGTGGAAGGCCTGGCCACGGCGCCCCTGAACAAGGAGGCCGCCAGCCTGGCCGGTTACCAGTCCATCGGACACATGGAGCTCTTGCAAGAGCTCACCGGAGCGGGGACGGTGGCGACGATGCTCATGGCCAAGAACCTGCGGGTGATCCACCTGACCACCCACCGCTCGTTGCGGCTGGCCTGCGATTACGTGAAAAAAGACCGCATCCTGGACTTCCTGCAATTGACCCACGACAGCTTTGTCCAGTGGGGTTTTCCCCGGCCCGCGATCGGTGTGGCCGCCCTCAACCCCCATGGCAGCGACGGCGGCCTGCTGGGGAGCGAGGAGGCCGAAGAGATCGCCCCCGCAGTGGCAGCCGCCCGGGAGAGGGGAATCGACGCCGTGGGCCCGGTGCCGGCGGACGTGGTGTTTCATCAGGCGATCCAGGGACGCTACGCCGCGGTTCTGGCCATGTTCCACGATCAGGGGCATATTCCGGTGAAGGTCTATGGCTTTGAGGACAGTATCACCGCCAACCTGGGGCTGCCCTTCGTTCGCACCTCGGTGGACCATGGTACGGCATTCGACATCGCCGGCCAGGGGATCGCCAGCCACACCAGCATGCTGGAGGCCATCCGGCTGGCCGTGGCTCTTGCCGTGGGAAACGGCCTGGCCGATTTCTAGAGCCTGGCCGCTGGGGTGTAATACTCCGCCGCTTGGTGCCGCCGGCGGGAGCGATGGTCTGCCACCCAGCTACGGCAGCAGGGTCCTTTAATCATTAGAAGCGAATCTCTCGCTCCTCCCTGCACCTGAAGGTGTTTGCTCAGAACATGTCATGCTGAGCCAGCCGCAGCGGCGAAGTATCTGGCGCCGGGCGTCGATCCCTATGGCTCCCCAGACCCTTGGCATCGTTCAGGGCAACAATCGAAAGACCTCAGCTACGACGAAGCCTGTCGTTACTGGGCCAGGTGATATAATGGCCCCTGAGTCGACGGCGAATCCACACTCGGTACGGACGGATGGGCGATATGAGACTAGCTTTCATCGGCGGAGGAACCATGGCCGAGGCCATCCTCCGTGGTGTCCTTGCCGCCGGACTGGCCAAGCCAGACGACATCAGCGTGGGCGAACCCGTGCCGGAGCGAGGCCGGTTCCTTTCCAATGAATATGGTGTCGGGGTCTATGAGGACAATCTGCAGGTGATCCCAGATGCTGACCTGGTTGTGTTTGCGGTAAAACCCCAGGACCTGCCGGTGGCCATGGGCCAGCTCCATCACCGTCTTGCCAAGGACCAGTCGGCCCTGTCCATAGTGGCGGGGGCCAAGATGTCCACCTTGACCAAGGGTCTGGGTCACGCATCAATCATCCGGGTGATGCCGAACACTCCGGCTCAGATCGGGTGCGGGATGAGCCTCTGGACCTGCTCGGATGAGGTTGACCAGACCCAGCGGGACCTTACCCAGGCCATGCTGGGCACAGTGGGCGTGGAATTGTACGTGGCCGAGGAAAAGTACCTGGATATGGCCACCGCGCTCAGCGCCAGCGGACCAGGCTACATCTTCCTGTTCATCGAGGCGCTTATCGACGGGGGAGTCCACGTTGGCCTGCCCCGGGATATGGCCAGGACCCTGGCGCTGCAGACCGTATACGGCAGTACCAAGCTGGTGATGGAAACCGGCAAGCATCCGGCCGAATTGAAAGACATGGTGGTCTCGCCCGGCGGTACAACCGCCGCAGGGTTGCAGGTATTGGAGCGGCACGCGGTCCCCGCCGCCATCGTGGAGGCGGTCAACGCCGCCTATCAGAAGTCAATCAGCTTGGGGCAAGAGTAGGAGAGGCGCGCTGTGCAGTTGATTAGTTATTTAATCAACGTCATCATTTTTATTATCCTTGCCAAGGCTATTCTATCGTTCGTCATACCCATGATGGGCGCCCGCCCCAACCCGACGCTCCTCAGCATCAACAACCTGCTTTTTCAGCTTACAGAGCCAATACTGGGGCCCATACGCCGCATCTTGCCGACCTTCGGCATGTTCGACTTCAGTCCCCTCGTGGTAATCATCATTCTGTCCGTGGTCAGCAGCCGGTTGCCTTGACCCGTTCGGGGCCCCCAAGTACGATTTTCCCCGCTTCGGCGCGTTCGCTGCTGGTTTCCCAGCAATCAGGCTATACACCAACGGGAACCCCAAAAGGGCAACACGGAAACGAGCCTCCTTGGTCTTGCTACTCCTTCCCGCCATGCTGGGACCTCGGTTCCTCAACGGCGATGAGCGCCCAACCGGCGACTCCGGCGGCGAGGTCTTAACCCATTGGTTCGTCAACACGACGTAGCGGTGGTGGTGGATAGCTGTAGCTGCCTGCCTCCCGAACTATTGCAACAATGGGACATAACGGTCGCTCCCCACGAGATTACCGCGGATGGGCGCACCTATCGCGATGGCGTCGATCTTCATCCTGAACAGTTCTACAAGCTGCTGAAGATGAAGCGTGGGAAACTGACCACGGCGCCCCCTCGGCCCCAACAGTTCTTGGAAGCGTTTATCGCCGCCGGCAAGCTTGCGCCCAACGTTTTGTGCCTGACTATTTCCTCCAACTTCAGCGCCGCTTACCAGTCGG
>JADFJS010000125.1 GCA_022566155.1 Chloroflexota bacterium
CGAGCCCGATTTGCAGACGACGTGACCCGCCAAAAGAACGTAATTTGGGAACAGGATGGGAATCTTTACTCTTTAAGCAAACTTTCTGAGCTAATGCGAGACGAACATGGCGTTCCGTTTGCCAAGGGCGGGATAAATGGCTATGCGTGTTGGGCTCTTGAGGGCTCATCTGAGTCTTTGTGGGAAGTAGCTAGTCGCGTCGAGCGAATGCCGGAAGAATAGCTGGCCCACTGCGATAGCCATTCCCAGTGGCTAAAGCGGGTTGTTCCCGAAACCGGCGAGTTATAGCGGAGGGCCTTATTTGGAGGCTGGTATGCCTCCCAACCACGATCGGCGGCTACGAATGCACCCCCATCCTCGACCTTCCCCCGTTGAGGGGGAAGGGATTGATCCTACACCCACGAATTGGGTTTGGGTGTGGGTGACAGACGGCCCATCCAGCCGGATAAGTTCTACGGCCGGCCCTTCCGGGACAGGAACTCGGGGAAGGCTTCCTCCACGCCGTAGCCTTCCGATACTTCGGTGGTGTAGGTGCGCTCGTTTTCGAACTGCTGATGTAGATCGGCGCCCTTGTGCTGGAGAAGCAACGCCTTGATCCCTATCACCGATTCCAGGCGGTGACTGGAGATCATGGTGGCGATCTCCATGGTCTTCTCCCGAAGCTGGTCCGAGGGCACCAGGTGGTTCAGCAGTCCGATGCGATGGGCTTCCTCAGCCTCCACCACGCGGCCGGTGAACAACAACTCCTTGGCTATCGGCCAGCCCACCTGGTTGGTCAGGGTCCAGGTCGAGTTGATCCGGCCGTAGGCGACGGCTAGGAAGCGGAACTTGGTGCTCTCACACCCGACGCGCATGTCCAGGGACGAAGAGAGGACCGCGGCCCCGCCGTAGGCCAGGCCGTTCATCATGCCGATGACTGGTTTGGGAGAGGCCGAGATGTCGTAAGACCGTTCGGACCGTTCCCCACCAAGACGTTGGCGGGCTTCGGAGATGTTGCCCTTGGCCTCTTCCCGCTGTTCGTGGATGTCGCCGCCGGCGGAGAAGGCCCGGTTTCCCGTGCCGGTGATGACGATGCAGCCGATCTCGTCGTCGGCGTTGGCCTCCATTACCGCTTGGTGGAGCTCCCAGGTAAGCAGGAAGTTCATGGCGTTGAGGACTTCGGGCCGGTTCATGGTCAGAATGGCCACGCCTTTCTCTTTCTCCACCAGGATATGCTCGTATGCCATCGGTCCCTCCTCAGAATCGATCAATAGATGATTTCGTTGGCCTACCGCGCCTGGTTCTCCGGGCGCGTGACGTTCCGCATGGCCGCGCCGAACCCCTAAATCCTTGACATCCCGCCTCCGGACCAAGGGGAAACAAGCACGGGTAGCGCCTATCAGCGCCATCCTGATTGTATGGGCACCGGGGTACGGAGTCAATTATTCTCGATCTTCGAAAACGTAGTAGTCTGAATGGTCACCCCAGGTGCAACCCCTTTCGTCACACGCCCCAGCCGTGTCCGGGTTGGTTGTACCTTGAGACATCCCGTGGATCCCGGCGTTCGCCGGAATGACCGATCCGCAAAGGATGCACTACCCGATCGCGATTCTCGTTTTCCGATGAAGCACTGTGTGTTAAACTGCTACCGCATTCAAGGCTGGGCAGCCAGGACGTGAGGCTGTTCAGACGACCTATCATCTGGAGGTGGCCGCTTTGTCACAGCGGCTCAAAGCGGGCGAAGCGGTGATCGAACTCCTGCGCCAGGAAGGCGTCACCCACATCTTTGGCATCGTGGGGTCATCTTTCCTGGACATCCTTGACCCGCTGTACGACCGGGACGACATTCAGTTCATCGGCGTGCGCCACGAGCAGGGCGGAGCGTTGATGGCCGACGGATTCAGCCGTATCACGGGCACCCCCAGCGTGTGCCTGGCCACCAACGGACCCGGATTGCTGAACCTCACCTACGGCATTGCTTCCGCATACGTAGCCCACTCGCCGGTTGTGGTGCTGGCGCCCTCGGCATCCCGTGACCACCAGTACCGCAACTCCACCCAGGAGTTCGACCAGGTATCTCTCTTCCGGCCCATCACCAAGGCGGCCTTCCCCATCAACAAGATAGAACGGCTCCCCGATGCCCTGAGGCACGCCTTCCGGGTGGCCACCTCGGGCAAGATGGGTCCGGTCATGCTGGACATCCCCAGGGACCTGCTGCCCGGCGCCGAGATCGATCTAGACCTGCTGACTCCCGATGAATACCGGTCAGGCCAGACCAGGGCGCCGGGAGACCGGGACCTGGTGGAAAAAGCGGCCAACGTTTTGCTCTCCGCCAAGCGTCCCGTGATCCTGGCGGGGGGCGGCGTGCAGTGGAGCAACGCCGCCGATGAGGTGACACGCATGGCCGACCTGTTGGGCGCCGCCATCGTCACATCCTACGGCCGCGCCGATGCAGTGCCCAGCGACCACCCCTACTTCTTGGGCCACCTGGGCCGATTGGGCTCGGAGGAGGGCGCCGAATGCATGCGTCAGGCCGACGTGATCCTCGCCGTGGGGACGCGGTTGAGCCAGTCCACCACTTTTTACGACCACCGGTTCATTCCCGCCGATGCCCGCATCGTGCAGATCGAGATCGACCCTGAGGAGATCGGACGCAATTATCCCGTGGCCGTCGGTATCGAAGGCGATGCGAAAGCGGTGATGGAGGGCCTGCTGGAGCGGGTCCATCAAAACGAACCACACCCCAACAGCGAGTGGATCTCCGAGATCGTTGATTGGGCGGCGCGGCGCAAGGACCGGCTGGATGAAGAAGGAAGGCTTAGCTCCATGCCGCTGAAGCCCCAGCGGGTCTACGCCGAGATCCGCAAGGTGATGCCCAGGGACGCCATCGTGGCCCTTGACGCCGGATTGGCGCCCAACTTTGGGCAGGACCGGCTGAATTACTACGAGCCCCGCAGCCTTCTCACATCGCTGGATCTGGGAGGCTTGGGGTTCAGCTTCCCGGCATCGTTGGGAGCTAAACTGGCGGCGCCTCACCGGCCCGTGGTAAATTTCAATGGAGACGGCGGCTTCCTGTTCAATGCCCAGGAGCTGGAAACGGCGGTCCGGTACGGACTGAAGGTGATCACCGTTATCATGAACAATAACTGCTGGGGATCGGAAAAAGCGTACCAACGGTACGCATTTAACGAGCGTTACGTGGGCGCCGACACCACGAATCCGCGCTATGACAAGTTCGCCGAGTTGTTCGGCGCCACCGGCTTCTACGTGGAGCGGGCCGAGGATATCGGCGACGCGTTTCTTGAGGCCCTGAAGGCCGACGGCCCCAGCATCATCGAGATACCGATAGACCCGGACGAGATGCCCCGGCCCGCCCGTTTATCCGATGTTCAGGCGCCACAGAAGAGCTCCTGAACATACTCTGACAGGTATTATGGAACAACCAATTTTCCCCAAAGAAGTAGAGATCGGCGATGAAGCCATCGTCATCCTATGGGACGACGGCCACCGCAGCCCTTACCCGCACCGTTACCTTAGATTGCGGTGCCCCTGCGCCAGCTGCATCGACGAAATGAGCGGCAAGCCTCGCCTCGATCCGGACCAGGTGCCCCAGGACGTACGGGCGGTGGACCACATGCCGGTGGGCAACTATGCCTTCCAGTTCCTGTGGAGCGACACCCACTACACCGGCATATACACCTTCAAGGTCCTTCGTTCCGTGTGTACCTGTATTCCTTGCAATCAGGCGCGGGCCCAGGAGTAGTTCCCGGCCCGCTACGCCGGTCAACGACGGCCCTTGCTCCCCACACGGATCCAAAGCTTGGGCATATAACGATTGGAGGCTGGCTATGGTCGAGACCAGCGAAGTAGTGATCGTTGGGGCAGGTGCTGCGGGCTGCGCCGTGGCCTACTACCTGGCCCGGTCCGGCGTACAGGCCACCGTCATCGAAGAACAGGATGTGGCCGGCCAAGCCTCGGGCTACGCGGCGGGACTCTTGAATCCATTGCAGGGCCACGGTATCCCCGGCCCAATGGGCGCCTTTGCCTGGGAGTCTTATCAGTTGCACCTCAAACTGTGGGAAGACCTACAGGAGGAAACCGGCCTGAATCTCCAGGGGAGGACTATTTCCTCGATCAGGGTGGCCTTCGAGGAGGCTGACTTTAGCGACATGGAAGACACCCTGGCCCTTTTCTCAGCCACCGACGGCTTTGAGGCTCGCTGGCTGAATGCACGGGAGGTTCACGAGCTGGACCCTAGGATCACACCCAAATCCGTGGGGGGGCTCTATTCGCGAGGTAGCGCCGGGGTTGACAGCTATCAGTACACCATGGCCCTGGCCGAAGCCGCCAAGAAGCGGGGCGCAGTTGTTCGCCAGGGCAAAGTTTGCGGCCTGGAACATTCGAACGGGCGGATGACTGGCGGTAGAGTAACCGGGGTGAAGCTTGAAGACGGCATGGTGTCCTGCGATCGGGTCGTCTTGGCCATGGGTCCCTGGTCACGCCAGGCCGAGCCGTGGCTGGGAATTTACATACCGGTGGATCCCCTCAAAGGGGAGATACTGCGCTTTGACCTGCCCGCACCTGCCCTGGATTACGATCTGTCGGGGGGTGGCGGGTCCATTTATGCCAAGCCCGACGGCCAAGTATGGTGCGGGCTAACCGAAGAGTGGAAAGGGTTCGACCGCCAGGCTAGCGAATCGGCCCGCCGGTCCATCCTGGAAAGCGCGGTGATTCTGATACCCGAGCTGGCTCATGCGCAATTGGTGATGCACACGGCATGTCTCCGGCCGGTAACGCCGGACTGGTTACCCATACTCGGCCAGGCGCCTGGGTACGAAAATGTGTATCTGGCCACGGGCGCCGGCAAGAAGGGTATCCTGCTGAGCCCTGGCATAGGCAAGGGAATCGCCGACCTGATCACCAAAGGGGATACTGAGTTGGCCATCAGCGCCTTCGATCCCCAGCGGTTTACTAAGCCTTAGCGGATCGCTACTCGACAAGCGAGACTGCTCAAGGGAGATGAAGTGCCGGGTCCAGCGGCATCCATGCCAGAGGACCGAGTCGGCCTAGCGGCCCGGGACGGCGACGGTCGCGCACTTTCGCTCAAACCCCGCCAGCAGTTGGCATTCACCCGAGGGCAGCATCGCGGCCATCCATTCCAGCACCCAGCGGCGGTCGGCGGCCTGGTCGTCGATAAGCAAGCAGCGCATCATCTCGAGCTGCTTGATCTCGTCAAAGCGTTCCCTGACTTCCGGCAGCACAAAGGCTTCTTCGCTTTCCAGGTGGTCGTCCTGGGCGATCCGCAGCGCGACCACGGCACCGTACAGGTGACGCTGGGTACGGGCGATAACCTGAGTCTCTCCAATCTCATCACTGAAGACCGTGACAACTTCCTCCAGCTTTACCTCCAGCTCGGCATGCTCCCTTACGCCGTCCACGGCAGGTCCATAGCCGTCCAACAAGCGCATCATGTTTTGATCCTCTTGCTCGGCATGGAACATGAGAGCCGCTGCCCAGTTAACGAAGTCCAGCCTGACCATTTGTAGGCTGTCGCCCGTCTGAAAACACCTGACCAGCTCTTCAACCTTGGCCGCTTGGGCCCGCAGCGCGTTGTGGATCAGGAACATCGCGTCGATGGGGCATTCCAGCCGTACAGTTTCCTGCGCCATGCCCTAACTCCCTGCCAGGAATTCTGTAACCTACCCGCAAGAATGTGACCTGATCTACCGTCATTCCAGATATACCG
>JADFJS010000014.1 GCA_022566155.1 Chloroflexota bacterium
CCTATCCCCCACATATCCTTTGACTTCCTCGGCACTTGATTTTTCTCTCCTGCAACCGACTTCACTTATTTAGATGCGCGGAATCCGCTTAGGAATACAACGTCCTTCAATTAAAGCCTAGGATCATTTCCGCCTAATTTCAAACAGCGGCGGCTTAATGAGCGCGGGTAGAATGAAGGCATGGGGATAGCCAAGTGGCAGAAGTCAGGCGCGTTTCTGGTGCCTTGCGCCGAGATTTGGGATTAGCGGTGAGAATCATCCGTTCGCCTGTGCCCGTTGAAGGGCTCACCACGAACGGATTTGGTTGTGCGGTGGTTGGATAGAAAAACTACGTCAATCCAACGATCGCGCCCTTTTCGTCAACATCTATCCTGTGGGCCGCCATCCGCCTGGGGAGACCCGGCATGGTGCTCATGTCTCCGGCCAGGGGGTAGAGGAACCCCGCGCCGATGGAGGCCCGAATCTCCCGGATGGGAAAGATGTAGTTTCCAGGCACGCCCTTGCGGGTGGGATCGTGGGACAGAGAGAGGTGGGTCTTGGCGATGCATATCGGCAGGTTGCCCCAGCCCAAATCCTGGTAATTGCGTATCTGGCGTTCTGCTTCCGGACTGTAGGAAACTCCCTCCGCGTTATAGATCAGAGTGGCCACCGTTTCGATTTTTTCTTTGATGGACGCGTCGCCGGGGTAAAGAAGGTGGAAATCTTTGGGGCCGTTGGCGGCCTGCTTGACCAGCTCCGCTAGCTCCGTGGCTCCCGGGCCGCCGTCGACAAATGCCCTGCTGGTGGCGCACCCAACCGCGCCCGCTTCGATGGCTTTCTCCTTGAGCAGAGCGATCTCCGCCTCTGTGTCATCATCGAACTGGTTGACGGCCACCACCACGGGCACGCCAAAGCGGCGGGCGATCCCGACTGCCCACATCATATTGGCCGACCCTTTGTCCAACGCGGGAAGGTTCTCCTCCCTGAGCTCTTTGGGCAAGGCCCTCCCGGCAACCACACGCCCCAGTCCTCCGTGCATCTTGAGTGCTCGCACGGTGCAGGTTACAACCACGCAATCGGGTTGGATCCCGGATTGCCGCGCGATGATGTCCATGAACTTCTCAAGGCCGCAGTCGGCCCCGAACCCGGATTCGGTTACAACGTAGTCGGCCAGCTTGAGCGCGATCCTATCGGCCAGCACGGAGTTGTTTCCCTGGGCGATGTTGGCGAATGGGCCGGCATGAACCAGGAATGGCTGTCCCTCCAGGGTTTGGACAAGATTGGGTTTAATGGCCTCGGTGAGCAGGGCCGCCATGGCTCCCGCTCCCTGCAATTCTTCTGCCGTGACCGGCTTCCTGCCGCGGGTGAATCCAACTACGATGCGCCCCAACCGCTCTCTCAGGTCGGCCTGACTTGTGGCCAATCCCAGGATGGCCATCACTTCCGAGGCGGCGGTGATGTCGAAGCCGGTCTCCCGCGTATAACCGTTGGCCCGGCCGCCGATCCCGATCACTATCCGGCGCAGAGCGCGATCGTTGACGTCCAGGACCCGGTTCCAGGAGACCGAGAGTGGGTCGATCTCCAGGGAGTTCCCGTGCAGCAAAGAAGCGTCCAACATCGCGGCCAGCAGGTTATGGGCGGCCCCCACGGCATGTATGTCACCGTTGAAGTGAAGGTTGATGTCTTCCATCGGCACCACCTGGGAACGGCCTCCCCCGGTGCCTCCTCCCTTGATCCCAAACACGGGACCCATGGAGGGTTCCCGCAAACACCCAACCACCCTGTCGCCCAGGTGTCCAAGTGCCTGGGTCAGCCCAATGGTCGTTACCGTCTTGCCTTCCCCCAGGGGTGTGGGATTGATGCCGGTCACCACGATCAGCTTGCCGGTGGGTTTGCTTTCCAGGCGGTCCAGGGTGTCAAGGGAAATCTTGGCCTTGTACTTGCCATACTGCTCGATCTCATCGGGCAGCAGGCCCGCTTCTTCGGCTACCTGCGTTATGGGTTTCATGGGGCTCGCTAGCTGCGCCCCAGAGTCTGCCGACGTGCTACGTGATGCCGTCATTGCCCTGCCTCCCAAAATAGTCCCCTGGTGGCAAACGCCAGGCTACATTCTATAGACTTTTCGGGAGCATTGTCGTCACGCCGAGGCAGTGGTTCGAGTAGGGAGAGCCGTGGCCACCCAGCGGCTCAACGGCAACGCGGCGACCGATCGTGTCCGGCCCCCATCATTCGGCGGCTCCGCTTTACTCTAGTGGCGCCCAGGGCTATCATCCTCTTCGGGGATGGGCGATAGGCTTATCGTTGTTGTTCCACGGACTTCCCGCCCAACTGGAGCGCTTGCCGGTACACCGACGGCCCCGTGCCCTCAGGTGAAGGAGCCTTTAATGGAAACCTCGGGGGAAACCTCGGGCGCTCTATCCGCGGGGTTTACCAGCACTCCGGCTCGGGGTTGGGCCGTGTTGCTCATGTTCCAGTTCCGTGGAAGCAGCATCATCCTGGCCTCGTTCACCTTCGGTATATTCCTGCCCTTCATCACCGAGGACCTGGACCTCTCCCCCCTGGATGCGGGGCTGCTCCAGGCGGTATGGTGGGTCACTTCGGCCCTGCTGGCGTTGCCCTTTGGGACATGGTTCTCGCGCTTCCGGCCCGTGCCCGTAGTGCTCGTATCGCTGCTGCTGGGAATCCCATTTCTGTTCCTGCAGGGTATGGCCTTCAACTTCATGGTCTTGCTGCTGGCCAGGTTCTTCTTCGTGTTGTTCCACGTGATCACCACTCCCGCGCGCACCCTGCTGCTCCAACAGTGGATCGCTCCCCGTCACTATGCCCTGGTCAACGCCGTGGGCCTGTCCCAGCACAGCGTGTTGCTGGCCGTCGCCATCAGCACCAGTGCGTTGCTAATCGCCGCGGTTGGAAGCTGGCGGCTGGCCTACTTCATCCTGGGCGGCGCCCTGATGGTACAGATGCTGGCCTGGGTTGTGGTGGCGCGTGAGTCACGTGCTCCCGTGGCGGGCCTGCAAAGGGCGATACAGACCCAATTGGGGTCCCCTCTCCGGGCTATCCGGACCTATCCACAGGGATGGCTTATCGGGGTCACCATGTTTTCCTGGTCGGCCACCTGGACCGCCATAGTCACCTTTCTTCCCACCTTTCTCCTGGAGGAGCGGGATGTTTCCCTGAAACTGGGTGGACCCCTGCTTGCCTTCCTGTACTACGTGCTGATCCCCAGCGCGCCGGTGGCGGCATTCCTGGAACGGAAGGTGAAGAGCCGCAAGCTCTTTCTCTGGGTGCCTTCACTCTTCAATGTGGCTTTCGGTTTGGCTATCGCGGTCACAGGCAATCCGTGGCTGCTCATGGTCTTCATCACCGGGTTGGGGATGGTGTGGATAGCGTCGCCGGTGGTGCAGGTGCTTCCTTTCGAGTTTCCAGGCATCAGGCCCCGGGAGGTGGCCGTGATCGCGGCGCTGGTGGGGACCTTCTCCGGCCTGGGATTCGCCGCCGGGCCCTTGATCACCGGCCTGGTGGCCCAGTTCACCGGTTCCCTGCAAACGGGACTGATAGTGCTCTCGCTGCTGACAGGCGTGGGCGTTATCTCCGGGCTTTTTTACCCCAGCCGGCCTCGAGAGGTCGAGCAACCGGTGGAGGTTCCGGGTTGACCGATAGGAGCTTGGGGAGGGCAGCTTTCGATCGTCTCATGACGGCTGGACCGTCCGAGGGGGTTGATGTGGTCCGAAGCCGGCATTATAATTTCCGTGCCAATACGATAAATCCATCGGCCAATTACGCTGGCATCAGGCCAACGTTAGGATGTGATTTGGCCGAATCCGTTACCAGCGACGGCCGCAAGAACCATTACACAGCATATGCAGCCTGAAGGAGATTGATTAGATGGTTGATCAGCTAAAACGCCCCACGGACAAGGCGGAGATCTACTGGTTCTCGGAACAGCCTTACGGGCATGTGAAAGACGCCGACCTGGAGCCGTACGAATCGGGACGCTTGGGGTTCCCCAACACCCACTTCGACCCCGAGAAGGCCCACGTACTGTACAACCAGTACCACGAGCAGTACGCACTGGCCGACGAAGTGGGTTTCGATGGCATCATGTCCAACGAGCATCACGCCTCCTACTGGTGCATGAAACCCTCGGTTAACCTGGACGCCGCCGTTATCTCCAAAGTAACCAAGAACGTAAAGATAGCCATTCTAGGGAATGTCATCTCCATCAACGACCCTATCCGCATGGCCGAAGAGATCGCCATGCTGGACTGTTACTCCGGCGGGAGGATAATCTCCGGCTTCGTACGCGGCACAGCCGTGGAAACCCTGCAATCGGGGATCGCTCCTCCAGACAACCGGGGCCGCTTTGAGGAAGCGCATGACCTCATTATCAAGTGCTGGACCGAACCCGGTCCCTTTCGCTATGAGGGAGAGTACTACCATTACCGGGTGGTGAACCCGTGGGTGGTCCCCATGCAGAAACCCCACCCGGATATCTGGTTCCCTGGAACGGGCAGCCCGGAGAGCGTGGTATGGGCGGCCACCCGCGGCCACCCATACATGAACCTTGGCGCCCTGGTTGAAACCACGGAGTGGCTTAAGCAGGTGTACATCGACACCGCCAAAGAGGTTGGCTACAAGGCCGGGCCGGAACACTTCGGATACCTGCTACGGTGTTTTGTGGCCGACACGGATGAGAAGGCCATCGAGATCGGGCGCGAGTTTCTCTGGACCATCGGTCACCGCCAGCGCGGTCCCCTGGAGCACAACGACCCGCCCGGATACCAGTCCAGAGAGGCAGTCAGGGTCAAAGCCCAACGCCCCACCGGCAACGTAGCGGGCGCCGGCGGTCTGGGTGTTGGCCTGAGCTACGAGGAGCTTCAGGGAGTCAACAACATAATCGTGGGGAACCCGGATACGGTAATCAGGAAACTCACTGAGGTTATCGAACGCCTCAGCCCCGGTTATATCCACCTCTACGGCAACGAAGGGTCTATGAACCACGAAGACGTGATGCGCTCGATAGAGCTTCTGGGCACCGAGGTGATCCCCGCGCTGCACGAGATTCAGCTAAAACCCTACGAGTAGGCATGGGAACAGGTTACGGCGCGTAGGTTGGCGGCAAATGACCCCTCTCCCGGCGAGAGGGGTCATTTCATAATTGGGCCTAACGTAGGGCTTAGCTCATCTTATGAATGGCGCTATCTGGTTTGCCAGGGCGTCTTGGATTCGGATGTGGTGGGAAATGAGCGTGTCTTCCGGCAATGCATCCACCGGAAAGTAACCAATATCGGTGCTTTCCTCGGAGATCTTCAACTCCCCCGACTGGACCCGGCACTCAAAAGCGATGGTGACGCCTTGTACGATGACGTCCCCCGGGTAGACCATGACGCAATGGGCTTTGGGATCGGAGTAGATGCCCACCAGCCGATCGAGGGTCACCTGAAGCCCCGTTTCTTCCAGAACTTCCCGGATCGCCCCTTGCTCCACGGTCTCCCCGACATCGATCACGCCACCGGGCAATCCCCAAAATCCGTTGTCCGCCCGCTTCTGCAGCAACACCCGGCCCTGAGCGTCGAAGATCACCCCGTTGGTGGCGGCCGTGACCCTATCGGGCATCCTGGAGAGGGGGCGTCCGGTTGCATCAAACAAACCGGCGGCGGCGTGTTCATGACTCACTTGTTGGCGCTCCAGTATCGGTCTACCGATGGTTGCCCATGCGGGACAGAGTACTGAGTCCAAGTAATCTTGACCTGTGACATTTTCTCGAAGGCAGGTCATCCGACAGGTCCGAGCAAACTGTCATTCTGAGCGAAGCGAAGAATCTCCCTTATACTTAGGGGGAGATTCTTCGGACTGCGGCCTCAGAATGACACTTCTCGAAATTATGTTGACCGAGTGCTAATTGGGGCGATAGTGAGAGTCGCCGGGGGGCCGGTTCCAGACCTCCACCAGCATGCCCAGGCATGACCGCGGGTGGAACCAGGCCACCACCCGGGCGCGTTCTTCACGGGGTGGAATGGTGCCGATCTGCTGTATCCCCGCCGCCAGCGCCTCCTCGGTGAAGCTATGTACATCCGGGGCATAGGGGCAGGTGTGGTGGTAGACGGCCCCCATCGTTGCCCTTTGGGCCACCAGGCGCGCGGTGCCGCTATCCTCGGTGGTGGGAACGCTGACCTCGACAACCGAACCTCCGATGGGGAACTCCAGCAGGTGCACTGGGTCGCCGGCGGGCCGCGGCGCGCGCTCCGTATCCAGAACCAGTCCACGCTCCATGGACTTGTCCTCTCCCAGTCCCATCACCTCGCCCCAGAAACGCCGGATCTCCTCGGCGCTGCGAGCTGCCAGGCCCACATGGGCCATTCCCGTGACCAGACCCTTGCCGATGAAGTGGGGGTGGACGTAGTAGTGGTCGTCGGGGGTTATCTGCAACTCAAGACCCAGGCAGGTGGATGGGTCCAGGAAGGTTGCACTTTCGCCATCCCAGTCGCCCTTTAGCTTCAAGCCTCGGTCCAGAAGGGTCTGAACATCCGCGCCGATGTTGTCCGACGCGATGGAGATATAGTGTATGCCGCCCCGCCCGCTGGTGGATTCGAGGAACTGGGCGGCACTGCTGCCGGTGTCGTTGGGGGTGCTGACCTCGTAATACATCTCCCCGATGGGGAACTCTATGACAGTGCCGGCATCGCCCCGCCGGGACCGCCCCTGAGGCCAGGGCGTCCGATGCTCGTCGACAGACAGACCAAAGCCATCGCAGAAGAGGTGCCTGGCAGCTTCCATGTCTCCCGTGACCATGCCCACATGATGAATCCTCGTTAATGCCATCCCTCTCACCTTTTCCTGATGTTGATGGGGCACATTATATCTACCCAGGGTGTGTAAGTCATTTGGCAGGAAATGTCATGCTGAGCCAGCCGAAGCGGCGAAGCATCTGGGGCGGTGGGTTACTCCCCGCATCCCTAGATCCCTCGCCCCACTCGGGATGACAACTGGCGGCTCATGTTCGTCCAACGTGGCGCCCAAATTGTATCGGCGCGCGAACGATTCTGAGCCTAGAACAGCGTCCAACCTACCCCAGCAGCTCCTTCTTAACCTCATCCAAGCGGGCGCGTTGTGCGTCATCCAGATCGGGGAATGGGTCGCCCTTCTCGCGTATGCCTCCCGTGAAGTTGGGCGGCCGTTTCTCCACGAAGGCCTTCCTTCCTTCGTCGCCGTCGGTGGTCATCTGGGTCAGAAGGGTGTTCATCAGCGTCTGAACGCGCCAGGCCTCGGACACGGGGATGTCGCGGAACCTGATCACGAACTCCTTCATCATGCGTACGGCCAGGGGAGGCATGGCGGCGACTTGGTTTGCTATCTCTTCGGCCCGTTGCATGAGGTTGTCGTGGGACACCACTTCGTTTATCAGGTTCATACGCAAAGCCTCCTTTGCGTCGAAGGGCTCGTCGGATAGAAGTATCTTCATGGAATCGGCGTAGGACACCTGGCGGGTGAGATAGGTGGCCCCGGGGCCGTGACCGACCCAACCCTGGCTCAACAAGGCGAACTTGAAGCGGGCGTGCTCTTCGCAGGCGAGGCGTATATCCGTCGACGTCAGCATCAGATAAAAGCCGGCGCCCGCGGCCCAACCGTTGATCGCCCCGATCACGGGCTTCCAGATCTGGGGATAATGGTCTCCCAGGCTTCCGTCGACCCCGAACCTGGACCCGTTGACGGTACCCGATGGCGGCCAGAAGATATTCTCGGTCCTTACCCTTTCTCGCTCCTCTGGGGTAATATCCGGCCTGGTCTCCAGATTGTGTCCGGCGCAGAAATGCCGGTCTCCCGTTCCGGTCAGGATGGCCACACGCACGTCCGGATCGTCCCAGACATCTTTCCAGGCTTGGGCCATCTCATCGGAGGTGGCCCGGTCCAGGATATTGGCCTTTGCGCTATTGTTGATGGTTATGTAGGCGATATGCCCCTTTTTCTCATAAAGAACGCCCATGGATGTACTCCTTGTGTTGATTGCCGGCCGCGCCGGATCTGAGGACAGGTGGCGTTGACCGTAGCTTTGCCGGTAACTGCTGATGGCCCGCGATGTGTCATTCTGAGGCAGCCGCAGCGGCGAACTACCAGAACGGCATCAGATACTCCGCTAGATAGCTGGGTGATTCCGCCCATGGTTACCGAGGCGGTGTACGCGGAACAGGGATGGATCGAGAAGGATCGAAATGATGGTCGGGGTGGGGAGACTCGAACTCCCGACCTCTACGTCCCGAACGTAGCGCCCTACCGCTGGGCTACACCCCGATGAGTCTGGTGAGGCCGGGCGATCAAGACGATACTTGCCGGGCCATTTCGTATTATACTCCAACGCCTGACGCGCGGGCCCGCGGCATCCCTGGAAGCAATCGCGGCAATCGCGTTTTGAAGGGGGCGTTCGTTGCCGCCGGTTTCTTCTGGTTCTAAAGAATGGGAGAAAGCGGCCCGATAGCTCTCCCCCGTCATTCCGGCGCAGGCCGTCCGCCTCCGGCGGACAGGCGCGCCCTTCGTCACTTGAGCGATGGCCGGAGAAAAGCTAACGTCTCTGGGTCCTCCACCGCAGGCAGCCGCCGGAATGACGGGCGGGACGTCCTTGTCGTGGTGTCCGCTATCCCCAAGACGTGGATAAGACGCGATCAAACGGCAGGCCGCACATCTATGTATGCGGCTCTACTCCGCCAGCATGGCGTTGGTTTGCTTCGCCAAGGTTTCCTCGTTCAGCGCCCCGCTCCACTTCTTGAAGATCGTCCCATCGGCCCTGATGAAAACGGTGGTCGGCATCCCCAGAACCTTGAATTTTTTGACGACGCTGGAGTCGTCGGTGTATCCCGCGGGATATGTAATGCCCAAGTCTTCAAGCAGCTCTTTTGCATCCTTCTGGGTTCCCAGGCCGGTGAACTGTCCAATGTCGATGCCTATCAGGGTGGCACGGCCCTTGAATTGTTCGTAAAAGATTTGAAGGTCCGGCATCTCGGCCCGGCAGGGCGGACACAAGCCCGCCCAGAAGTTGAGGACCACCGGTTCGCCACGAAGCTGGGCCAGGTCCAACTCGCTTGCGCCCAGCTCGCCTTCCCCCTGGTACAGGGTGAAAGTGAAGTTGGGGGCCAGGTCCTTCTCGGCGGCGGTTTCAACCCCCGTCCCCGAAGCCACGGTAGGCATCTGCTCCTCGTCATCGCCGGAACTGGCGCCGCAAGCCGCCAGCAGGAATGCCAATACGGCCAGCGCCATCAACCCTCGGCCGAATCGCACGAGACTTGGGAGAGTCCGTGAACCGTCCGTGTCTTGCGAATCGGTCATATGTCCGTGGGCGGGCAAATTCACCATGATCAGTCCTCCCTGGTCGTACGACGATGTGAATAACCTATTTCGCCTGTTTGCTCTAGAGTTTGATGCGCCGGGTGGTGTCGAGGTTTGCCGGACGGTGGATCCGGCTTAACCCGCCTTAGGTTGTCCCCTTGGCCATGCTCTGCAGAGAATCACGGAACGCCTGGAACCGCCCTAGAATACTCATCAATCGGGACAGCCACTGCTCTCCCAATCGGCGCATGGGCAGCTGAATCTGCTGGTTCCCCACATCGGCCGAGGGGCCAAGCGCCCGCTGGAGGGGCACTCTAGCGCCTCCCACCGGACCGTCAAGGGTCAGCACGATGGCGTCCCCGGTTTTGATTATCGACAGGATTCCCAGGCCGCCCGCCATGGCCCTCAGGTCGGTTACCAACAGCAGATTTTCCACTTCCTCTGGCAAGGGGCCGAACCGGTCCCGCAGCTCTTCTCGTAGCTTTGGCACGTCACCCCGGTCTCTGGTCCGGGCCATTCTTTGGTATACCGCCATGCGTCCGGGCATGTGGGGTATGTAGCTTTCCGGGATCCTGGCGGGTAGGGGTAGCTCCACCCTGGGAAGCTCTTTGGTGGCCGGCGCTTGGGAGGCCGGTGCTTGAACCGAGGCCTCCTCCCCTTTTGCGTCCGCTTCCTGCAGCTCCTTGACCGCCTCCTTCAGAAGCTGGCTGTACAGGTCCATGCCAACGGCGTGGATGTTACCGCTCTGGGCGGCCCCCAGCAGGTTGCCCGCGCCGCGTATCTCCAGGTCCCGCATGGCGATGCGGAAACCGGAGCCCAGTTCCGAGGCCTCCAGTATCGCCTGAATGCGCTGGTCGGCGGCCTCGGTGATGCGCCGGCCCCGGGGGAGCAACAGGTAGGCGTATGCCCGGTGGTCGCCTCGGCCTATCCGTCCCCGAAGCTGGTATAGCTGGGAGAGGCCGAAACGGTCGGCACGGTCGATGATCAGGGTATTGACGTTGGGTATATCCAGTCCCGACTCAATTATGGTGGTGCAGACGAGCACGTCTGCCTCACCGGCCGAGAAAGACAGCATCACTTCTTCCAACTCCGATTCCGGCATCTGGCCGTGACCTACCACCACGCGTGCCTCGGGCACCAGCTCGGCCAGCTCAGCAGCCACCCGGCCGATGGTCTTGACCCTGTTGTGGAGGAAGAACACCTGGCCGTTGCGCTCCAATTCCCGCAGGATGGCCTCTTTGATCAAGTCGTCGCTGTATTCGGCCACGAAGGTCTTGATGGGCAGGCGGGACTCCGGCGGGGTGTCCATGGTGCTCAGGTCGCGGATGCCCGACAAGGCCTGGTTCAGGGTGCGGGGGATGGGCGTGGCGCTGAGGGTGAGAACGTCCACCTCTTTGCGTAGCTGTTTCAGCCGCTCCTTGTGGGCCACGCCGAACCTTTGCTCTTCGTCCACCACCGCCAAACCCAGGCGCTTGAATTCCACGTCCTTCTGGAGCAACCGGTGGGTGCCGATAACGATGTCTACGGTGCCCTGCTTGAGTCCTTCTATGACCTCCTGCTGCTCTTTCTGAGTGCGGAAGCGGCTCAGGACCTCGACTCGGATCGGGAATGGGCTCAGGCGTTCGCTGAAGGTGGCGTAGTGCTGCTGAGCCAGCACGGTGGTCGGCACCAGCACGCCGACCTGCATGCCTTCGTTCACCGCTTTGAAGGCCGCCCTCAGGGCAACCTCCGTCTTGCCGTAACCAACGTCGCCGCAGATCAGCCGGTCCATGGGCTTGAGCTGTTCCATGTCGGCCTTGACCTCGTCTATGGCACGGGACTGGTCCGGTGTTTCCTCATAGGGAAAGGAATCCTCCAACTCCTGCTGCCAGGTAGTGTCCGGGCCGAATTCGTGGCCGGTTGCCGCCTGCCGGACAGCCTGAAGCTGGAGCAACTCACGGGCCAACTCCAGGGTGTCTCCTTTGACCCTCTCCTTGACCCTGGACCATTCGGCGGACCCCAGGCGGGTTAGATTGGGCGGCCGGTCCTGGGGGCCCACATAGGCGCTGACCCGGTCCAGGTGGTCGGTGGGAACGTACAGCTTGTCGGTATCCGCGTATTCCAGGACCAGGTACTCCTTCTCCTCCTCGTCCAGGTCTCCCATGCTCGTGGTTCCGGCAAAACGCGCCACACCGTGGTCGATGTGAACGACGTAGCTACCGGGTACCAGGTCCGACAACACCACTTCGGGGCCGCCCTCGCTACGCCGGGGCCTGCGGTAGCGGCGTTCCTTGGCCGTACCGAACAGTTCTCCATCGGTCAAGACGGTGAGAGACCAGCTCTTTCTGGTTTTGGGATCTTTAACATCTGTGTCTTGAGGGAGAGGCTGCAATGATTCCAGGGTCCATCCTTCTCGCAGCGATCCGGCCACCACGTAGACATGGCCGCCCTCTGGGGGCTGGTCCATATCTTCCGACACCGACACCTCAATGTTTTCCTGCTCCAGTATCTCCACCAGACGGCGGGCGTGCTGTGTGACCGCTACCACGGCCCTGCCCTCTCCCCGGTAGCGGCGGATGTCGCTGGCCAACTGCTCAAGCCGTCCGTAGTATGGGGTAGCCGGCTGAAATAAGGCGTCGCCGTCATCGCTGGACAGGCTCTCCAAACTCGCTATCGGATGCTTCTCCAACTCGCCGGCAAACTCCCGCCAGGACAGGTATGGAGAGGGAAAATTGCGAGGCAACTCTCCCCGTTCCTCGCGGTTGGTCCGCATACGGTCGAATCGCTCCTCCAGGTCCAGGGCCTCTGTTTCGACCTGGCTGCCCCGCTCCAGTATCACCAGAGCGTCCTCGGGCAGATAATCGAGCAGGTTGGCCTGGTTGAGCAGGCCGTTGTAGAATGCCAGCGTTTCGATATTGGGAGCGGCGAAGAGCACCGCTAGCTCGTCTTCGATCCGCTCGCGTACATCGGGAACGCACCCGCTGAAATCCATCTTCTGGATGAGATCTTCGACCCTATTCCGGTCGGCCAGATTGGGAAGCTGCTCCCTCGCCGGGATGATACTAACTTCATCTACGCTGCGAATCGAACGTTGGGTTCGAGGTTCGAACAAGCGGATGGTATCTATCTCGTCATCCCAGAGCTCAATGCGAAACGGCAGCTCGCTGTGGGACGGGTAGATGTCGATGATCCCGCCTCGGTGACTGAAAGTACCCGGAACCTCGACCACAGGCTCGCTTCGGTATCCCAGGTCCACCCAGCGGGCCAGGAGCTGGTTGAGCCGTACCCGTTGCCCAACCTTCCATACGTTGGCGTCTGGTGTGCCGCCGGTTCCCGGCATCATCGCTTGCGGAGGCAGGGTCTGACGGAGTACCGCGCTCGTGGAAGCGATGACCAGCGGCTGAGGTCCATTCTGTCCACCCACCGGGTTTGCCGACGAAGCCAACGCCGCCAGGGCGGCAAGCCGTTGGTTGCTGGTGCCCGCATCTACCGCCAATCGCTCGAAGGGTAGCACCTCCGGCTCGGGTAGCAGGTGGAGCGCCTGGGTATCCCCCAGATAGGTGAGCAGTTGATCGTGGAGCCGGCGGGCATCCTCAGGGCGGGGCGAGATGACCAGCATCGGCCGGTTGCGTTGTTGCCACAGTGCGCCGATGAACGCCGGTCTGGCGCCCTGCCTCAATGAGATATGGGCAGCCGAGGAGGAACCGGCGATGTCCTTCAGGTGCTGGAGGAAGAGCGGGTGCTGATCGAGTACCGATAGAATACCTGTGAGCGGCATGGTTCGGTGCTTCTTCCTCCGTTTCTGCCCGAAAAGGGCGGGATAACTGGTAAAGGGGCTGACGCAAAACGCCAGCCCGTATTGAATCATTTTATTGGTTGGGGCTAAGAGACACAAGGTACCTGCTGCCATTGCCGGCGCCGTTGATGCCGGGCGCCCATGATATAATCGACCCCTGGCCGGGGGGTCTATAGCCTCCGCTCCTGCCTATCTACCAAAGGACTCTGCCCCATGTCCCGCACAAGCGAGATCCCAGTTCAATCCGGCACCGGCGCCGCGGCTTCTATGGAGTTGCGGTACCGCCGTATCGTGGTCAAGGCCGGCACCAGCGTGCTCACGGCCGCGCCGGAGCATCGCGGCCTCAACCAGGACGCGATGGCCGATCTGGTGCGCCAGATCTGCCAACTGCGGCTTCTGTCGGCCGAAGTATTGCTGGTCACCTCCGGGGCCATCGCCGCCGGCGAAGAGGTTTTGGGACCCGGCAAGGATGAGTTGGACCGGGACATACCCTCTCGGCAAGTGCTGGCCGCCGTCGGTCAGAGCCGCCTGATGCACACCTATCAGGAGCTTTTTTCTTCCCACGGATACCAGGTGGCTCAGACCCTCCTGACCATCAACGACATCGCCGACCGCCAGTCCTATCTGAACGTCCGCACCACGCTCCTGGCGTTGATAGAGTTGGGGGTGGTGCCGATCCTCAACGAGAACGACGTGGTGGCGGTCGATGAGATCGGGGAGGTATTTGGTGACAACGACCGGCTATCCGCGCTGGTAGCCAACTTGATCGACGCCGACTTGCTGGTGATCCTGACCGATACCGAAGGTCTCTATACCGCGGACCCCAACGTGGACTCCAGCGCCCGTTTGATCTCCCAGGTGGACCAGGTGGATGACGCCGTGGAGGCCATGGCGGGAAAGGACCTGAACCCCTGGGCGCGGGGAGGGATGGCCACCAAGATCGAGGCCGCACGGCTGGTAACTACCGCCGGTGTAACCATGGTCATGTGCCACGGCCTGTCTAAAGACGCCGTGGTGCGGGCGGCCCGAGGCGAACCCATCGGCACGCTGTTCCGGCCTGCCGGCGAGAAATTGGAGGCCCGAAAGCGCTGGATGCTGGGCAGTGTTTCCCAACGAGCCGGCATCCTCGTGGATCAGGGCGCCGCACGTGCCCTGCGGGAGAACAACCGCAGCCTTTTGCCGGCTGGAGTCAGCGGCGTGGAGGGAGAGTTCCAAAGAGGTGATATTATTTACATCCTGGATTCGGAGGGGCGGCGCATCGCCTGTGGCATCACAAACTACCGGTCGCAAGACATCGGCTTGATCCGAGGCCTGCGTTCGGACCGCATCCAGGGCGCTCTGGGGTACCACTACGGCGAAGAGGTGGTCCACCGCAACAACCTGTTGTTGCTGTAGAGGAGTATTGGGGATCCATTATTCGGTAAGCTGGCATGTCCGTGGAAGAGTTTCTCGGCGTAGAGTAACGGCCGTCCACGGGTGTCAAGAACGGTGATATGCTAGGCTTCAACCTGGAGGAGCATGCTTACTAGGACAGTTGAAGACCTGCTGGAACTGGGGCGGGCGGCCCGCAAGGCGGCACGTGTGTTGGCTCGGCTGTCTTCCAGTGTCAAAAACAAGGCATTGAACAACGTTGCCGATGCCCTCGACCATGACCAGGCTGGTGTCCTGGCGGCCAACGATCAGGATTACCAGGGGGCCAAGGCCAATGGCCTGAGTGAGGCGATGCTGGACCGGTTGCTCCTGACGCCGGAACGCCTGGAGGCTATAGCGAACGACGTTCGCGCCGTGGCTGCCCTGCCGGACCCGGTGGGAGAGACCATGGATACAACCACGCGGGCCAACGGCCTGGTGGTGGGCAAGCGGCGCGTACCACTGGGCGTGGTAGGCAGCATCTATGAGAGCCGCCCCAACGTTACCGTAGACATATCTATGCTGTGCCTCAAGTCGGGCAATGCCTGTCTGCTACGAGGAGGAAGTGAGAGTATCCACTCCAATACCGCCCTGGTGTCGCTGATCAGAGAGGCCATCGCCAGCGCCGGAGTGCCGGCTGAGGCGGTCCAATACGTCGACAATCCCGACCGCTCTCTGGTAGAAGCCATGTTGAACATGAAACAGTACATCGATCTACTGATACCCCGGGGAGGAACAGGGCTGATCCGCTTCGTTGAGGAGAACGCCACCATGCCGGCGGTAACCGGCGGCGTCGGTGTTTGTCACACCTATGTGGACCAGGCAGCGGACATGAACAAGGCGGCCGAGATCGTCTTCAACGCCAAAGTGAGACGGCCGTCGATCTGCAACGCTCTGGACACAGTGCTGGTCCACTCGGAGATCGCCCCAAGGTATCTGCCGCGTATGGCGCGTGAGATGGGAGAGGCCGGGGTCGAGCTGCACTGCGACCACCGGGCCATGAGCATCCTGGGACCAACGGACCCATCATCGCCCGCCGGCGAAGCGGGATCGCGGCAGAGCAAGGTGATCCCGGCGGTCCAGGAGGACTGGGGCCAGGAGTTCCTATCCTTAACGGCTGCGGTGAAGGTTGTGGACTCCCTTGAAGAGGCTCTTTCCCACATCGAGACCTACGGTTCCGGCCACTCCGAGGCCATAGTTACCGAGGACTACACGGCGGCGTTACGGTTCCTGGACGAGGTGGACGCCGCCGCGGTCTACGTCAACGCCAGCACCCAGTTCACCGATGGCGGCCAGTTTGGCCTGGGCGCCGAGGTGGGCATCAGCACCCAGAAGTTCCACGCCCGTGGCCCAATGGGTCTGCGGGAGCTCACGTCATACAAATGGATAATCATGGGTAACGGGCAAATAAGAGAATAGGCCGGGAGGGCAAAGTTGCCGGACTTTAGTTTCGAGCGCGAGGTTCGCACGCCCTACTCCGAGGCCTACACCATCTCGGAGGACGACCGCCCCGTGGGACGGGTAGACATCCATTTTGCCGGCGATGTGGTCCATGTGGCCATCGCCGTGGATGAGAGCCTGACCCAAGAGGCCATTCAAGAGATAATCGACACCATCGACGAGGATATGGTGGACGCCGTGGGCATAGGCCGCGACGGCTTCGTGGTGCACGTGTTTCAGGGGCGGGAAACCGGCGTGTTCAGCGACGATGAGTTCAGCGAGAACGGCAACGACCGCTGACTATTCGCTGGGTTTGATCTCGATAACCTGCGTGTCCGCCGCGATCCCGGTGAAAAGGTCAACGGTCTCAGGGTGGCAGGTGAAAACCAAGACCTGATTAGTTTGTGAAAGCTCCACGAAGGCGGCGGCGGCGCGCCGGGCACGATCGGGATCAAAGTTTACCAGCACTTCATCCACAACAACCGGCAACCGTTCCGTCCGCTCTCCAAACTCGCGGATCAGGCCGAATCGAAGCGCCAGATAAAGTTGCTCGCGGGTACCCCGGCTCAATTCTGATGGCTGCTTTCTGGCCCCGGTGCGCTCAGTTACCGTGAGTGTTTGCTCCCCCGGAGGTGAGTACAAGCGGTCATATCGCTGGTCTGTGATGGTTGCAAAGAACTTCTGAGCGTGCTGAATCACCGCCGGCTGGCGTTCTTCCTGGAACTTCATGCGTGTTCGTAACAGTAATTCCTCGGCTATAGTTAGCGTCGACCACTCCCGGGCTTGCTCCCGCAGCTCCTCCATAAGCGCGTTTTTCCGGACACGCAGCGCCGATGACTCTTCTTCGCTGGTTAGCTGGCTCAGCAGGGTCCCAACTTCGCCTTGTTCGATCAGTAGGGCTTTTCGGCTCTCCGCGTTTTCCTCGATCTGCTCGGCAACGTTACGAGAACTGTCCTCCAACTCCTGCGGGCTAGCCTGCGCAAGCGATTGCTTGAATCCGTCGAACTGATCGCCTGGTCCGCTCAATTGTTGGAGACGGACCAGGAGTTCGGCGCGCTTTTGCTCCAATTCGCGACGGTTGGCGTTCTGACCGGCCCGCCGCCGGAACTCTTCCGGGTCATCGGTCCCGCCGGCGTCAAGGAGCTGAACCACGACCTCCTGGCTTTCTTTGAAGCGCTCCTCACGCAGCCGGAGCTGTTGACCAATGATCTCTACCTCGTGACGGGCGATGTCCCGCTGGCTTTCCGATTCACGCACGGTATCGTAACGCTCTATCAGAGCATCAGCCGCCGAAGCAAGCTCGCGGTTTTCCTCGGTTCCAATCGAGATACCGAAAGTATTCGCGAGAGGCTCGATCAACTCCCTGTATTCGTCGATATCGTGTTCGATGGCCTCGATCCGGCGCCGCATAGCACGGACCTCACCCAGAGCGACACGCGACGTTTCCACGCGGCCCCGCAATTCGACCATGGTCTCCGGGGTGAGAGTCTCGGCTAGGCCGAGGCCGGAAAGCCATGTTTGCCACTCCATCCGCGCAGACTCCAGGCCCACCTGCGCCGATTCCTGCACCTGGGTGGCGTTCTCCACGCGCCGCTCATGGTGTTGCCGGGCCTCAAGCGCGTCCGCCAGCCGCCGCTGAATGATCTCCCAGGCGCGCAGGGCCGTATCAGACGCACCCAGCGCCGATTCGGCATCGTCTAATGCAACAGCGTCGGGCGCCACATCGGCATGCGAACCGAAACCCAGCACCGCCGCCGCTTCTCGAAGCCTTTGATCTGCTTCGGATTCCTCGGTTTCTGCGTTCCTTACAACATTGAGGAGTGCCTGATTTCCCGGTGAGGCGCCCACCGGGGCCTCTCGATGGGCTTTAAAGTAGATGTATGTGGCAACTATCAGCAGCATGGCCCCCGCAGTGCCGCCAATGACCAGTGTTTGCATTCCTAGGATAGCGGATACTGTTATGAGCACGATTGCCGCGACGGCTATCAAAATGGGAAGCGCTGGGCCCTGGCTCCAACCCGATAGACCGTCCACGGCTATCTGGCCGGTTGATGATTCCAGCTGGTCACGGAGGTCCGAATGGCGCAGGCGCAGTCTGGCGAATTCTTCGAAGCGCGTCCGCGTGGTTCGCAATGCCGAGCGTTTCTGTTCCAGCGCCGCGCTATCCAGCGCCGGTTCTTCTGTTGCCTCGGCATTCTTGCGGGCCTGCTTCTCCCCATCCTCGAGCTCCAGCAATTCCCCTTTAGCTTGCTCAAGTTGGCCCGTGCGCTGCTGAACCTCAACATCCTTGCCAGCCAGGTTCTGCCGGACCTGCTCTATGTAGCCCCGGGTCACTATCGACGTATCAAAGGACTCCAGACGTTCTTCATCCCAGTCCGAGCCGATGTCTCGAAGCCGTTCACCGAGGGAGCCCTCAAGGCTTTGTAATTCGGTCCTTCTCTCGGGCAAGTCCCGCACCGAATCGTCGAACCTGTTGCGGCCTCGACGGATGTGCTCTATCGCTTCCCGATCGTTCAACAAGGCTTCGTCGGCGAAGATTGCCTGAGCCGATTCCTCTACTGTCTTGAATCGCTCTTTCGTCTCCTCTACTTCTCGTTTGGCCGCCTCCACCTGATCTTCGCCATGCTCCAACCGTACGATACCGTTTTCGGGGAACTCATCGAAGCGAGGCAGCTTTGCGAGATTGTCTTCAACGTCAACCAGGAATACCCAGTCATCCCAGCCCTGGCGCAGCCTGGAATTCTCTCCTGATCGCTGTTGGAGCCCGGCCCGCTGTGCGTCCAGCGAACCCAGTTGTCGGCTAATCTCGGATAGCCGGGAAACGTGGCCTCCATACTTTTCGGCGTTTCCCTCCGCTTCATCAAGACCGCTGCCAACCTCTTCCAGTTTTGCGATCAGATCCGCGACGGCGTTTTTGCTTCCCTGCCTCCGGAAGATGTCGTTTTTCTTGTCCCTGATCGCCCTGAGCGCCTGAGGTAAACTGGCCGCGCCTATCCCGGCGCTGTAAATTTGGCTATTGACATCGGCATCCTGCAGGGACTTTTCGGCCTGGAGCTCGTCGAGACTGAAGGCGAATACATTGCTGAACAGTCCCGATGAAGCGCCGCCAAGAAGTCTGCCAAGGTTCCCCTCGTCAACCGGGGCGCCGTCGGCGGTCGTGATACTGACCGGACCGCCTCTGGTGCCTCGAAACCTCTCTACGATGTAACGGTTCCCCGCGTCGTCCACCAGACTCAACCGTCCACCATGCTGGCCGCCGGCAAGTGGAGGGTAGTGTTCACTGCTTTTCTGTCGTGGGAATCCAAAGAGGACCATCCGGATGAACGCAAGAAGGCTGGACTTACCCGCCTCGTTGACTCCGTGGATCACGATGATGGACCCTGTAAAGGGCCCAACCTGTTTTGCGGCGAAAGGACCGAATCCATCTATGTAGAGGTCTTCTATCTTCATGCGCTGTCCTCGTCCAGCAACTCTGCCAGGCATGCCGCTTCGGCGCTGACCATCAACTCCAGCAGATCGTCCTCGGTAGGCGCATATTGACGCAGGTAACGGCCGGCGTTGCCTCTTCCGTAAAGTTCTTGCAGGTTTTCGCGGATCTCACTCAGGCTATCCGGAGTCACCTGCAATTCGTCACAGAGCCGGACCAGGTCTCCCACAAAGTCGCTTCTCTGGCGTTGCTGCTCACGATCGATGAGAGAGGCAGTAGATGCCTGTATTCGCTCGCACCACAGAAAGGGGCGTTCTAGAGGCCCGGTATCGTTAACCCTTTCCAAAAGATCGTCGACGAACCCCGGGCGTCTCAGCGAGTCATGAAGGGGGCCGCGGCCGTTTAACACCAGCCTGAAGATGATATCGCGCCCATCGGCATTGTCTTGGCACTGAGCGATCTCGTGATCGATCTTATCGAACAGCGACTGATCGGTTTCAAGTTCACTGATGTCAATCTCCAACGTCGCCCAGCGAACCACGTCCACGGCTCTAAATTCGAGTCTTACCCGGCCGGCATCGTCAACATCAACGATGTACACGCCACGAGCATCCGGTTCGTTGGGGTGCCTCCCCTGAGGGTTCCCAGGGTACACCACCGTTGGGTTTGCCTCGCGGAGGACCTGGCGGGTGTGGACGTGGCCCAGCGCCCAGTAATCCATTCCTGTGTCTTCCAGGTCCCGGAGGGTGCAAGGGGCATAGGCCTCGTGGTCCGCGTTGTTGTCCACGTTGGCGTGAAGCAGTCCTATGCTGAACGCCTCAGGTCCGGCCGCGACAAATTGTCGCGCCAAATTCTCGCGGACCTCCCGCTGCGGATAGCTGATTCCGTAAACAGCCGCACGGCCGGGTTCATCCTTGAACACGGAAATCCCTTCCATCGCGGCTCCAAACCTGTAGGAACCTTCTGGGAAATTAAGTCGTGCCTCCCATCCGTTGAGTGGGTCGTGGTTGCCGTGGCAAATAAACGATCTTATGCCGGCTCTGCTAAGTCGGATCAATCCATCAAAAAATTTTAATTGCGCTCTTAAACTTCGATCATCCCCGTCGTAGATGTCGCCGGCTATCAAAAGGGCGTCAACCCGCTCCGAGATGCACAACTCGATGATGTTGCTATAGGCGTCGAACGTCGCCTCTTTCAAGGCGCTGGCGATGGCGGGTTCAAGAGTTCGCAGGCCGGTAAAAGGACTGTCCAAATGCAAATCAGCGGCGTGGATGAATTTGAGACGTGTCATTAATCGTTTTACGCAAGGTAATGGCCCCTGCTAAACTTACGAAAGCTGGTCCTTGCGACCTAACCAAAATATCTACGTTCGAAAGAATTCTATCACGGAGGCAAGCACCACAGCTTTGGTCCGTTAGCCAACAAGCGTCCGGCTGAATTATGGAGCTTAGATATTGCCAATCAACTCCTCCACCGATGGGCGATCGTGGGGAGCGGCGCTGCGGTATTGGTACCGGATTACGCCCTCGGGGTCGACGACGAAGTCGCCGCCCAGTTGGCGCAGGTCGCTGCGGCGGAAGTGGTACAGGCGGCCTTGGGCCAAGAGCTTGACGTAGGCCAGGACGGTCCCGAAACTAAATATTTGGCGCAGATTCCCGCGCTGCAGCCCGTAGGCCCGGTAGGTGTCCCTTTCCTGGTCCGATAGCAAGGGGAAGGGTAGTCGTAGCACACGGGACAACTGGAACAGACGGTCCCGGGGCTCGAATGACACAGCTAGGACGGCGGCGCCCAGAGCCTCGATCTCGCCATGCTTTTGCCGCAACTGCGACAAGTGCTCCCTTCAAGGCAGTCAAGCGAAGTGCCGAAGGAAAACGAGCAGCACCGTCCGGCCTCGAAAATCGCTGAGGGAAAGAAATTGCCCGTCGGAGTCGGCCAAGGTGAAGTCGGGCGCAGTTTGGTGAAGCAGGTTGTGGTCCAAAATCCGGGCCTTTAGCCCATTACCACAGGCCCCGGTTAAGGCACGCTTGCGGCTGACGGCGGCCTCGCCGGCGGCCCGCACGTGCTCCGGGCGGAGGCCGCACCTGACCATCAG
>JADFJS010000015.1 GCA_022566155.1 Chloroflexota bacterium
GGGCAGGTCGGCGTAGACTCCCGCGGCCTTTTCGGCGTTGGCGGTATAATCGCAGCCGGAGCAGGTGATGATGGTGTCTTCGCCGGACGGTGTGGCCAGGATAAATTCCTGGGAGTCTTTGCCCCCGATGGCGCCGCTGTCGGCTTCAGCGACCAGCACCGGCAGGCCGCATCGCCGATATATGTTCCGGTAAGCGCGTTCCATGGACCGATAGCTACGGTCCAAGCTTTCTTCGTCGGCGTCGAAGCTGTAGGCGTCTTTCATGGTGAACTCCCGAACCCGCACCAGCCCGGCCCGGGGACGCGGTTCATCACGGAACTTGGTCTGTATCTGATACAGGATCAGGGGAAGATCGCGGTAGCTCTGGACGTTGGCGCGTACGATGCTGGTGATGACCTCCTCGTGGGTTGGGGCCAACACCATCGGGCGTCCCCGCCGGTCTTTTAGTGAAAACATGGTCTCGCCCAGGGCGACATCTCGGCCCGTCTGCTCCCACAGCTCTCTGGGCTGAAGGGCAGGCATCATCAGCTCCTGGCCTCCGGCGGCGTCCATCTCCTGGCGAACGATGTTTTCGATCTTACGCAGCGACCTCCAGGCCAGGGGAAGGGAGGCATAGATCCCGGCGGCGACCTGATAGATCAGCCCCGCTTTCAGCATCAAGCGGTGGCTGTCCATCTCAGCCTCCGGCGGGTCAGACCGCAGTGTCTTGCTGACCAGCCGGGTGAGTCTCATAGTTGGGTCGAACCTTCGGCGGCGACCTCGGTTTTCTCCACTTCCTCCATCAGGGCGGTCAACATATCCTCTTCGGCCACCACCCGCACCTTCAGGCCCTTGCGGAAGATGACGGCACGGCCCGCCCCAGCGGCGATGCCCACGTCGGCGTCTTTGGCTTCCCCGGGGCCGTTGACCTCGCAGCCCATCACCGCGACCCTGATCTCCTTGTTGCTCTTCTTGAGCAGAGCATCAACGTCGTTGGCCAACTTGATCACGTCCACGTCGGCCCTGCCGCAGCTAGGGCAGGCCACCAGGATGGCCCCCTTTCGCCGCAGGTTCAGGGACTTGAGGATCTCATAGCCCGCGGCAACTTCGTCCGTGGAATCACCGGCCAGGGAAACACGGATAGTGTCTCCGATACCCTGGTATAGCAGCTCTCCCAAGCCTACGGCGGTGCGGATCGAGCCCGACAGCAAGGTGCCGGCCTCGGTAACTCCCAGATGCAATGGATACGGCACCATGTCGGCAAGACGGGTGTATGCCTCCACGGTGGTGGGCACGTCGAAGGCCTTCATGGAGATCTTGATCTGGTCGAAATCCTGGTCCTCGAGCAGGCTGATCTCCCACAGGGCGGTGGCTACCATATGGTCCACCACGCTGTAATCGCTGTCCGAGTCTTCACCCGACTTGGGTAGCTTGTTCACCAGGTCCATGTGCCTGGAGAACCCTCTGGTCCGGCCGATGCCACCCACCGGCGGTAGACTGCCGAAGTTTACGCCGATACGTATGGGGATGCCCCGCTCTTTGGCCGAATCGACCACCTGCCTAACCTGGGCCTCGTCCCGCAAGTTGCCGGGGTTGAGACGGAGACAGTCCACGCCTCCCTTGAGGCACTCCAGAGCAAGCTGGTAATGGAAGTGGATGTCGGCTATCAAAGGGATGTGTATCTGCTTCTTGATCTCGGCCATGGCCTGGGCCGCCTCCATATCTGGGACGGCGCTGCGGATGATCTCGCACCCGGCCTCCTCCAGCTCGTGGATCTGGCGGACGGTGGCGGCCACGTCGCGGGTGTCGGTCTTGGTCATGGACTGGACGGTGATGTTGGCACCGCCACCGACCTTGACGTCGCCCACGTAAACCGGCTTGGTTGCTCTGCGCTGCTTCATGCTTTTTCCCAAACCTTACCCGAATGCTAGGCGCGAATCCTAACATCCGGGATGGCAGTCTTAGAGATGGAACAGGATCACCGTTGGCCCGGAACACCCTGGTCGTCGCTCCCGAAATACCAGGCCGAGTAAGGCTGCTCCGGCTGTTTATGGTACACGAAAGGGAGAAACCATTCCAGGGGATGGGGTATCGGATGTCTGCGGACCCATCCGGGTTAGACCCGCCCGTGGCCATCGGTCCAGGGACTGGGGCGCCGGACCAGCGCCACCCGCGGCATCGATAACCTATCCGCCCAGGAAGCTGTTGCCCTGGATCAGCCGATTGATGTCATTTGCGCTGATCACCAGTACGGCCCCGATAAGCACCACGAACCCGATCAGGTGCACCAGCCCTTCTTTCTCCGGTGGAACCCGTTTTCCCCGGCGTACCCATTCCAGCATAACAAATACCAGGCGGCCGCCGTCCAGCATGGGAAGGGGCAGGATATTCAGGATCGCCAGGTTGATGCTCAGCAGGACGGTGATCACCAACCATCCCGTCAGTCCACCATCCCGGGTGATCTCGCCGGTAACCTGTGCTATGCCGATGGGACCCGATAGCTCGGGGACCTCTCCCGCGTCAAACGCGCCGGCAAGGGCCTGTTTGATCATCACCAACAGTTCCCAGGTGCTGGCGAAGCCGCTTGCTACGGCTGTCCATGGGGGTTCGGAGCGGCTTTCCGTATGGGAATCGATCAACACAGTGGATTCGCCGGTGATCCACTGCCGGGACCTCTCCTGCTCAAACCGGGGGGTCACGGTGATTGGTTGCTGGCGTCCTTCCCTGATTATCACCCACGGCATCGCCGCGTCCTCGTTGAAAGCGATGGCTTCGATCAGGTCACCGGTGTTGGTAATTCCACGCCCGCCGGCCTCCGCAATCACATCATCGGGTTGTAAACCTGCCTCCTCAGCAGGAGTGCCGTCGAATACCTGGCTCACCGTTACTTGACCGGCTATCTCGCTGATCAGTATGCCCGCACGCCATTGGCCTTTTGGCTGCTCAAAGCGAGGATGAACCAGAACGACGACCTCGCGTCCGTCTCGGACAACGAGCCACTCCATATTGGAGTTACCATTAAGGTTTGTGGCGCGGCGTAAGTCGTTCTGGTTCTCGATCAGGCGCCCACCCGCCTGGAGGATGATGTCACCGGGGAGCAGGCCGGCCTCCTCCGCAGGGGTACCGGCAGTTATTCGGCTTACCACCACCTGTCCAACCACCACGTCCTGGGGGATCATGAACAGGGCGGTGAAGACCACGATGGGGAAGATGGCATTCATGAACGGGCCCGCGACCAGCACCAGGAATCGGGTGGCGACTCCTTTGCTGGCCAGGCTGCGTGGAACCCGGGGATCGCTTTCTCCAGCCAGCCGGACAAACCCGCCCAAGGGCGCCCAGTTCACGGAATAGAGCATATCCGCCAGGACGAAGTGGCCGCTTTCCACCGCCCGGACCTTTCCCTCGTGCTTTAGGTACTCAACCGGGACCGATTCTTCCTTTTCTCCTTCTCCACCACGGCCGGGCAGCCGGGAGGCCCATCCCCGGCGTGGTTTCGGCGCCTCAACGACTCGGGCTACGAGGTTGCCATCTTGATCTTCGGCGGAGCTAACCTTGACCAGTTGGCCTGTACGCAGTCCGGCTACGCCGTCGATGTTGACAAAACGGGTGGCGCTATCAACCATGACCAGGGTTTTACCGGTGTAAAAACCAAAAGCCCGGGGTGGGAACCCGACGCCGAACTCCAGCACTTTTACGCCCATGGCCCGGGCCGTGGCGAAGTGACCGAACTCGTGGATCACCACGAGGAGCAGCAAAGCGCCGACAAAGGGGAGGATGAATATCAGTATTAATTCCATCGGAGGTTACTTCCCGGCGATCTCCCCAGCGCGGGCGGCGGCCCATCGGTCCGCTTCCAGCAGCTCTTCCGGGTCCCGGCCGGGCGCTTGCTGGTGCTCGGACAGTACTTGCTCCACCACCCGGTAGATATCGGTGAAGCCGATCTTGCCGTCGAGAAAGGCTTTTACCGCCACTTCGTCCGCGCCGGTCAATACGGCAGGGAATGTACCGCCCTTTCGGCCCGCTTCCAGGGCCAGGCCAAAACATGGGTACCGCTCCGGCTCCAATGGCTGGAAAGTGAGGGACTGGGGGGTACTGGTGTCTAGCTTGGGAATCATGTCGTTGTGCATGCGGTCGGGATAGAAGAGGGCGTACTGGATCGGCAAGCGCATATCCGGCGGCCCAAGCTGGGCTTTGATCGAGCCGTCGGCAAACTCTACCATGGAGTGAATTGTGCTCTGAGGATGCACCACTACTTCAATTCTATCCCAGGGTACGCTAAACAACCAGTGTGACTCTATGACCTCGAATCCTTTATTCATCAGCGTCGCCGAGTCGATGGTAATCTTGTTTCCCATCTTCCATGTGGGATGGCGCAGTGCTCGTTCTGGGGTGACGCTGGATAGCTCTTCCAACGGCGTGGTCCGGAAAGGGCCCCCCGATGCGGTGATCATGAGCCGGCGAATCTCGTTGTCCTCGCCCCGCAGGCACTGCCAGATAGCGCTGGGCTCGCTATCCACGGGAAGGACGGTGCCGCCGTAGCGCTCCTCATACTCTTTGATGATCCCGCCGGCCATGACGATCGGCTCTTTGTTGGACAGGGCTACCCTTTTGCCCTGTTTCAAGGCATTAAGGGTTGGAATGAGGCCCACGCTTCCAATGGTCGCAACCATCACCAGGTCCACTTCTTCCAAACAGACCATGTCCTGCATGGGAGTAAATGTCGCACCCGGCGGTAAGGAGTCAACGGAATGGGAAGAGTAGATATAGCGAGGGTGGAACTCCTGCATCTGCTGCGCTAGCAGCTCCACGTTGGACCCGGCGGCGAGGCCAATTACCTCGAACTCATCGGGGAAGGCCCGGACGATGTCCAGGGTCTGCCTGCCGATGGAGCCCGTCGCGCCGAGAATCACTATTCTCTTCATGGCTCAAATACCACAGCAACAAGATAGTACACCGTGGGCACCGAAACAACAACGCTATCGAGACGGTCCAGTATCCCGCCGTGTCCAGGAATTATACTACCGGCGTCCTTTAGATTGCCTATGCGCTTGAGCTTGGATTCCACCAAGTCTCCCCACTGACTCAGTATACCTACCGCCGCTCCGATGTACACCTGCTGCCATATCAAGATTTCCAGTTCCAGGATCTGGCCCAGCACCAACGCGGCTGCGATAGCGAAGGCCAGTCCACCCGCACTTCCTTCCCATGTCTTACCGGGGCTGATGCTGGGCGCCATCGGGTGTGCGCCCAGGGTTCGGCCGACGAAAAATGCGCCGGTATCGGTGGCGAAGGCCACGGCCAGCGCCAATAGCAGCCAGTTGCGTCCCAAGGCCTCGGTGGCACCAGCATCTCTCAAGGCCAGGGTGTGGGCCAATAGGAAGCCTATGTAGAGTGGCCCTGCTAGCAGGTAGATGCCCGCTACCACATGCCTGCGGCCGGGGTGCAGCGCCACGAGCCAAAGCAAGGCAACGAAGGCGCCGGCCAGCCAAATCACTGCGGATATCCGTAGAAAACTCGGGGGTCGCTGCTGGCTTGCCCCCCAATCACCAGAGCGACGCACCAGATGGCTCCCAAGGCTATCGGAAGGGGACCGGTGCCCGGCGGCAGCATCCGGAATAGCTCGCGTATGCCCAGTACCGCGGCCAGCGCCACCAGAGCGGAAAGCCAATAGCCGCCCCACCAGATGGCGGACGCCAATATGGGAATCCCAACCAGGGCGGTGAGCGCCCGAAGGAGCAAGGGTCAGTCCTCGGGAATCACCCTGCCGAATCGCCGTTGGCGGGAACTGTATGACTCCAGCACCTGCTCCAGTTCAGCCGAGTCGAGATCCGGCCAAAGAGTAGGGGTGGAGTAATATTCGCTATAGGCGGACTGCCACAGCAAAAAGTTACTTATGCGCTGCTCGCCTCCGGTGCGGATTATCAGGTCTGGATCGGGGCAGTGGGCCGTATACAGGTATTGACTGAACAATTCCTGATCCAGACGTTCTGCCGGTATCCCATCGCGTAAGATACGTTTGACCGCCTCCAGAATCTCATCACGACCGCCGTAATCGAAGGCCACGTTGAGGATAACCCCGGTATTGTTGCTGGTCAGCTCCTGCACCTGGTCGACTGCCTCCTGCAGCCCAGGGCTTAAGCGGTCCACTTTTCCAATGTGGAAGATGCGTACGTTTTTCTCGTGGAGCGTTCGTGCCTGCCTATGCAAAGCATCCTGAAGAATGTCTAATAGGCCCTCCACTTCTTCCTGAGGCCGATTCCAGTTTTCGGTGGAAAAAGCGTAGACGGTTACGTACTTGACGCCTTTAGCCCCCAGGGTTTCCAAAACGTGTTGGATGCGGTCCACGCCAACCCGGTGGCCCTCAAGGCGAGCTAGCCCCCGTTGCTTGGCCCAGCGGCCGTTGCCGTCCATGATTATGGCCACGTGGACGGGGATATTTCGATCTTTAGATGATAGCGACTGAGATAAAGAGGCCTGGACTTGCATAGGTTAGACCTGCATTATCTCTGTTTCTTTGGCGGTGGCGACCTGGTCGACGGCCTTGGTGTGGCTATCGGTGGCTTTTTGCAACTGGTCCTGCGCCCTGCGGTTCTCATCCTGAGAGATAATCTTGTCTTTCTCCATCTTCCGCAGGCCCTCCAAACCGTCACGGCGCACATTGCGTATGGAAATCTTGCCGTCCTCGATCTTGCGTTTCAACATGCGTACCATTTCCTGGCGCCGTTCCTGGTTCAGTGGTGGAATGGGTACGGTGATGTTGTTGCCGTCGTTGGATGGGTTGAAACCCATATCCGATTTAGTCAAGCTCTTTTCTATCTCCCGCAGGGCCTGCTTATCCCATGGTTGGACCAATATGGCGCTGGCATCGGGGGCCGAGATTGAGGCTATCTGCTTCAACGGCGTCGCCACGCCGTAGTAGTCTATGCTGATGTTTTCGATCAAAGCGGGTGTCGCTCGCCCGCTGCGCAACGTGTTGAGGTCCCGCTTGAGGGCTTCGATCGACTGGTCCATTTTCCGGTCCACTTCGGCCAGGATTGACTCGGGAGTTTCGGGTGATTCGCTCGCATTTTTGTTGGCCACGGTTATTTACTCCCGGCAATTACTGTGCCCACGGATTCGCCGCATAGAACCCGGCCCATACTTCCAGATTCGAAGATGTCGAAGACGATGATCGGCAAATTATTGTCCATGCAAAGAGTGACAGCCGTGGCATCCATCACATCCAGGCGCCGGCTGATAGCATCCATGTAGTCCAGGGTGCCGAAGCGAACGGCATCCGGGTTCTGGTTGGGATCGGAATCGTATACTCCGTCCACGTTATTCTTGGCCATCAATAGCACTTCGGCGTTGATCTCCAGGGCGCGCAATGCAGCGGCGGTGTCCGTGGTCATGAAGGGGTTTCCGGTGCCTGCGGCAAAGAGCACCACCCTTCCCTTCTCCAAGTGGCGTATGGCGCGGCGGCGAATGTATGGCTCAGCCACCGCCTGTACTTGAATCGCGGTCTGGGTGCGGGTGGTAATGCCGTGCCGTTCCAGTCCGTCCTGAAGGACCAGGGCATTTATGATAGTGGCCAGCATCCCCGCATAGTCGGCGGTGGCCCGGTCCATGCCCTGGGCCTCGGCGGTCTCGCCCCGCCAGATATTCCCCCCGCCCATTACCACAGCCAACTCCACTCCCAAACCTTGGGCTTCGCCGATCTGCCGGGAGATGTAGTCGACGGCATCGGGCTCAATGGAACCAGAAGGACCTTTGAGGGACTCCCCACTGATCTTGAGCAGAACCCGGCCGTAACGAGCTTGAGGCATATGGCCTGACGGGGGCTATTCTCCTAGAGCTAGGCGAGTAAACCGCAGAACCCGGACGTTCTCTCCCACTTTGGCGGCTAACACCTGGACCACCTCGCCAACCGCGGAGGAGTTGTCCTTGATGAATGGCTGTTGCAGCAGACTCACCTGAGCTACCGGGCGGGTGTCCCCTTCCTCCATGTCGGCTTTGTCTAGATATTCCGGGGCCATGGCCACCACTTGCATCGCGATGTCGTGGGCCAACTCCTTGAACTCGGAGGTGCGAGCGACAAAATCGGTCTCGCAACCCAACTCTACCAAGGCGCCAAGGCGTCCACCAGCGTGGATATAGGCCTCGATCACGCCCTGGTTGGTGGTCCGGTCGGACCTTTTGGCCACCTGAGCAAAACCCTTTAGGCGGAGGGCATCCGCCGCTTGTTTCAAGTCACCTTGGCTGGTTTCGAGTGCCTGTTTGCAATCCAATATTCCAGCGCCTGTCTGTTCCCGGAGGGTCCGGACCAGCTCCACTGCTATAGCCAAGGATGTCCTCCGTCTATGCCAGGCCTATTCACGCGGGTTCTCCCTGTTGATTGTCGTCATTCGTGGCATCTGATTCAGATACAGATACCTCTGGGGCCGCTGCGGCCGGGGCCTCAGGGGAAGGCTGTGGCACGGCCGCCGGTGCCTCCGTCCCTTGGATAGAGGCGGAAGGCCCCTCGGACCCAGTCGATCCCTCTATCGGAGATTCTCCCTGGACCGTTGTCCCCGCGGTCATCTCTTCGACGGTTACCGGGGCGAAGTCGTAGGATTCACCGGGCGCCGGGTCCTCCCCAGAGAATGCCGACGCTTCGGCTTCCATGAGGGCCCGTTCTTCTGCCGCCGCGGCTTCGGCCAGCTCGAGCTCTTCCTGCTCGGCCATTAGCATTGCCTCACGTTGAGCCTGACCCTCCAGCGCGGCGGTTGCCATCTTCCCTGTTATCAGCCGGATGGACCGGACGGCATCGTCGTTCCCCGGGATGGGATGACTAACCTTATCGGGGTCGCAGTCGGTATCGACGATGGCGAAGATCTGTATGCCCATGCGTAGGGCTTCGGCGATACAGATGTCTTCCTTTCCGATGTCGATGACGAACAGCGCGGCCGGCAGCTCGTTCATGTCCTTCAAGCCGGTGAAGTACTTCTCCAACCGGTTCAGCTTGTCCCGCAGTTTTACGCCCTCTTTCTTGGGCAGCAGCCGCCAGTAACCCTGCTCGCGCTTCTGCTGTAGGTCCAGCATGTGGGTTATTCGGCTGCGAATGGTCTGGAAGTTGGTCAGCGTACCGCCGAGCCAGCGCTGATTTACATACCACATCCCGCAGCGGTCGGCTTCGCCCTGCACCACATCCTGTGCTTGCCTTTTGGTGCCGACGAACAGTACTTTTCCACCTTCAGCTACCAACTGCACCATGGCCCTGTAGGCTTCATTGATCAAGCCCAGCGTCTGCTGGAGATCGATGATGTGAATGCCATTGCGTTGGGTGAAGATGTAACGCTTCATCTGTGGGTTCCAACGCCGGGTCTGGTGCCCGAAGTGGACGCCCGCTTCCAGCAGAGACTTCATCGTAAGCGGCTCCCGGGATGGAGCGGCTGCCGGTGGAACTGCAACCGGTGAAGCTGCTACCGGTGGAACTGCTACGGTTGGAGCCTCTACCGGCGGCTCTAGCGACTGTACCATAACACCTGCCTTTCCGATTTTTTTGCCTTGCTCGTACTCATATGGGTCTTTACCCTTCCCCAGGGTGTTATCTTAAGTGTTTCTCCGGCTGTCTTGCCGGCATCACAGACACAAGCCCATAGGGGCCTAAAGTACACCATCAGGCAAGGTGGAGTATAACATAGGCGCCATTACCGAGCAACGCGTTGGGGCGCCGCTGGTTTGGCCGCCGTATGGGGCCGATGACACTAGTAGAGGGCCGTCAAGTGCGGTGGTTGCCCAGAGCCGTGACACAGCCGAACACGCGTACAAGGGTTAGCTACGGGTGCGAGAGCTGGAATCACAATAATAGCCGCAGGCCGTTGAGTAAGGCCGCCCCGTAGAAGCCGGCGAGGAGGTCGTCGGCCATGATGCCCAGCCCACCCGGCAGCCGTTCAAGGCGCCGAATGGGCCAAGGCTTCACTATGTCTAAAACCCTGAAGCATAGAAAGGCCGCCGCCATCCAGGCGGCTTCCTTGGGTAACAGCAGGCAGGTGGCCCACATGCCCACGAACTCATCCCAGACAGCCCGGCTGGGGTCTTCGTCGGAGGGACTGATCAGGCTGCCGGTGGCCCAGATCCCGGCCAGGAATCCCAGGCCGATGAGTAGGTAGAGAGCCACCGAGTCTTCGGAGATTGGCAGGTAAAAATAGGCCACGATGGCTACAAAACTGGCGGCGGTTGCCGGTGCAACGGGAGCCAGCCCCGAGCCAAACCCGGTGCCCATCAGCCAAGCCAGGCGTTTGACCGTGGATGGAATCAAAGGGTTAGACCACTGGAGCAATTCTTTGCGCATGCACCGCGCCACATCGTTTTGGGCCACAGGTTTGCCGATTTGCTCTTGCGGACCAATCGTCGTGCGTGCCAATAGGTTTGCATGGCTATCTTACCCATAGCCCAGCCGGTGCAGGTCCTCTTCGGTCATGCCCAGGTAATGGCCTACTTCATGCCATAGAGTCTTGCGGATCTCTTCTTCCGCTTCGCTCCTGCTTGAACTGCTCCGCAGGATCGGCTGGCGATAGATGACAATCATGTCTGGCAATCCCGATGCTTCCGGTCCGCCCTCCCTTTCCGCCAGCGGTACTCCCGTGTACAGGCCGAATAGCATGCCGTCGTCCGGCAGCCCCTCCAGCTCTTCCGCGCTGGGCCATTCCTCAACCACCACGTCCACGTTTCGCAGTGTCTGGCTTATCGCCGGTGGGATCTGAAGGTAGGCCTGGCGGACCAGGCGGACGAATTCCCGGCGGGAGATGCGGATCAACTGTAGAGACCCACTCGCTGCCGGATGTTTTTAAGGATCTGGATGTTGTGGCTGTCCGGCCCTTTCCCTTCGAGGCCGGGCACTTCCAGGAAGAAGGGGACGTCACGAAAAACGGGGTTGCCCATTATCATTTCGAATCCCTCTTCTCCGATATACCCCTCGCCGATGTTGTCGTGACGGTCGACGCCGGAGCCCAAGACGCGCTTGGAATCGTTGGCGTGCACGGCCACCAGATTTTCCACGCCCACCAACTCGTCGAACTCCGCGATCGTGATCTCGATGCCCCTGGCGGTTGTCAGGTCGTATCCGGCGGCGAAGGTGTGCTGAGTGTCTAGACAAACCTTTAATCTGTCACTAGCCCCACTCTCGAGGATCCCGCCCAGCTCCTGGAAGCGGGCGCCGATGTGCTGACCCATTCCGGCCATGTTCTCCACCACCAGGTACGGTCCCTCCGGAGAATTCTCCAGCACCTGCTTGATGGCGGCCACGATCTGAGGGAGTGTGGCTTCGAATCCCGCACCCTTGTGACTGCCCGGGTGGAAGATCAACCCTGCTGCGCCAATATCCGCGGCGAGGCCCATGTGATCGATGAGCGACCGGACCCCCTTTTCAAGGATCGCCGGGTCGGGCGTCCCCAGGTTTATCAGGTATATGGCGTGGAGGAACACCGGCCCCAGACCCGACTCGGAAATGCCTTGGCGGTAGGCCTCCTTCTCCGCCTCGGCCACGGGTTTGAAGGCCCAGCTTTGAGGCGAGGAGCCGAATATCTGGATCGTCTCGCACCCTATCTCCTGGGCCCGTGCGATGGCCTTGCTGATTCCTCCCGCGGTGGATATATGGGCGCCGATTCGCATAGCTTTTCTCTCTTTTTATTTTTTCTCTTTATAAAGTGTTGCCAGGACAGGCTCTCCTCTGAGATTATACGGCAGAGATCGTTTGGAAGCCCAATCCTGCGGGAATATAATGGTAAAGATATGAGAGCTCTAATAGTGGAAAAGCCCGGCCTCCCCCCAAATTTGGTGGTAAAAGACCTGCCGGTGCCCGTCCCGGAGCCGGGAGAAGCTCTGGTGCAAGTGGCGGCCTGCGGGTTCTGCCACCATGACCTGTTGGTTATGACCGGGGTGCTGCGGCGCGGCGTGAACCCTGGGATCGTTCTGGGGCACGAGCTGGCCGGCCGGGTGGCCGACGTGGGGGAAGGGGTCACCAGTGTGAGCGCCGGAGACCGGGTGGTCAGCATCTTGACCAATGCCTGTGGCCGTTGTGACCGTTGCCTTCAGGGCCGGGAGCATCGCTGCCGGACGGGGGTGGGCATCGGCCACGGCCGGCATGGTGGATTTGCCGAGTATGTATGCGTCGCCGAATCAAGCCTGGTTGTTCTGCCCGACACAGTGGACCTGACCGAAGCGGCCATCTTCGCCTGTCCCATGGGAGTGGCGCTTCAAGCTGTAAAGCAGGTGGCGCAGGTCCAACCCGGCGAGACGGTGTTGGTCACGGGCGCCGGCGGCGGGCTGGGAACCCATGCCGTGCAGATCGCCGCGGCATTGGGTGGGCGGGTCCTGGCGGTGACCTCATCGCCAGAAAAGGTTGAAGCTCTGGAGAAGTTGGGGGCCGCTGAGGTGCTGGAAGCCGGCGGATCTGAGGAGACTCTCGACTTTAGCGAGCTCGTGATGGCGTTTACCGAAGACGAAGGCGCCGATGTGGTGATTGACACCGTGGGCTCGCCGCTGTTCGGCAGCACCTGGCAAAGTTTGGGCCAATTCGGCCGTCTGGTGCTGTTGGGGGAAGTGGCCGGACAACCGGTGCGGATAAATCTGGCTGAAATCGTGTTCCGCGATGCCCAGATCCTGGGTTCTTCCGGCGTCTCCCGTGCCCTGGTTCAGGAGGTATTTGAAATGGTTTCCCAGGGGACGCTGCGTCCCGTGGCGAGCCGTATCCTGCCCTTGGAAGAGGCCGCTATCGCCGTTCAAGAATTATCCAACCGGAGCGTGCTGGGCCGGATCGTGCTGGCGCCCGGAGGATAGTGTCGTTCTCACTATGCAACGGAATCCCGCAAGCCCGGTCACCCATATACCTTGCTGGCGCGACAGGCTCATAGAGTTGGTCTGTTAGGTACTTGGGAGACCTTTCCGGCCGCTACCTATCACTTGCCGAACAGGTGCAGCAGTGCAGACGCCGCGGAAGCCGGCCCCCGCCTTCCCAGACGAAATACCCGTCCGATCTCACCCCTGTCCCATATCACCAGGAATTGGCTGGCGATGAAAACTGAGCTGTAGGTCCCAACCACCACCCCGATGGCTACCACCAGCAGCAGGCCTCGGATACTTGGCCCGCCGATGAGGAGCATGGCCAGCAGCACGAATAGGGTGGTGCAACTGGTGTTCAGGGACCTGCCCACCGTCTCTATGATGCTCAGGTTTACCACTGGCCCCAGCGCGCGGTCGGGGTGGCGTATCACGTTCTCCCGTATCCGGTCAAACACCACGATGGTGTCGTTGACGCTATAGCCGGCCACGATCAGCAGCCCCACTATGAACATGGAGTTCACTTCCATGTCCATAGTCTTGCCCAGGATGGAGAACACGCCCAGGATGAACACCAGGTCGTGGACCAGGGCCAGGATGGCGCTTACACCATAGCGGTAAGCCTTGGGCACTCGGCGGAAGGCGTACCACACGTACATCATGATGAATACCGATGCCGCCGCCACGGCGTAAAAGGTAAACCGCACGGTCTCGCCGGCGACTATGGGTGAGACCGACTCGAACTCCACCCGGTCCCGCTGCAGCCCCAGGAACTTCTCCAGATCTTGCTCGATGCACTCCCGTTCTGATAGTCCCTGCTCGATGCACTCAGGCTTGGACGGGCCGCTCCCCGGCCGGTCCGGATCGTCCAGCAGCGAGGTGCGGATAAAATAGTTACGGCTGCCGAGCCGCTGTATCAGTGCTTCGCTGTGGCCAAGCTCGTTCATGCGTTCCTGGATATCGACTTGATCTACTGGATCATGGAAGGTGACGGTGAGCACCGACCCACTGGTAAAATCGATGCCCGCTTTCAGACCCGAGTCTAGCGTCAGCCATCCCGAGGGCATGATCAAGGAGATCAGGCCGGGCAGGATGATCAGCGCCGAAAAGAGGAAATACCAGCCTCGCTTACCTACTACGTCCAGCATTCTAGCTGCTCCCTCCGGCGGGCTGAGTTCCCGGCCGTGGCTCCGGCGTGAAAAGGCTTATGCGCCCACTAAACCCGATCCAGGCCAGAAGCTGCAGCAGGTTACGGCTGACTATCACCGCGGTAAACATGCTGACCATCACGCCTATGCCCAGACTGATGGCGAATCCGGTGATCAATCCGCCGCCCAGCCTGTTGCCAAACCATAGCAGGACGCCACAGGTGATCAGGGTGGAGAAGTTGCCGTCACGGATCGCGGGCCAGGCCCGGTTGAAGCCCACCTCCATTGAAGAGGCCAGCGTGCGGCCGATGCGCAACTCCTCTTTCATCCGTTCAAATATGAGGATGTTGGCGTCGACCGCCATCCCGATGGAGAGGATGAATCCACCCACGTGAGACAGGGTTACGGTGATGGGGATAAGTTTTAACACCGCCAGCATGACTATGGTGTAAAAGATCAGCGACACGGCAGCCACCACGCCGGCCATCCGGTAGTAGGCGATCATGAAGGCGAACACCAGCCCCAGACCGACGAAGCCGGCTATCAGGCTGTTGCGCAGGGACTCGGCGCCCAAAAGGGCATCTACGTCGCTCTCCTGGATCAGCTTCAGGGGCACGGGAAGACGGCCGGCATCCAGCTTGATCGACAGATCCCGCGCTTCCTCCCGGCTGAATCCGGCCGAACCGCCCGAGATCTGGGTGCGGCCGTCCCGGATCCAAGCCAGCGCCACGGGGGCCAGGATTTCTTCGTCGTCGAGGAAGATGGCGATGCGCTTGGTGTCCTGTTCCTGGTAGATTCTTTCCGTTAATTCGCCGAAAATATCGGTGCCGCGGCCGTTGAATTGCAGGTTTACTACCCAGCCTATTCCCAGCGAATCGGTGGAAAAGAAGGCGTTCGATAGGTCTTCTCCGGTGAGGCCAATTTCGGTGTCGGTGAACTGCTCACAAGTTATGGGGATCAAGCAGGTCCGTTCTTTGAAGTCCAGGCTTGCGGTGTCTCCGATCAGTGACTTGGCTTCGTCGATGCCGCTGATAACCTGGAACGAAACTATGCCGCCGAACCGGTCTTCCATCGATGCGCGTAGTTCTTCCCGCTTGTTGGCGCTCAACGTATCGGACTTGATCTTGTAATTTTGGTTGCCATCGGAGGTGACGGAGAAGCTCTCCAGCCCGCTGCCCGTCACCAGGTCCAGCATGGCGTCCGGTTCTACCTCATCAACAAACTGGACTTCGGTGATGGACCCGCTGGCCCCCGGGAGCTGCACGATGATCCGGTCATCGCCGAAGGTCTGGATTATGGGCTCTTCGGTGCCAAATAGGTTCACCCTACGGTTGATGATGTCCAGGACCCCTTTCATCTGATCCGATGTTGGCGATTCAACTACGGTGATGCTCACGGCTTGGAGGGTCCCCAATTCGGCTTTAAGGGTGTCCTTAAATCCCGATTCCTCCCTCCTGGGGTCGCCGCTCTCCAGAGGCTCGGTCCTGATCAAGAGTGTAGTCAGATCACGGGTTTCGATGGTGAACTCCGGAAAGGTTAGCTCCTCTGAACCAAAGGAAAGGCCCTCCAAGGCTTGGTTCAGCTCTCCGGCGCTCATGGGTTCGGAGAAGGTAACCACGATACGGGTACCGGTGTCGGCCTGGTAGACCAGGTGGCCGCCGCCTCGCAGGTCCAGGCCCAGCTTGAGTCCCAATGGACCCCCTCCGCCTCGTTTCAGTTCGGGGAAGCCAGGTATATCAATGTTGATATCCCGGAAGGCCAGGGCGGCCAGGGAAACGCCCAGTATCACCAGGATCAGAAGGGACAGGCGAATACTGCGGGCACGCACCGATTACTCCTCCTCACGCAGGTTCCGTAGGGCCTCCCCCGCCAGGGCCAGGGCTTCACTCTTCGAAGTCACCTCACCGGCGGCTCGAGCCTCGTCGATCTTTTCCAACATACCACCAATCATTGGGCCCGGTTCCAGGCCAAAATGCTCCATCAGGTCGTTCCCCGTGACCAGCTTGCCGGGACCGGCCGGAGAACCATCTCCGGTCAGTGCTTCTTCGTGGGCGTTAAGAACACGTCCCACCATTCTAGCATGGCCGATCCACTCCTCAGTCGACAATTCAGGACCTTTGGCGGCCAAATGGTCGGCCAGCGACAAGTATAGGGTATCGATGGCAACGTCGCCCACGTCCCGGAAATACCGGAACACGGCGCGGCGGGTAGGCGAATCAACCCCCTGCATCATGTGCATGGGCCGCAGATGATGCTCGACCATCTTGGACACCATGGCGATACCCCGGGAGCTAACCCGCATCTGACTCAGGCGCGTAGCCGCCATTGTCGCCCCCAGCTCCGGGTGGCCCAGGAAGCGGGTGCGTCCCGTATCGTCCGTTTTCTTGGTCTGTGGTTTGGCGATGTCGTGGAATAGCGCCGCCAGCTTCAAGATGGTGCGGCGGGTGTGCCCGTCGCTGACCTCCTGGCTGAAATATTCGTTGGTTTCCGCATTCCACGGGACCTGCGTGTATATCGGCGAGTTCTGATGGCCCTTGGTGATCAGCTCGGCGTTCTCCACGGCATGGAGCGAGTGGCCCCAAACATCCCAATAATGCTGTTTCGGCTGCTCTACCCCCTTGGTCACGGCCAGTTCCGGGATGATTCGGCAGAGGAGGTCCAACCGGTCCAGGACCTCCAGGTGTGCCCTGGCCCCATCCATCCGCAGCAGGGCCAGGAACTCATCCCGCACCCGCTCCCCGGACACCTGGGATATGCGGTGGCTATCGGCGCGCACCAGCCGGGCGGTCTCCGGGTCCAGCATGAAATTCATGCGAGCGGCCAGCCGCACCGCACGCAGGAGCCGTACCGGATCTTGCCGGAAGACCTGGGCGCTGACCACCCGGATCCGTCTCCGGGCCAGGTCTTGCCGGCCGTTATATGGGTCTTCGATCGATTCCCCAGTAATACCAGTGATACATGGGTCCCATTTCTCGAGAGGCAGGGCCATGGCGTCGATTGTGAAGTCTCGCTGCGCCAGGTCTTCCTGGATCGTCCCCGAGTAGCCCTTGAGGTCGATGGTCCAACGCCGCCCCTCGCCGGCCACGGTCACCACGCGGGCAACACCGTGAGCCGGGCCCAATGGAACATAGGTGCCGCCCAGGGCTAGGGCAAGGTCCCTCCCCGTGGACTGTGGGTCGCCCGGCACCGCAATGTCGACTTCGTCTTGCGCCGGCAGGAACAGGATGGAGTCTCGCAGGTAGCCGCCCACCAGGTAGGCTCCACCTCCGCGGCTTGAGAAGAATTGCTTCAGTTTGGCAAGCATCGGTTTATCTTGGCCTGGTCTCCGGTACGTGTTTCACGAATCGATCTCACCCGCATTGCCGCCGGCAAAGCGCGAGATTGCTGGATAATTCCAATAGAGCCTACGCCAAAGGAGTTCGTGCGGCTCTAAGAGAGAAAGTTGGTAAAAATCCCGTCCGCTGTTCCGCGTTCCAGCGGGTACGGGCTGGATAAGTGTCTCATGATAGGCTTGCTGCCCGGTCCGCCAACCCTACCTTCCGTCAGGAAATACGATGGTTGGGAGGAAACGTTGCACTCTTATTCGTACAGATCGTGAGGAATTCGACAGCTGTTAATCGGCCTCCTGGCTGTTCGCAGGCGCGTCGTCATCAGGGGTTTCGCTGGCCGGTCCGCCATCGGCGCCGCCTTGCTCCTCTTCTTCAGTGCCTTCGCCGGGTTCGTAGGTTAACTTCCAAAGCTGGTCCGCCGAAACCAGATGGTCGACGTACAAACTACCGTTCAGATGGCCTGTCTCGTGCTCCAATGCCTGGGCCAGCAGGCCTTCCGCATTGATACGGATCACCTTTCCGTCCAGGCCCAGGGCGCGGGCCCGCACTTTCTCGGACCGTTTTACCATTCCACGGTATCCCGGGATGCTGAGACAGCCCTCCACCACCTCCCGCTCCCCCTCTCTCTTGACGATCTCCGGGTTGATCAGCACCAGGGGCTCGTCCCAGTCCGGAAGCTGAATGACCGCAACCTTCTGCAATGACCCTACCTGGTTGGCGGCCAACCCAACGCCTTGCTCGGCGTGCATGGTTTCTATCATATCCTGGGTGAATTTCTTCAAGAGTACGGGGATCTTTCCGATCTTGTTGGCCTGCTTTCGCAGTATCGGGTCAGGCAGGATTCGCAATCGCAGAACGGTCACTCAGGCACCCCTCTTCGGGCTGTAAGCTGACAGCAAAATTTTAGTTGGCACCCTATTATATTGATAGGCATCTGGGAGTGTAAAGCCAACCTACATGACATGGACCGGGTCCACGTCCACCGTGCAGCCCCGAGGAAAGCTGAGGTCCTCCAGAAATCGGTGCAGATCACGCCCCCGCAGGATGATGTGCCAGCGGTGGCGGCCCCTCAGCCGCGATGGGATGCCCGGTGCCGGCCCCACCACATCCACATCGGTTAGACCTTGGGCATACACTCGCTGCTGAAGCAGCTTGGCCATGGCTGTAGCCTGACGCTGGCATAGGGTGGCGTTGACATCCTGGTAGATGATGTGAACCAACTGGTTGAAGGGTGGATTGCCCAATTGGCGGCGCCCCTGTATCTCCTGGCGGTACATCGCGGCGTAGTCTTGCTGTGCCGCGGCAACGATGGCGTGGTTATCCGGGCTGTAGGTCTGGATGATGACCCGGCCCGGTTCTGCTCCCCGTCCGGCCCTGCCGGCCACCTGGCACAGCAGGCCAAACGACCGTTCGCCGGACCGGAAGTCGGGCAGGTACAGTCCAACATCCGCCAGTATCACCCCCACCAGGGTCACGTTGGGCACATCCAACCCCTTGGCCACCAGTTGCGTGCCCACCAGGACCTGGGTTTCGCCGCTCTGCAGCCGGCCCATGATCTCGTCCGCGGAGACGCCGGAGCGGGTGGCGTCGGCGTCCCATCTTTCCACCCGCACACCGGGCAGCAGGGCGGCCACCTCGTCCACCACCCGCTGGGTGCCGATCCCCAGCTGCCTGATCCGTTCACTGCCGCATTGCCGGCAACGGCGTGGCAGGCGGGAGCGCCGGTTGCAGCGGTGGCAGAATAGCCGTTCGGCGGCGGCATGGTAGGTCATGGACACCGAGCAACGGGGGCAGTTGGCAACATAACCGCAGTCACGGCACTGGACGATCGGCGCGCTGCCCCGGCGATTGAGAAAAAGGATGGCCTGCCTGCCCGATCCCACGCAATCTTTAAGGCCCTGGGCCAGCCGGCGGCTGAAGATGCTGCGGTTTCCATCCCGCAGCTCCTGGCGCATATCGCATATCTCCACCTGGGCCAGTCCTGGAGCCGTGCTGCTATCCGGCGTCCGCACTCGATAGGGCAGCTCCAGCAGCCGGTATCCACCCCGCTGGGACCGATGATAGGTCTCCACGTCGGGTGTTGCGCTACCCAGCAGTACGACGGCGCCGGTGAGCCTCGACATCTCCAAAGCTACGTTGCGGGCGTGATACAGGGGTTGGGCCTCTTCCTGCTTGTAGGTCCACTCGTGCTCTTCGTCGATCACGATCAGTCCCAATGAAGGCAACGGCGCGAAAAGGGCGCTGCGCGGGCCCACCACCACGTCGTATTCGCCCTCACGTATGCGCCACCATTGGTCGAACTTCTGGCGCGGGGTCAATCGGCTGTGTATGACCGCCACCCGTCCCGGGAAACGGGAAGTGAGCCGCTCAAGGGTCTGCGGGGTCAGGCTGATCTCCGGCACCAGGAATATGGCCTGCTCGCCCCGTTCCACAACGCGCTGGATGGCACGGATGTACACCTCGGTCTTGCCGCTACCGGTCACGCCATGGAGAAGGAAGCTTCGAGGTCTAGCCGAAGGGTCATTCAGGGTGTCGATGATCCGGGCCACGGCGCTTGCTTGCTCTACGGTCAACGTGAAACTGGGCGCCGTGCCGTTCTCGTGGGCGTTGGAAACCGTGCTGGTTTCGTCTCTAAGCCATTCCATGGCCAGCAAACCCTTGCGCAACAGCGCCTCGGCCACTCCCTGGCCAAACTCTTTGTTGCCCAGAGAGATGGGGTAGGGTCCCTCGTGGGACCGGACTGCCCGAAGCAGCCCTAGCTGGCGATCGGGAAAACGGGCCGGCGGTTCGGGCCAGGTTTCCCCGGCATCGTTCGACGGGTCCCCGGCGCCAAGGGGCAGCAGATAACAGGTGTAACGGGGGATGATCCGAGGACGGGGAAGGTCTACGTGGCGTAAGATCAGCCCTTTTTCGACCAGGCGGTGCACTTCCCTCTCCCCTCCCCGGCCCAACTGCTTGACGAATTCTTGCTCGCGGATCGGCCGCTGGGCCGCCAAGGCTTCCACGGCGTCCCGGCTCTGGGGCCTGAGTGACGGCAGCAGGTCTTCGCGGCCGGGAACAGCCGAGATGCTGGACCTTACTTGGGCCTCGAAGCCGGTCGGCAAGAAAAGCGCGATGGCGTCGTAGAGGGAGCAGAGGTAGTAGGCGCTGAGCCACCGGGCAAGTTCCAAGCTGAGGGGCGCGATAAGGGGTGCAGGTTCAACCGGCTGCAGGACATCCCGGGTGACTTCCACCTGGGGCGCCGCCGCCAGCTCCACCACCACGCCCTGGGCTATGCGGCGGCCGAAGGGCACCCAAACCAGTTGGCCTGGCTCCAGGGTGAAGGTGATGGGAATGCTGTAGGAGAATGTGCGGGAATGGGCAACCGGAGCGTCTACCGCCACTTCAGCGTATCTCATAACGCCACTGCCTGGGGGCTTTGCTCCATCTTAGGGAAGTGGGCGAGGACCGGCCGTGGCCGGTGGACCAGCGGACGATCGGTTAGGTAGGCCGGTTGCGCGGCGGACGCGGTGTGGTCTTTTCTTTGATGCGTGCCGCTCGTCCCTGTAGACCGCGGAGGTAGTAAAGCTTGGCCCTTCTTACCGAACCCCGGCGCGTAACCTCTAGAGACTCGATCAAGGGCGAATGGAGAGGAAAGACCCGCTCGATGCCGATGCCCCCGGAGATCCGGCGGACGGTGAAGCTGGCGGCGGGGCCACTGCCGTTCTGCAGGCGGATAACCGCACCCTGAAAGGCCTGGACGCGCTCCCGGTCTCCTTCCCGGATACGGAAATTGACCCGCACCGTGTCGCCAGGTCCAAAGGTTGGGATATTCGGGTTGCGCTCGGTTTTAAATAACTGCGAGGCTTCCATGATTACGCCAGACTCCAGTCGAAGAAATGCCGGACAGGCCATGTGCTGGCCGCGATAGACGCGTACTAACCGGCACTTGAGCCTTGAGTATACATGCGAATAACCGCCAGGTCAAAGAGGGAATCCGTTCAAATATATGGGGTTCCGTGGCGCGAATCAGATATGTTCCGCGCAAATAGTCCAAGGCTTCAACGACGCAGCCCGCATGCCGTCAAGCACGGAGGCCGTTATGTATGAATCACAGCTTGTCTTTGGATGGTGGGCGGTACTGGACTCGAACCAGT
>JADFJS010000126.1 GCA_022566155.1 Chloroflexota bacterium
TTCCTTCGCCCAAGCCTAGGTTCGGCCATCTGGCTACCTACGACCTGGGCGGCGGCATCACGCTCATCGGCTCCTACCACCCCAGTCAACAGAACACTCAGACCGGCCGCTTGACGCGGGAGATGTTTGAAGAGGTATTCCAGACCGCCCGGGAGCTATTGGATCGACCGGACCTATCGAATTAATTATGTTACTATAGTCATGACCATGGTCACATAAGAAGGTGGGCAAATGAGGACGATCAAGGCATCGGAATTTAAGGCAAAGTGTCTCAAGATCATGGACGAAGTGGCGGCTACCAACGAACCGGTGGAGATAACCAAGCGCGGGGTCCCCGTGGCACGGCTGGTCCCGGCCCGTCAACGGCCAAAAACGCTGATCGGAGCCCTTAAGGGGTCGATAATTATCCACGGTGACATCATCTCTCCAGTGGATGTCGAGTGGAACGCCCTTCGATGAACCCCGTTTTGCTTGTCATTCATTCTTCAGCGTGGGTGTCCACTTCCGAAAACATCATGACCAACACTAGTAGCAACCCGATCCTCGCCGCTGCATTTGATAATCAATCACTGAATTTGGTCTCGCTTCTCGATGTTATGCCTGGCACATAAAATCTGGATGTTCTCGGCAACTAGAGAGGTTCCTCCCTTTGAGTAAGGCACAATGTGATCAAAGTGCAGTTCATCAGAAGCACCACATATTACGCATTTTGCCCTGTCCCGCTTCCACACCTCGAGTTTTATTTCGGTTGGAATTATCCGTCTCCGCGGGGCGTCGACCTCCACAGGCACGGTGAAGTCCTCTTCAGCCTCCACGGCCACGAGCTTGAACTTAAACACATGCCTGCCGTTGCTCTGCTGCCTCCATGAGTCGACAAGATGGAACATCCCGTTGTAGGACCAGATACCCTGCCGCAGTTTCTCATATGCGCGCACCCGTTCAGGAAGTCGCTGGCCCTGTTTCGACCCCATTGCAGCCTGGTGGAACAACCCATTTTGGGTCAAACCACCGGATGAGATTCGCTCGGGTTGATCTACGCTTTTAGGGTCAGGCACGGCCGAACTCCTCGGTTCGTCGTGGCCTTCGTAGATTAAGACCGTCCCTCTGTCCTGCAATGCATCTTGGTAGGGGGCGTTAGGACGCAGCGACATGAGGATGACTGAGTGATTCCCACCGAGGCCGAAGTTCATGCCCCGCTGTAGGCTAACGCCCTCGCGGCTGCACATCTCGAGGTATGAAATAATCTCGTTTGCCACTCTAGCTTTCCGTTCTGTCTAGCTTCTGTTTAGATCGTTTACTAGACACGTCGATTTTCGAGGTTCGACATTGTTTACAATATTACTGGATGGTCGGACGTCTGTGGCAAATTCCGATCTCGTTGTAGGCGGCACAGGTTCTTGACTAAATGCGGTTGGCTGCCCGGCCTGGATTCGAACCAGGGATTTCAGCTCCAAAGGCTGACGTGCTACCCCTACACCACCGGGCAACTTTGGGGCGAGGCTCTCATCGTTGCAATGGTCGGCCTCGTTTATATTCTCCCGCGCCTCGTTGGACGCGTCAAGAGCCGGGGCGGCGGATACGGATGATATAATCCCGGAGTAAGCTTGATGGGGGACCAAACAGCGCCATGACAAAGCAAAGGATCTCCTTCCTTCACATAGCACCGGAGGTCGGCCAGGTAAAGGACAACCGCCGGTTGGTGGAGTCGGCGTTGAAGGTTGCGGCCTCGGAAGGCGCCGACTGGGTCTTGACCCCCGAGCTCTGCATCCCCGGCTACCTCTTCACGGAGAAGATCGGCTGCGACTGGATATTGCCCCAACCGGACCCCTGGATGCAGGACTTCTGCGGACTGGTCAAGGACCAAGGGCTGACCGTCTTCCTGTCCCACCCGGAGCGGGACCCCGAAACCGGCAAGCTCCACAACACCGTGTTTGTCATCGACCCATTGGGGGAAATCATCGGCAAGCACCGCAAGATCAGGACATTGAGGGGCGCCGAGGGCTGGTCCAGTCCCGGTATTGAGATCAAGCCGGTTGACTGCACCACGGTGAAGGCCGGCATACTCATCTGCTCCGATGCCTATCAGAACGAGGTGGCCCAGAAGCTCAAAGACCAGGGCGCCCAATTGTTGGTGTCTCTGGTCTCCTGGGGTCCCGGCCGGTGCGGACCCGACGGCGAGTGGGAGCAGCGAACCGCGGACACAGGGCTGCCCATCATGGTCTGCAACCGCTCGGGCGCGGAGGAAGGGGAGCTGGACTACCGGTCGGCGGAAAGCGTGGTGGCCCAGGACGGCCGGCGGCTTCTCACGGCGACGTCCGACCGCTCGGTGGTGCTTTCCTTCGACTGGGATATGGAGACAATGACCCTGCTATCCGAGGACTTTGACAGGGCCTACGTGTAGGGGCGGTTCGCGAACCGCCCCTACGATTGGTCCAGAAAGCGTTGCAGTATCAGCGCCGCCGCCGCCGCATCCACGGCGCCCCTATCGCGGGAGGGCTGCCGGCCTGCTTCCCGCATCATTCCCTCGGCTTCAACCGAAGTGAACCGCTCATCGACCGTATAGACGGCGAGCGTGGTCTGCTTCTTGAGGGCCTGGACGAACCGCCGGGCCCGCTTGGCCTGAGAGCCCTCCGATCCATCCAGGCTATAGGGTATACCCACCACTATCCCTTGGGCATCACGCTCTATCGCCGAAGCCAGGACCCGTTGGATGTCGGCCTGTAGCTTGTCGCGCTGCAGATGCCCCACGGGCAACACCAGGGTCCCCTCCTGGTTGCTCACGGCCAGGCCGATGCGGCGTTCGCCCAAGTCCAAAGCCAGGAGTTTCAGAGTTTCAACTCCCTTGATCCCTTTCGTCATTTCCTAACATTCGGGAAGTATCAGGACAGGCCCTTCGACCCGGCTCAGGACAGGCTGCGGCGCACAAGCTCGGGCACTCCGCCAAGGGCCTCGTCCAGCTTTTCCGCCTGGCGCCCGCCGGCTTGGGCCATCTCGGGACGGCCCCCTCCGCCTCCTCCAATCACCCCGGCGGTCTCACGGACAATGTTTCCAGCGTGCAGCCCCTTGTCCACCAGGTCCGGCGTAACCATGGCCACCAGCATCGGGCTGCCATTGACCACCGCCCCCAGGACCACCACCACGCTGGACAATTTGGCTTTCAGAAAGTCTCCCATCTCCCGCATACCATCGGCGCTGGTTGCCGATGTCCGGGCCGCGACCACCTTGACCCCCGCCACATCGATCACCCGCTCCAACATCCGTTCGGCTTCGACGCGTAGTGTGGTCCTTTCCAGGTTGGACAGCCGCCGCTTCAGCTCTTCGGTGTCCTGGATGAAGCTGTCCAAGCGGGTTTCCAGGTCGGCCACGGGGGTCTGAAGTTTCCGCGCCAGGCTCTCCAACTTGGCCGCGTAATCCACCATCATCGCCTCGGCGGCCCGGCCCGTCACGGCCTCGATACGGCGCATGCCGCCACCGATGCTGGATTCCCCAAGCACCATCATTGCGCCCACCTGGCCGGTGGCCGATACGTGAGTTCCGCCGCATACCTCCAGACTGAAGGGAGCATCCTGCGCCGAGTTGGAGGGGTCGCCATCGGACATGGCAACCACCCGCACCACGTCGCCATAACGGTCGCCAAAGAAGGCCAGGGCGCCCTCCCGCACCGCCTCGGAGTAGGTCGTCTCGTGGGAATGGACCGTCAGGTTGTCGCGCACCCTCTCGTTGGCCAGACTCTGGACCGACGCCACTTCATCTGGTGACAGCGGGCTGACGTGGCTAAAGTCGAAGCGCAGCCGGTCTGGCGAGACCAGAGAACCGGCCTGACGAACGTGGGGGCCCAGGACGGAGCGCAGGGATGCATGGAGCAGGTGGGTGCCGCTGTGGTTGCGCGCAGAGTCCAGCCGGCGGGCAGATTCGACCTGAGCGGTTACCGCCTCTCCCAGGGATATGTCACCCCGCTCCACCACGCCCCGGTGCACGATCAACCCAGCCACCGGGCTCTGGGTGTCCTCAACCCGGACTACTCCATTTGGTCCGGTGATGGTACCCTGGTCGCCCAACTGTCCGCCACCCTCGGGGTAGAAGGGCGATGCCTCCAATACTAGCTCCACCTGCTGGCCCTGAGTGGCGTGTCCGGCGGGCTCCGCCGACCCTGGCTCCACAGGCTCCGAATTTCCGGTGCTCGTCGAAGGACTCACCAGGATGGCGGCCAACACCGTGTCCTGCCGTAACCCGTCATACCCGACGAACTGGGTCCGGTCCAGGCCCAGGGTCTCGTAAGCGGTCACCACCTCCATGGCGCCGGTAAATGCGTGGGCCGCCCGCGCCCGCTCCCGCTGGGACTGCATCTCCCGCTCGAAACCCTCCATGTCTACTTCGAGGCCGTGCTCCCGCGCAATCTCGGCGGTGAGCTCGGGAGGGAAACCGTAGGTGTCGTAGAGGACGAACAGCTCGCGGCCCGACAGGCGACGAGTTATCTCAGCAACCTGTTCCGGTTCTGCTCCCGAGTCCTGGGAGGCTTTTGCGTCTTTCCAGATCTCGATCAGCGCCGGTAGACATAGGGCTGCTGCCGTTGCAGGGATTTCCGGATCGTAATCTTTGGGAATAGCCTTGTTTAGGGCTAGCCGCTCCAGCTCTTGATGAATCGGAATAAGTGACTCGTCCAGCACGCGGATTCCGGTTTCCATCGTCTGCCCAAACCGCTCCTCCTCCAGGCGGATGACGCGAAGGATAAAGTCGTGGTTCTCCAGCAGCTCCCGGTACACATCGCGGAAACGGGGCAGGACCGCCTCGGCAACTTCGGCCAGGAAGGGTTGCTCCAATCCCAGGCGGCGGCCGTAGCGGATCGCCCTACGGATGATGCGGCGCAGCACATAGCCACGGCCTTCATTGCCCGGCACCACGCCGTCGCCAATGAGGAAAGAGGAAGCGCGTGCGTGCTCGACCACCACTCGCAGAGCATAGTCTGTCTCATGGTCATGGCCGTAGGTCTTGCCACTTAGCTCGCAGGCTTTTTCCACGATGGGCCAGAAGAGGTCCGTTTCATAGACGCTGGACTTTCCCTGTAGAACGGCGGCCATCCGCTCCAACCCCAAGCCCGTGTCCACGCTGGGGGCGGGCAACGGGGTGCGGTTGCGCTGCGGGTCCTGGTAATACTGCATGAAGACCAGGTTCCAAAGCTCCACGAAGCGCTCGCAGTCGCAGTTGGGGTGGCAACCTTGGATCTTCGCATCCACGCCGGTATCCCGCTCCTCCCGCAGCAGGGCGGTTAGCGCGTCGGGTTCCAACATGGGGCCGCAGCCCTTTTCAGCGCCGCCGTCGTAGTGGATCTCGGAGCATGGACCGCAGGGGCCTTCCGTCCCCGCCGGACCCCACCAGTTATCCTTGTCCCCATACCGGTAGATGTGGTCCAGCGGCACCCCTATATCATCGCGCCAGAGCTCGAAAGCTTCGTCGTCGTCCAGGTGCACGGTCACGTAGAGGCGGTCGGGAGGGAGCTGGAAGACCTCGGTGAACAGCTCCCAGGCGAAGGCCACCGCCTCCTTCTTGAAGTAATCGCCGATTCTGAAGTTGCCCAGCATCTCGAAGA
>JADFJS010000127.1 GCA_022566155.1 Chloroflexota bacterium
CCTGTTCCTGTTCGCCATCCTGTTCGGCCTCTCCATGGACTACCACATGCTACTGCTCAACCGGATCAAAGAGGGCTACGATCAGGGGCTGAGCAACGAAGAGTCGGTGTCGCAGGGTATCAAGATGACCGCCGGCCAGATCACCAGCGCCGCAGCCATCATGGTGGGAATCTTCGGGGCCTTCGCCCTGGGCCGAAACGTGGAGATGCAACAGATGGGCATAGGGCTTGGCGTAGCCATCCTCATCGACGCCACCGTCATCCGCTCGGTGCTGCTACCGGCCTCGATGAAGCTGCTGGGGGACCGGAACTGGTACCTTCCCAAGTGGCTCGATTGGCTGCCCAAGGTCACTGCGGAAGCCCCCGCTCCCGCCACACCCGCTTACCCGGCGATCGCGGCGAGGACTTCAGCGCCGGCCGCAGGAGACTGAATCCCTGTGGAGTTGAATCCAACGGGATCGGCGGGAGGCCCGGTGTAACGAAGGGTTAGCTTGAACATACCCGCCCACTTCACCCACCCATGGAGCCGTGAGGGATCGCCCCCCACGGCTCTTTGGGTTTCCGGCGCAGCCAGCCGAAATCCTCCTAATGAATCTGGCGGCGTGGCGAAACGGGTTAGCGCCCTGATAACGGGTCCACGTAGTGCGGCTTGACCAGCCTCGTGGGGAAACCTACAATTCGCCCTGGAGGAAGCGATGGTCACTGACACCGGAATGCCCGCTGAGGGAGCCACGGCCCGCGAAGGAGGGCCGCCACGGGTTGTCATCCTGGGCGGAGGCTACGGGGGGTTGTACACGGCCCTGGGACTGCAAAAGGCAGCGCGCAAGGGCCGCATCCATCTCACCTTGATCAGCAGGGACAACTTCTTTCTCTCCCAGCCGATGCTGGCCGAAGTCGTGTCCGGAAGCATCGAGCCTCCCCATATCGTCAGCCCGATCCGCCGCCTCTGCCCCCAGAGCGACTTTCACCAGGCCGAGGTGGAAGACATAGACCTGGACCGGCGGCAGGTCGTTATCCGGTACCCGGACCAGCCCAATTTCCGGTACATCCCCTTCGACCACCTGGTCATCGCCGTGGGCGCCAGCACCGACCTCTCCAGGATACCGGGGATGGCCGCTCACTCCTTCTCTTTCAAGACCTTGGGCGACGCCATAGCCCTGCGCGGTCACCTGATCGGGGTGCTGGAGAGGGCGGATGTGGAGGAGGACCCCCAGCGGAAGGAGCGCCTGCTGACCTTTGTGGTGGCCGGAGGCGGCTACACCGGGGTCGAGGTGGCGGCGGAGATCAACGCGTTCGTCAGGGAGGCGACCGGGAGCTATCGCCACGTCGAAGCGGCCGAGGTGAGCGTGCTCCTGCTTCAGGGGGCAAGCCGGATCTTGCCCGAGCTGGACGAAGGGCCTGCGGCATTCAGCCATCGGGTGCTGGAGCGCAGGGGTATCGAGATCCGGCTAAAAACCAGGGTCGCCGGCGCCACCGCCGAAGGAGTTGTGCTGGACGATGGGTCCAGCATACCAGCCAGGACGCTGGTTGCCGCCATCGGCGCCGCTCCCAACCGGGTCCTGGAAAAATTGCCCTGCCCCCGGGACCAGAAGGGGCGCCTGATCGTGGACTCTTCACTGGCCGTGGCGGGGTATCCGGGATTGTGGTCTGTTGGAGATTGCGCCGCCATCCCCGATACGGTCAAGGATGGGACCTGTCCGCCCACGGCCCAATACGCGATCAGGGAAGCGCGCCACCTGGCCAAAAACATACTGGCGGCGGTGAAGGGCTCGCCCATGAAGCCATTCGCCTACAAAAGCTTGGGTGTATTCGTGCCCCTGGGCCGGTTTTCCGGCGCCGCCCAGATCATGGGGGTCAACGTATCGGGGCTCCTGGCCTGGTGGTTATACCGCACCTACTATCTGTTCCAGCTCCCCAGGATGAAGCGGAAGATACAGGTTTTCATCGACTGGAACCTGGAGTTGCTGTTCCGCCGTGACATCGTCCACCTGGACATCACCAGGAGCCAGCAAACGACCCGGTCCCACTACGAGCCGGGTCAGATCGTCTTCAACCAGGGAGACTTGGCCCGTGGCTTCTTCATCATCCTCGATGGGCAGGTCGAGGTGGTCCGCCAGCGAGAGGGGGTCGAGGAGCTGGTCGCCACCTTGGGCCCTGGTGAATATTTCGGGGAGATCTCCCTGCTCCTCGGGGTGCGCCACACGGCCACCATTCGAGCGCTAACCACGGTGGACCTCTTGATCATGAACGGGAACGATTTTACCGCGCTGGCCAACTCGTCGGCCGATTTCAGAGACCTCCTGGGCGGAGTGATGCGGAAACGGCTCACCGATTGGGGAGTCGAGAGTCCCGAGGAGATTCACCGGCAAGCAGAAGAGGAAGCCACGGAGAGAAACGAAGGTTAGTAATCGGTCAACTCAACCTATCCTGAACGTAGTCGAAGGGCGCAGGATGACACGCTCATGCAGTTGACCGGAGCTAAACAGAGGCGGCGGCCGGGTCCAGGGGGAATCTCAGGATGAAGGTGGTGCCGGGGTCTTTACCATCCACCTCGCCGGCGATGCGGCTGTCCAGGCCGATGGTGCCGCCGTGGCCTTGGACTATCTCGCGCACGATAGCCAACCCGAGGCCGGTGCCGTCTTCTTTGCCGGAAGTGACGAAGGGCTCGAAGATCCTGGGCCGTATATCGGGAGGTATGCCGCTGCCGTTGTCGGCCACCTCCAGCTCCCACCACTGTTCGGACTTCCGCGTTGCGATGGTCAACCTGCCGCCGCCTGCCATGGCATCCTTTGCGTTTCCGGCGATGTTGACCAAGACCCGGCGCATCCGATCCGGGTCCATGCGCACCGTCCCGCGGTGCTGCAGGTCATATACCATCTCGACTTGAGCAGAGGCGAAATCCTCTTTCAAGAAGAGTCCCACGGATTCGACCCACTCCCCAAGCTGTATCTCGCGAAACTCCAGGTTGATCTGCCCGCGGGAGTAGTCCAGAAGCTCCTGAGTCATGCCCAGGAACCGGTCCACGTCTTCCAGAATCATGTTGGAGAACATCTGACGTTTTTCGGCGTCAACGTCCGGGTTGGCCAGCAGCTCGGCGAAACCTCGGATCACGGCCATGGGCTTCTTCAGGTCGTGGATTATCGAGGCGGCCATCCGTCCGATCACCGATAGCTGCTCCGATTGGAGCATCTGCTCCACCAACCGTATGTTGCCGATGGCGATTGCCGCCTGGTTTGCCACCACCTCCAGGAGCCGGGAATCATCCTCGGTGAAGGAGGTGCCGTCCTTTTTGTTGATGACCTCCAACACGCCCAGCAGGTCATCCCTCCGCCTGATGGGGGTGGCCAAGATGGACCGGGTGACGAAACCGGTGTCTTGATCCACCGATGATTCATGCCGGGGGTCCTGCCGTACGTCATGCACCAGAATCGGAGCGTTGGTGGCGGCCACTTCACCAATGATCCCCTGGCCCATGGCGAGGCTGACACCGCGGACGCCCTCGCTCTCATCGCCCGTGGCGAAGGTTATGTGCAAGCGCTCGTCGGAGGGGTCATAGAGGGCAATGCAGCTTCTTTCGGCGCCCACGGCCGTTTCACTTTCCTGCATGATGAGACCAAGCAGCTCGTCCTCGTTATAGATCGAGCTGATGAACCTGTTGACCTGATAGAAGGTTTCGATCTGGCGAGCGAGGAGCGACGTCCCCCGCTGCTCTTCCGCATCGATGCTCATGGGCAGGCCACCATTCTGACAGAATTCGTTGTTTTTGCGTCTACTGCTGGTCAGGTTAGTATACACTGGCCCGGCTGCCGAGTCCGTCTGCATCGCAGATAAAGCGTCGGCTTCCCGCCGGGTCCCATGTGTAAATGGGTTGCTTGACCAATATACGTGTGATAAATTACGTGTTGTGGGGTGTCCGGTGATCGAGGCGGTCCCGTGGCGCCACGCGAAAATGCCAGTTCAACCGGCCGGAGCCCGAGCATAGCGCGTCAAAATATGTTGGTTTCCATGCCGGAAACCCGAAAAGTACGTATATCAGGAGGACTGAATGGCTTATGTGACCCCCCGGGATGGCGAAAACCCGGAGAGCCTGGTGAACCGGTTCCGGGCCTCGGTGCAACACTCCGGCATCCTGCGTGAGTTGAAAGACCGCCGATTCTTTCGCTCCAAGGCGCAGAAGGAGCGCTTGGCCGCCCAGCGGGCCGCCCGCCGCCGCCGCCGTCAGCATCGCCGCTAGCCCCTGCCGGCTACCTCCGATCCTGGCCCTTGACCTGCCCGCCCAATCCATCCCCTAGGGCAGGTCCGGTTTCATCCCCGCGGCCGGTCGCAGGACATCCCTGAGCGGAGATTAGGATAAAGGGGTGGGCCTGCCCCTGGTTTCATTCTGGAGTTTTTTCCCTTAACTAATCGACGGCCAGAAGCGGAATTGCAGAGCGCCATCCGCAAGAAATGCCGTGTCTTCGCTGGTCGCCTTCAAGAGAAGACCGATCAAAAAGATAAAGTGAGATGATGCGACTTCTTCGTAAGCTTATCGTGCCGGGACCGTGCATCGTGGCAACCCTCTTGGCTTTATTGATATCTTGCGGCGGGGAGTCTGTTCCAACTTCTACATCTGCCACTGCCGCACCGGCGTCACCAAGCCCAGGCCCAACTACCCCCACCGGTGCCCCTTCGACACTCCAAGCCACCCCTACCCCAGTAGCAACACCGGCCCCGGTACCAACACCCACTGGGACGCCGCTACCTACTCCGGTTCCGACTTCTACACTTGCACCCCCGGCGACATCGATGTTTGAATTGAGTTCGAGTTCCGGGGAAGCTCCGTTCACCCCAGAGATCACCAACCTCTCAGAAAACGCCGACACGTTCTTATGGGACTTTGGCGACAGTTCAGCCACCACAAATGCAAGTGTACCTAACCACACCTACACGACAGCCGGGACCTTTGCCCTGACCCTCACGGCAGAGGGCGGAGGGCAATCCAGCACCTTCACCCAGACGGTGACCGTCGAAGCCGGACCCATGGCTGAGGTGAAGCTGCAACCAGCCCAACCGGCGGTCTCGGTCACCGACAGTCTGCAATTGTCAGCTCAAGTGTTCGACCAGTTCGGCAACCAGCTTACCGATGTCGTGTTGGAATGGACTACCAGCGAGGATTCCGGGATCATCGATCAGTCAGGCCTCTACATACCGCCCACTATGGCCGGGCAATATGAACAAGCGGTAACCGTTTCTGCGTCTAAGGCAGGCCAGACTCAGCAGGCTTCGGCAACCGTCGCCGTCAACCCAGGAGCCCCAGCAGAACTTGTAGTTGAACCGGCCCAGGTCTTGTTGGATATTGGCGGCTCGCAGGACATGAGTCTTAAGGTATTAGACATCTACGGAAACGAGGTCTCCAACGCCCCAACCTTGTGGAAGTCAGACGCCAAAGCTGGAAGTATCGATTCTAACGGGGTCTTTACCGCCGGTACCACTGCGGGGAGTTTCCGGCTAGGTAACCGTGTCGAAGTAGTGCAAGGTGACACGTCACTATCCGAAACCTTCGAGATTTTTATCACGCCTGATCCACTCGCGTCGATA
>JADFJS010000128.1 GCA_022566155.1 Chloroflexota bacterium
ACGGATATTTCTCCACGGCTCTGGCGATGAAATCCCAGGCAACGCTGCCGGACCATCGAATACATCGAGAGCGCATGGCGATCGGTTAGTTCCACCGCGGGCTACCGCCAGCGAAGCATGCGGCGCCACCAATTCCTGGCCCACCGGGCGGGCTAGGACTCTAGTGATCGAGCCTGCAATACACGAACGTCGGTTTCCAGCGAGGTCAGGCGCAGTTGTTGATGCTCCATTTTTACACGCAATGCCCGCAACACCTGGACTAGAACTTCCCACGAGGCTTCGTATTCGTCTCCGTAGGGGTTGCGCACATCAAGCGCATTCTCCGTGGGGTTATCGCGTGCCAGGGTGTCCAGAGCTGCCTCCACGCTGGTGGCCTTCCCGGCGCCCACCATTGCCCGAGCCGTCTCCATCTGCCGAACCGCCGCTTCCGGCCACAAACGGCCGTGTTTTGGGTCACGCGGCAAGGGGTGAAAGACTCGCTCATACCCTTGGGCGAGGCGGCGTAACCCGGCGCCGCTTATGCCCAGGCGCCTGGCCACGTCGGCCGGGGGGTAAACCAACTGTTGGTCCGGGTTTATCGCACGTGGTGCGTCGGCTTGTTTGGTCAACATTGCATGTCTCACAAAGCATTATGGCCTACCGTGGCACGGTGACCGTGCCTGATGCTTGGGCGGGATTTGACCAAATCATGGCCTGGCCGGTGAATGACACTCCATCCGCGGGCGTAGCGGTGAGGGTGTATCCGAGGCACGATTTGGGCGCCGAAGTGTATACTACAGCGGGCCGGGAGCCTTAAAGACATCGATTCGAGGCGCGCCGCGAACCGATGGCCATCTGTGGAAATAATCCCGACTCGGGAACGGTGGAGGCTGCAGTGTGGCTCAGGAAATAGGACGCATTCAACGTCCCGACGCCGAACGTTACCGAGGGCGGCGCAAACTGTTGCTGGTACCCCTGATCTATGCTCCACGTATGGACGACGAGGAAGGCGCCGCGGTCTTGCAACGTTATTGGGACGAGATGCAAACTCAAGTGTCCTCCCTGGCGGATGCCCTTGGCGGATTGGACCATGTCTATCACGAAAGCCTCACCGAAGGTGGCGATCAGGGCCTGGAGTACCTGACGGCGGTGGATCAGCGGAGCCACGGCTTCGTTCAAAAGAAGGTCCAAGAGGGCGCCACCCTGGAAGCCACAGAAGACCAGGAGCTGCTGGCGGAGACATTGGACCTACAGCGTTTCTTGATGGCGCCCCTAACCAGTCAGAAAGTGGCCCTCAAGCTGCGTGAATGGTTCAGCGAAAGCAATAAGAGTAGATACGAGCACATCGCCGAACGCATCGATGCCACGTTGGGGGAAGGGCAGGTGGGTCTGCTCATGATCAGTGAGGGGCACCAGGTGCAGTTTCCAGGGGATATAGAGGTGTTCTACGTGTCCCCTCCGGCTCTGGACGACTTCCGTAGCTGGTTACAACGATGGGTGGTCAGGCAACAGGAATCGCGGCAAGGCTCAGGCCAAGAATCCGGGCCAGAACAGGAGTCCGGGCAAGAACAGGAAGCCGGGCAGGAGATAGAAGCGGCTCTGGAGATTGAAGACGCCGCGTCAGAAGGTGAGGAAAGCGGCGGAACCACGGGTTAGTGGGGTTTTGGAGGCCGGACGAGGAGGTCAAATGGCATGTCGGCGGACCTTACAAACGGACCGGGCCACGAGCGAGCGGGGAAGGGTTCTGGCGCATAAAAAGAACTCCCCGGCGTCTAGCCGGGGAGTTTACCGGTAAAAGTTTGCTGATTCGAGGGAGGCTGAATTTCAGCCTCCCTCTGGTTTAGCCTAATAACGGCTGGTGGTGCTGCGTCCGCCCTGCTTGCTGTAGCAATCGCTACAGTAAACGGGACGGTCACCCCGGGGCTTGAACGGCACGGTGGCATCCTTGCCACATTCCGCGCAGACCACGGAATGCATCTCCCGTGGGCCCGAATTGTAGCTATCGAAACCGTCGTGCGAACGCCCGTCGCGTCGCGATTGGCGGCAAGATGTGCAGCGCTTCGGCTCATTCGTATAGCCTTTTTCGGCATGATACGTTTGATCGTCGGCGGTGAAAATGAACGACTGGCTGCATTCCACGCACGTGAGACTCCTATCCTCGTAGCTCATCGGTGACCTCCTTTTCTAGAAGTTGGCATAATTCTGGTCACCAAAGCCGAAACCACAAAGGAAGCCTTGGAGAAACCCAGAGGAACGCTTGCGGGCGTCCGGGGCAAAACCGCAGAACCAAAGAGAGAAACTGGAGGAGACACAGATAACTGCCACTGCAAACATTATAACACATGTGTGGAAATCTGAACACGCGCCACTCCTGAGAGACGCGATAGAACCGTAGCCATACCCTTTCGCTGCGCGAGTTTCATCTGCGGATCGCCCATTGGGTGGGGGTGGTGACGATGTTCGAAAATCGTCGATGGGTGGTTTCGTCAACGGTGGGTGTAGATACGCTGGGTTGCCGTCAATGTCCGATACTTGTATAATGGCTTTGATTCGTCGTATCTAGGCTGCGCTAATGAGTTCCACCGAAGCGGAAACCAGTGGTTGCCATCATCATTGGGTGATTGAACCGGCCAACGGCCCAGTCAGCCAGGGAGTCTGTAGGCTTTGCCAACAGGTTCGGGAATTCGAGAATTCGATCAGCTCTTCAAAGTGGGCCACCAACTCCATGGGTAGGCCGCGAACCCGTCAGACCCCTGACCAAGCGTCATAGTCCCCTTCCCTGGCGCTGTGAGGTCACGCGGTATCTGGGCACTAGCTCCTCCACATCGAATCCGAACCCCTATTAAAGGCCTCGGCTGAACCCGGTTCTCACCGTACCAGTATGTTCAACCGACTTCCATCACCACCTTCCCGAATACTCCACGGTTAGCAAGAAGGTCTTGAACCCGTTTGGCCTCTGTCCACGGTATGACTTCTTGCACGAGTGTCCGCAGCTCACCAGTCTCGAACCAGGACTTCATCTGTGTCCAGCCGCGCTGGTCAACGTCCACCGGCGCCTCGTTGAATACACCCATCGCCCGGACCCATTGCCCCTTCCGCGCCAGATCCTGATCTTCATACTGGGCTCGTTGGCCGGTGTGGCCGCCCACCGTTACGACGCGGCCCCCCTGGGCCAATGCGGCCAGCGTTGCGTCGAAGATAGCGCCGCCCACCGTGTCCAGCACCATGTCGACGCCTCGGCCATCGGTCAGCCCCAGAAGTGTCTCGGTTACGTTCTGCGTGGAGTAATTCACACCCGCTTCGGCGCCCAACTGGCGGCCTCGCTCCACACGCTCATCGGAGCCCGCGCTGGTGAGAACCCTGGCCCCCAGGGCCTTGGCGATCTGGATCCCAGCCATGCCAACGCCGCTGCCGGCGGCATGGATCAGCGCCGTCTCGCCCGGTTTTAGCTCCGCCATCTGGAAGGCATACCAGGCGGTGAAGAAAACGCACGGAAGCGAAGCGGCGTCGGTGGTCGACATCCCCTCCGGCGGGCGGTAGGTGAGGACGGGGTCCGCCACCGAGTATTCGGCATAAGCACTCCGCACCAGGGCTATGACCTGGTCGCCGGGGCGCCAGTTGGTCACATCGGCGCCAACCGATTCCACCACACCCGCCACATCGAGACCAGGTATCCTTGGCGGCTCTTGTTGTCCTTCGGATGCGGTTCGTCTTCGGCCCAGGTCGGCACGGTTCACGCCGATGGCCTGTGTTTTGATCAAAACCTCGCCGGCTTTCGGCTCAGGCTGGGGTACTTCCTCCATACGGAGCTCGTCGCCATCTTCGGCGAAGTGAATTCTGATAGCCTTCATAGTTACCTCTTACCGAGATCCGTCAGTCACTCAATTCAAGAAAGTCGCGGACCCTTTGGCTATAGGGCGCTCTGTCGTAGGTGTTAAACAGCGTCATGGCGTTGCGAACCGCGCTGCCGCCGAACATACGCTCGTATAAGACCTGCCGGCCGCTGAAGGCGCTGCACGAAACATCCCATGCCAGGTGGAACAACCTGGCCCGGTCGCGGGCGTTGGAGGTGTCTGTGGCCAGGTACTGATTCACCTCCGGCGCGATGTCGGCATCGAAATCCGCCTCCGCTGGCAGGGCCATCAGACTGCTGGTTCCCAGTAGCTGGATGGTCTCCACCATCTTGGGGTATATGTCGCGGCCAAACAGGGTTCGGCCCGCCTGAATGGGAGCGCCGGCGGGGCACATGACACCCCACTCGTTGGGAGCGGCATCCGCCTCGGCAGCCCGGAGGCAGGCCTTCAGCATGTTGCATTGAGTGATCAACTCGGCCACTTGCTCTTGCACATTAGGGATGGAGCCCGACCCCAGGGTCTCGACCATGAGGTCCGCCAGGCCCAGAATGAACTCTGCCTTCACCACGAACCGGGTCAGGACCTGGTGCCCTGTATGGGCGTTGGACTGGGTGCCGGTAGCGTAATTGTTGCACAGCTCAACATCCCCCAGCAGAAAGACCCGCTCCCAGGGCACCAGCACATTATCGAAGAAAACGACGGAATCCATCTCCTCGAAACGGGAACCCAGGGGATGATCAAAGTGGGAACGGCCCATGTCGAAGCTCTCCCGGCAGAGAAACTTCAGGCCGGGAGTGTCGCAGGGGATAGAGAAGGAGAAAGAATGGCGCCAGGCATCGTCACCCAACCGATGGCTGGCCACGGGATAGATGGCGATCTCATCGGAGATGGGCCCCAGCGTCGCCAACACCCGGCTACCCCGTACCACAAGCCCGGCATCGGTCTCCTTCACCGCGGTCAGCGCCACCTCTTCGCTAAGGTTAGTTGCCGCGCCTGGGGTACGGCTCCGTTGCAGGTTCACCAGTGCGTGGGTGAGAGTCACATCGTTCTCACGGATGAATTCGTGGTAATCGATGACGTTTTGCTTGAACTCCGGCCGGTTCTGGGCAAAGTAATCCGCCGCTCCAGCCCAGGCGGAAAAGATGACATTGAGGAAGTCGGGGGAGCGTCCCATCATGCCGCAGGTAGCCCATGCCCAGCGGGTCATCATGTTGCGCCGCCGCTCCAGGTCTTCGATGGTCTGGGGGATCAGGAAAGAGAGACCCACCGGCTGGCCGGTGGTGGGAGAAGCGTAGGTCATCTCCTCCTGCAGCTCCGGGTCATGTTGCATGTCGTATAAGGCCGCCACCGACCTGACGCCGTTGGCCAGGGCCGGATGGGTGGTCACGTCCTCGATACGTTTGCCCTCTATCCACACCTCCCGCGGTCGTTCCTTGAGGCCGGTGATGTATTCCTGTCCGGTACGTGCTGGCATTGCTCTTCCTCCTTCCTGAAAGAACTCCACCGACGGTAAACAAGCCGATCCACGGTTGGCGCCTCAACCGTGGGACCCTACAGCGAGCTTGGCCTGAGCCTGCCCGCCGCGCGCCCATCTTAGCACGGCATGGTGGCAAAGGGTTGACGAGCGCGCTTTCACCGGCCATGACTCGCCGGATTCTGGGCGTCGTCGGCAGGG
>JADFJS010000016.1 GCA_022566155.1 Chloroflexota bacterium
ACCGTCCGCCACCGCAGCCAATACCGGTGACTGGAATTACTCATGCCCTTCACCGGCTACGATGATCGTGCCGTGCATTCCCGCCTCTTCGTGTCCGGCTATTGTGCATAGGGAGCTGTAGGCCCCAGGAACAACTGGTACGAAATAGAGATCAACTTGATCTCCAGGAAAGACCTCTATCGCTTTGAAGTATGGGGCTTTGAATTCTCCCTCAGACGTCTGGGCCTTGCGGAAGGCGACTGACTGGTAGAACCCCGCAGCGGTGAAGTAGTGTTTCGTGGTCCCTGCGTTGACCAGTTCCAGTTTGTATGGCAGGCCGGTTTCTAAGGTGAGAGATTCTGGCGAGTAAATGAAATCTGACATTTCCACTCTCACCGTTAGCATGGAGTCCCAATCCGCAGCCGATACGATGTCGGCTGCGTTGACCACGTAGGCCGCCCCGGTCTGCGAGCGGGCGTCCGGTTCATCTACCACTTGGCTGTGGCCGTCATCTTCCACAATGGCGTTGCCCGTGGAATCCCCATTTCCACAGGCGGCTAGCAAGGCAGCAACTCCAACCAGAGCTAAAAATATTAGCAACCGTTTCAACGAGTTCATGGCCGCCTCCGTGTTTGTCAAGTACTTACGTGAAAATTATCACACACCTCCAATTGTCCAGTAATGTCCAGATGGCCGGGTATCCACTAGTAAGAAGGCCTTCAAGGTGGGGGCCATTGGTCACCTCCTTCGCTCGCGGGGCGGCTATGTGGACTTCGCACCGAGAGTACGAAGAGAGATGGCTAGGGCCAATGGAAGGGGCTGGGGAGTGTCGCTGCCATCTCTCCGCCGCTTTTTTTGCAGGCGGAATTCTAACCCGTACCTGTTCGCCCAACAACTAATACTTGATGTGGCAAGGTTGGCTGGAAAGCCATCGGGCTTTGTCCCAGCCTAGGGCGGCCGCAAACTGTGTGCGTGGACCCTAGAGATTGCCTTGGGACCGTGGACAGCTGCTTGTCGTATTGGCGATGGATTTTGCGCGCAGGCGGAATCACAGCCAGCCTAACCGCTTACTGAGCCGTCCAGCCACCGTCGATCACCAGCTCGCTGCCGGTCATGAAGGAGGACTCGTCGGAGGCCAGGAACAGCACGCCATAGGCTACGTCGTCGGGCACACCTAGCCTCCCCACGGGAGTACGGGCAATCAAGCTACGGTTGCGTTCAGGGTCGGCCAGGGTCGCCGCGGTCATGGGCGTGTCTATGAACCCCGGGTGTACCGAATTAGCCCTGATGCCCTCGCCGGCATACTGGATGGCGGTGGACTTTGTGAGGAGCCTCACCGCCCCCTTGGACGCATGGTATGCCGATCCTCCGTCGCTGCCCACCAGGCCATATATCGATGAGATGTTGATGATGGAGCCGCCTCCGGCGCGGCGCATCTCTGGGATGGCGGCCTTGGTGCCCAGAAACACGCCCTTGGCATTGACGTCCATGACCCGGTCCCAGGCTTCCACCGTTGTATCCTCCACCTTTGTCCGGGCGCCGCTGGCGCCGCCACTGCTGACTCCCGCATTGTTGACCAGGATGTCCAGTTTACCGAAGCGGCTGACCGCGGCGGCCACGGCATCGCTCCAGTCGGACTCGCTGGTCACGTCCAGGCGAATGAATATGGCGTGGCCACCGGCTTCGCCGATCTGAGCTTCAACCTGGCGGCCCTCTTCCTCCAGCAAGTCCCCTATCACAACACTGGCCCCTTCCCGGGCGAATAACCGGGCTTCGGCGGCTCCCATGCCCCTGGCGCCGCCGCTGATCAGTGCTACTTTGCCCTCCAGTCTCATGCGTCCCTCCTTGTGCGGGTCTACATCATCGTAGGGGTTCCCGATCCTGTGGAGTCGCCCCTTAATACCTCGTCTGCTGGGACATGCTGTCATAGGTCACCGGGGACAGGGTAAGAAGGCCGGCATCCACCGGCAGGACGATGCCGGTGACCCAGCGGGCCTCGTCGCTGGCCAGGTACACCGCGGCGTAGCCAATGTCCCAGGCTTCTCCCTCGGTGTCCAGGGGCGAGGCCGTCTTGCGCCGGTCGCGCAGTGTCTCGTCCATCCTGGGCGCCACCATGGGGGTGTAGACCAACCCGGGAGCGATGCAGTTGACTCGTATTTTGTCCCGTCCGTGGTCGGCGGCCATGGACATGGTCAAGCCGATGACGGCGGCCTTGGAGGTGGAATAAGGGGTGCTGCTGTGGGCTCGCAGTGCGGCGATGGAGGATATGTTGATTATGGAACCGCCGCCCCCTTCAATCATCTTGGGGATGGCGTAGCGGCTGCAGAGGACCACGCTCTTGACGTTGACGGTCATCACCTGGTCCCAATCCTCCTCGCTTATATCCACCACGGTGCCCCGGCGGGAGATGCCCACGTTGTTGTCAAGAATATCCAAGCGTCCGTAGCGCTCCACGGCCGACTCCACCATGAGACGGCAGTTGTCGGCGTTGGTAACGTCGCCCTGGAATACAGACGCCTCGCCCCCCTCCTCTTTAATCATGGCCTGCGTCTCCAGGGCTCGTTCCTCCGCCGAATCAACCAGCAGCACCTTGGCGCCCTCGCGGGCAAAGAGCACCGCCGTTGCCTTTCCGTTGCCGATGCCTGGGCCGCTGGAACCGGCGCCGGTGACAATTGCCACCTTGCCCTCCAGCCTGGGGCGTCGTTCCGTCATTGATATTCTCCTTAGATATGGTCGCCGGGATTGCGTATCTGGGCCAGTCACCGTACCATGTATGAAATGGATGAGCTTGTCAAGCGAGCGGCCGGATACGCTGGCGCGCCGCAACGCTATCCAACATTCCTGTACGGCCTGCGGCTGGATTGCGAACACCTCATCAAACGGTATGCCTTCTTTCTTGACTCAGGATAAGGGGCAGCTTACACTTAAATCGAAATATACGCCCATGGACGAATCACCAGCATGAACCAGCAAATACCCTATGGCGAAGACGTAGCCCTCTTTATCGACTGGGAGAACTTCAAGATCAGCCTGGCCACCGGGCACCGCCAGCCCAATGTTTCCGCACTGAAAGAAGAGGTTTCCAACCATGGCCGGGTGGTGGTGGCCAAGGCCTACGCCGACTGGGTGGCCCGGACACCTGAGCTTCGCGGTGCCAGCCAGTTCATCAACGACCCGCCCGCCCTCTACGCCGCGGGCATCGAGCCCGTCTATGTCCCCACGCGGCTGTTTCTGCCGGGGTCCTCGGCATCCTCCTCCGGCCGGACCACCCGGATCAAGAATAGCGTCGACGTCAAGATGACGGCCGACTGCATCGAATGCGCTCATACCTATCCCAATATCAGCACCTACGTATTGGTGTCCGGCGATTCGGATTTCATCCACGTAATCAACACCCTTAGAACCATGGGTAAACGGGTGATCGTCATCGGTGTGTCCTGGGCAACTTCCCGGCGTCTGTACGGCCAAGTCGATGGACTGATCCTCTACGACGCCGACGTCGACCCCATCACACCATCGGAACCGGTGCCTTCCGGCAACGGCCGAGCCACCCACAAACCGACCAGCCAACCCAGCCAGATCAGCCAACCCAGCCAGATCAGCCACCAGCCAACCCAGTCAGACCAGCCAACCCAACTCCAGCCGGTTGGAGCTTGCCGAAGTTATCCGAGCTATTGAAGAGATCGTGCGCGAGGAGCGCCGGGCTGGCGGGACACCTCTTTTGACCTCTATCAAGCAGCGGCTGATGCGCCGGTTCACCGGTTTTGACGAGAAGAATGTCGGTTTTTCCGGCTTCAAGAAGCTGATGGTTCGGGTGGCTCAAGAAGGCAACATCAAGTTGGTTACCGCCGGCCTGGTGGACTGGGCTACGATGGCGGATGAGCCTAGCCCCGAAGAAGACACTCCGGAGCAGCCGGACTTCAGCGATAGCACCACAGCCCCGCAGGGGCGGCGGGATTTCAGGTCCCGGCCGGCCACGCCGGTACAGGCGCTGCCGGAAGCCGATGAGCAGGAGGCAGATCCGCAAGAGCCCGAGGCTGTTGGGGCGCCCAAGTCACAGGCCGCCGAGTCACAGGCCACCGAGTCAGAGGTCACAGACATTGGAGCATTAATGGCCGAGGCCATTGGCCAGCTAAACCTGCCCGACAGTTCCGAGGACGGACTGGACGCCCAAAGGATATCCGACCTGGTCGTGATGGCCGACGCGCTGGAACAACAAGAGGGTATCAGTCACGTCGCCTTCAATTTCCTGGCAGCCGAGGTAAGCAAGGCTTTGGAATCGGGACTGGAGGCCGGCCAGGAAGAGATCACCCTTCATTGGGGCCAGAACCACTCCCACACCTATGTAAGCAGGATGCTCCGCAGCCTGGGCAAAGGGAACCTGTTCAAGCAGGGATGGCACTCGTGGCGGGACGAAGAATCCGGGCGGAGCAGGCGGCGCCGCACCTTCTACTTGGATCGCACACATCCCCTGGTGCAGGGGCTCTTGAAATCTCACTGGAATCCTGCGGACGCTCCGGAAACAATCGATACAGCACCCGAAGAGGCGCTACAAGAAGAGCCACCCCGGGATTTTGAGCCCCAGGGTGAGCTGTATTCGGTTGACCCTCTGGAGGAAGATTCCGGCGAGGAGGGCCCTATGCCCGGCAACGAAGCCGGCAAACCGGAGCCTTCCTTCATCTCACGTCTGTTCGGCTCCCGGCGGCAGGTTCGTTAAGATTCGGCGCCCGATCAAGCGGTTCGGATTTTTCGTCTGATCCATTGACCCTGCGTTAATATCGTTGGCTAGCCTGTAACCGGTTCCGCGTCTGCCATTGTTCAACAGCGGCTACGCGCGTTTATTATCGCAGCTTTCCCCGCACCGCTTCCTCGCCAAAACGGCATCGTTTTCCCTTGCCCGCTACCCCGTTATTCCGCACATCTTGGGTTTTATTAATCTTACATATCCAGTATCAGGGTGGACCAGCCGAAGTCTCGGGCGCCCAGACCCTCCGCAGTGTAGGGGTGGTAATACTCTCGAAAGCCCGACTTTTCGATGCACTCGTGGCTTCGCGCCACGATGGTGTCGGCCAGGTCGGTGTAGCCGTGTCTACGCAGGGCGTGGGATAGAAACCAGTTGGTGTTGACCCAGCTGGGGCCGCGCCAGATGAAGCCCCGGGGGTTGCCCGGCATGAACTTGGGGTCGGAGGCCGGCACCGAGGGCAGCGGGTACGGGGTCCAGAAATGCTGGGGATCAGTCACCCACTGGTCCACCAGCCGCTCCACGATCGGCCGGGGCAGGTCCTCCAGGATCAGGGGCATCAGAGAGCTTATGGTTACCACCTTGACCGGCTTCTCCGCCACTCCCGACAGGTCGAAAAAGGCCCCGGCCTCCTCGTCCCAGCACTTGGACAGCAGGGCGTCCCGCACTTTATCGGCCTCTTGGCTGAATTCCTCTGCTTCCGGGGAGGAACCCAGAAGCCGCGACAATGAGCGCAGGCCCATGGCGTAGATAGAGTTGACCAGAACGTCTTCAACATGGAAGATGTCCGCTGCCAGTATGCGGGCGTCATCACCACGCATGGGCTCATAGGCCTCGTATACCTTCCTCAAGGCGGCGATAAACCCCTGGTTGCTGAGCTCCTCCAGCCCCAGTATCTCGTCGTATTTTGGCGAGCAGTCGGTGCCCGCCTCCTCGGGTTGGATGACCGCGATAAGTCCGTCATTGTCGGGGTCCCTGACCCGCCGCACCCAGCGATAGAAGGCAGTGAGCACCGGCAGCGCCTCCTCCCGAAACGACTCGTCGCCCGTGGCCTGGTAGATGCGCTCCACGGTGTAGGCGATGATGGGGGGCTGCATGGTCGAGCTGTAGAATGGTGACGTCTGGCCCACGATGTTGCGGCTCAGAAAGTCGGGCTGTTTCTCCATCTCCCAGAAGATGATGTGGGGAATGAAGCCGTCGGGCAGGGCGCCGCTCATCAGCGTCCTCATCTCGGCCTTGGCCTGTTCCTGGTCAAGATGTATCAGGGCGATGGCATGAAAACAGGAGTCCCAGAACCACTGGAAGGGGTATCCGGTCAGCGAAGGACAGACAAAGCTGTACTCCTTCCCGTTCCAATCGGCAACCCCGCGCCGCAGGTTGGTTAGCAAGATATTCCGGGCCCCCGCCTCTAGCTGCTCCCGATCCATCTTTTCTCACATTCCCCTTGAAGTTTTCCTAAGTTTTCCGAGGATCTCCGCGTGCCGCACCCCATCAGGGCCTAACGGTTTCAACCCATCGGTTTCTCGTCAGGCCGTCGAAGGATAGTATGGTAGACCTCCAGGTACTTGGCGGCCGTGGCCGACCATGTGAACTCGGCCAGGCAATACTTCTGGGCCTCCCGGCTGAGCTCTAGACGCCGGTCATCCTCGTTGACCAGACGCACCATCTCTTCAACGGCGGCCTGCTTGTCGAACCGTGGCACCACCACGGCCCCATGGGTTAGCAGTTCTCGATTCGCTCCAACGTCGTGGGTCAACACCGGCGCGCCATGGGCCATGGCCTCAAAGAACACTAGGCCGAAGGCTTCATAATGGGAGAACAGGGTGAACAGGTCGGTCCGCGAGTACCATTCCGCCAGCTCCCCGTCGGACAGCTCTCCTGTCAGCAGAACCTCTTCATCCAGCCCACCCGCCTTGATGGTCTGGCGAAGATTTGCCTCGTCGCCTTCATCCCGGCCAACCAGTACCAGTTGAACCGAACGCTGGAACCGGGGCCTGGCCTGGCGGTACACTTCCAAGAGCCACGACTGCCCTTTATGCTGACCCAACCGGCCGACGCACAGAAGGATAAAAGGCGATTTCGGCGCGTCATCGGCAACCTCACCCTTTTGTAGCGCGGGGTTTTCTTGCGGTGGAGAGGCTCCCCAACCGATGATAGTCGTCTTCCGTTTCCGTACCCAGTATGTCCGGCGGACCAGCCCCGATTCCAGGCGGGTCAGCGGCACCACCCGGTCCATCACGTTACAGATAAAAACATTGATGGGGCGGAGCCACCACCGGCTGAGGGGCAGCGTATGAAAGGACGGCGTAAAAACGAACCCGGCCCGCTTGCGGAACCACAACCAGGTCCAGAAGTGCCCCCAGAACCAACCATCGCCCACGAAGTGGACCACGTCGGGGTTGAACTCCTGCAAGTACCGGCGCATCCGCCATGGGGAAAACCAGACCAGCGGCACGGAATAGAGGGGGATGGACCGGCGGGGGAATCCGGACAGCCGGAATATCTGGATGCCTTCCGGCGTGGTCTCACGGTCAGCCCAGTCGGGCTGAGGTATCCGCGGAAAAGAATACTTGGTGGTGAGGACACCCACATCCACCACATCGCCAGACTTTAGAAGCTGGAATGTAAGCTGCTCGATGGCCCGCTCGATCCCGCCCAAGTAGGGCCGGAAATAGGGTGTCAGAAACAGCACGCGTAGAGCGCGACCACTCACGAGATAGCCTCTCCAAGATTCATCGACAGGGCCTAGCCACGATCCCATCTATCGTTAGAATGGGGCAGGGCGCAGGTTTCATATCATTCTACCCGGCCAGGGCCCGCTCCAGGCTGTGGGACCAGGCATCGTCAATATCCGCAAGGGGCAGGTCCAATAGCGGCGCCAAACGGAAGTGGTCCCCTCCGGTGACGCCCAGGCGGCGAAGGGGCACGTTCAGCCCGTCCGCCAACTCCTCCAGACGCCGCCATGAGTCAGCGGCCAGGGACACTACGATGCGGGACTGGGCTTCCCCGAAAAGGACCGCATCCCAACGCCGTGGCAGATCCAACTCTCCGCTGAAACCCACGCCGCCCTGGATGCAACACTCGGCCAGCGCCACTGCCAGGCCCCCGTCGGAGCAGTCGTGGGCCGAGGCCAGGATGCCCTCTGCGATGGCGCGCCGGCAGAGGATTTGGACCCGTTTCTCCAGCGCAAGGTCGATGCGTGGCCGGCCCGCCACCAACCCATGCACCACCTGCAGGTACTCGCTGCCGGCCAGGTCGGCGGCACGAGGCTTCCAGGCAGTGGAAGGACCTCCCAGCAGGCCAACCAGCAGCCCTTCCCCGGAGAATGCGGACTGCGTTCGACGGGACACGTCATCGATAACGCCCAGTCCGCCCACCACGGGCGTCGGATAGATGGCCATGCCCGGCGCCTCGTTGTACAGGCTCACGTTGCCGCTGACCACCGGCACTTCCAGCACCCGGCATGCCCGGGCCATGCCCCGGATGCACCACTCCAGTTGGTAGTACACCTCCGGCCGCTCCGGGTTGCCAAAATTCAGGCAGTTGGTTAGCGCCACCGGTGTAGCTCCGGAGCAGGTGAGATTACGGCACACCTCGGCCACCGCGATCTGGCCCCCACGGTAGGGGTCCAGTTCACAGTAGCGGCCGTTGCCATCGATGGCCAAGGCTATTGCCCTGGCGGTCCCCTTGATCCGCAGCACCGCCGCATCGCTGCCCGGCCCCTCCACCGTATTGGTTTGCACCTGGTGGTCGTACTGGCGGTAGACGGCCTCTTTGCTGGCGATGTTGGGCGAGGCCAACAACTTTAGCAATGTGCCGCCTGGGCCTTCGGCCGGCAAGGGCAGTCCGGACAACGCAAGGCGCTGCCGCTGCCGCTGTTCTGGTGACTGAATGCCCTGTAGCCGATAGCGAGGCGCATCCACCAGGTCATTGACCGGCAGTTGGGCCACCAAGCTGGCGCCATCCCACACCAGCGCCTGCGGTTCCTGCTCAACCCTTCCGATCTGCCGGCAGGTCACCTCCCACTTCGCGAAGACTTCGCGGACCCGGTCAACGCCACCGGGCGACACTATCAGCAGCATGCGCTCCTGGGACTCGGAAAGCATCACATCATAGGCGGTCATGCCCTCTTCCCGCCGATCCACCTGGCTGAGGTCCATCTGCAGTCCCCGGCCAGCCATGGCCACGGATTCGATGGCGGCGCTGGTCAGGCCGGCGGCGCCAAGGTCCTGCAACGCCTCCACGGCCCCGGTAGCCAGGGCCTCAAGGCAGGCTTCGATCAAGACCTTTTCCAGGAAAGGGTTCCCCACCTGCACCGTGGGACGCCTCTCCACGGCCTCCTCAAAGGTTCGAGAGGCCAACCCGGAAGCTCCGTGGATCCCATCACGCCCCGTATCGGCGCCCACCAGCAGCAGTATATTGCCCGGCTTCCCGGCGGCCGCGGTTGCCATCTGGTCTTTGCGAACGAGACCGACGCACATGGCGTTGACCAGCGGATTCTGGGAGTAGGAGGGGTCGAAGCAGATCTCGCCCGCCACGTCCGGGACGCCGATGCAGTTGCCGTACCAGGATATGCCGCCAATCACACCGTTAAACAGGTGCCGGTTCTGTGGGTCGGTCAGGGGACCGAAACGCAGGGAATTCAGCAGGGCGATAGGCCGCGCCCCCATCGCCAGGATGTCCCGGACGATTCCGCCGACGCCGGTGGCGGCGCCCTGAAAGGGCTCCACCGCGGAAGGATGATTGTGGGACTCTACCTTGAACACCACGGCCCACCCGTCGCCGATGTCCACGGCGCCGGCATTCTCCTCACCGGGCCGTGACAGTACTCGGGGAGAGCGGCTGGGGAACAGCCCCAGCAGGGGGCGCGAGTGCTTGTAGCCGCAGTGCTCGCTCCAGAGGGCGCCAAACATACCCAGCTCGACCGTGTTGGGCTCGCGGTCCAGCCGGTCCACGATCATGTCATACTCGGCCCGGGTCAGGGCGATCTCGTCAAGGGTTTCCTGGGTTACGGTCATGAACCCGCTCTAAACATGTGGGTTGTCATGGCCGGCCCTCGCAACAACGCCACCCGGATCGCGGTCCATGGGCTGTACATCGCCACCATCAACCTTGTAGTAGTTAGCATTTGGTCCGAAGAAGTCCCACAACAATGCCAGGTCGGTTGTGGTTATAAAGGTCTGTTGGTACTGGCTTAATTTCTCCAAGACCCGCTTGCGCCGGAAAGCGTCCATCTCCGACAGAACGTCGTCCAGCAGGACTATGGGCGCCTCTGCTCGAGCCGTGGCCAGATAGGCGGCCTCGGCCAACCGCAGGGTCAGGGCCAACGTGCGGGCCTGCCCCCGGGAGGCGAAAGTACTCATGTCCACCTGGTCTATGAGCAGGTTGAAATCGTCGCGATGCGGGCCTACCACCGTTGCGGCCATCGCCCGTTCCCGTTGCTGGGAAGCGGCGAGGGATTCCCGGAACCGGTCCTCCGTCTCCGGAAGCCCGTCCCCAAGAGGCACGCTGGGCCGGTACTCCATCTGGAGGCACTCCTCTGGGCCACCGAGCTCCCGGTGGTGCTGGGTACAAAGTTGACCAAGCTCTACCATCACTTCATGGCGCCGCCAGGTAACCCAGGCGCCCTCCCGCACCAACTCGTCGTCCCAAAAGGCCAACTCCTCTTGTTTTGCCCGCCCCTCGCGTAGCATCCGCAGCAGCCGGTTCCGCTGTTGTATCACCCGCTGGTAACGCTGCAGGCCCCGGAGGTAGAGGGGATCGGCCTGGGACATCAATACATCCAGATATCGGCGGCGCCCGGCCGGAGGGCCTTGCACCAGCTCGATATCCTCGGCGCTGAATAGTACGGCATTCACCGTTCCCACAAGCTCGGCCGCCGTGCGCCGCACCCGGCTGACCCGGATCTCTTTTCGTACGGAGTAGGCTGGCCGCACCGAGTTGGCTGGCTGAACAGAGCTACCGGACCGGCCTGAATAGCCCGGATCGCCGCCCTGGGTTGCAACGCCAGGCGCATCGTGGGCGGGGATACACTGGAACCCTACGTAGACGCCGAGGCGCTCCCGGGCCTTTTCGATGGTCCCCCCCACCAGTGCCTGTCCTCCCTCCGCCGCCGCTTGGAAGTTGACCACTTCACGCTCGTTTTCCGCCCGAAATGAACGGGCGATGGCCAGAAGGTACACGGCCTCCAGCAGGGTGGTTTTACCCTGGGCATTGGGCCCGAAGAACACTAACACTCCCTCGGGTAGCTCCAATTCCAGGTGGACCAGACTGCGGAAATTGCTCAGGGTAAGGTGCGAGAGATAGGCCAACCGCTGCAACACCTCCCGAGACACGGTTAGGCTCGGCTGCCATCGCTATTGTAACAGTCCGGGAAGCAACCGAGCGGGAATGGGACCTACCGGTCGAGCGCCTTGAGCTACCAAGCTCTGGCAAACCTATCAAATGTGGTTCGACAAGCTCACCACGAGCGGAAGGGGACGTCTTTACCGTTCGTCCCGAGTCTATCGAAGGACACATAGGCGTGTCCTATGGATTCTTTAAATAACCTCTTGGGACCCACGCCGGTAGGACCCTAGTCCTGGGTATGGAGGGTTTGGATCTCCTCGGCGAGGGTTTGAGCGCTGTTCGTGTCTCCGGCAGACAGGCGGAAGCAACGGTCCAGGTAGAGTTGCGCAAGTCTGGAACCCTTTTGCGAGGTGTCTTTCGCCACCGCCAACAGGGCCAACACTTGAAATTCCTCGGGTAGGTGCCGGGCCAACGTGGTTATCTCCTCGGCGGTTTCTTCGATCATTCCGGAGTCCTGGCCTTCCACGGCAAAGCGCAGCTTACCCAGCAGCCGCGACAGCTCGCTCAGCTTGTCACCCTCGCTCATCAGGCTGAATAGGACTTCATCAACCCGCAGAGAGCGGTCTTCAATCTCCTCTTGAGACGCCGGCGTAGATTCGTCCGGCGCCTGTAGCTCGGAAATGGCGGTGATGCCCAACCGGTCGCTGCAAAGCTGGGAATACGCTTCCACCGCTTCGGCCACCGTCTCCATCATCCGCGGCAGGTCGAAGGAAAACATGCTGGTCACAAAGATCAGGTCATCCTCCCGCTCCCGGCTCAACCGCTCCAGCTCCGCGTGGCTGGCCACCGGCTCCGGCACCGGAGGCATGGCGAAGGCGGAAAAATCGCTCAGCGGCAGGGACCCCAGATGTGCGGCCAGGAAAGGTGGAACATACTTGGTGAGGTCGGCTTTCACCGGAAGGGTGATTATGTAGGTGGCATACACCTTATCGGGTTCAGTATTGACCCGAAAGTACGCCAAGGCGTGGCCCTTTGGATGCCGCGGGTCTCCTCGCTCGAATGTAAGGTCCATGCGGGCAATTTCCTACAGGATGTCTGGATGATATCGTTCATTATAGGGTATGCCCGCCGGGTAGGCTACACCGATACGCTATCGGCTGAACCGAGCCGACGCCTTGTTGCGGCCCTGGTAATTCCGTTGGTTGCAGAGGCGGCGTTGACGCTCTCGCCGGGGGTGTGGTATAGGGTAAGCCAGGATGAGACGCGAACCAGGAGGTGGGCCGTGACCGCCCCCAAGCTAAAGGAATTCGACTACGACAAGCTGGAAATCGGCGAAGAGCTGGGGTCTTATGAGTACACCTTGACTCAAGAGATGTTGGATAACTTTCGGGCTTCGGTGGATGACCCGGAGGCGGCGTTTCCAACGCTGGCGGTCAAGCACGACGCCACCGCCTTCGCCATGGTGTATGACGACAAGGTGGGAACGGTAAACGCCGGCAATGAGGTGGAGTTCTATAATCCCCCGATCCCTGGAAAGAAGATCAGGGTTACCGGCCGGATCGCCGACAAGTATTGGCGCAGGGACATGCCGTACATAGTTATCGAGGCGACTGCCATAGACGAGGACGGCCGTCTGCTGGAGAAGCTGCGGACTTACCAGCTAAAGAAACCCGACGAGGTGGGAAGAAAATGGCAACCGCAAAGCTAGAGATCAATGCGGAGATACCGTCGGTTTCCAAGCATGTGACTCAATCAAGCATCAACCAATTCGAGTCCTGTGGCATCTTGGACCGGGTGAACATCCACAACGATCCTGAATTCGCCCAACAACGCTTGGGATTTAGCGCTCCCATCGCCTCCGGCCGCATGTCGGTGGCCTTCGCGGCCGAGTCCTTGCGCAAGTTTTTCGGCCCCCAGGTCTTCCACCACACCGGCACTATCAACCTGAAATTTCTTCGCCCCGTGAAGCACGGCGATACCATCACGGTTTCCGGGACGGTGACGCACCATGAGCAGGTGGAAAGCGGGACCCTGGTTACGGTGGACATCCTCTGTGAGAACCAGGACCGTGAAAAAACGGCGGTGGGCGTGGCCACTGCCATTGTTCCCTGAGTCTCCAAGACTCTCCTTCCTGGCCAGAGCGGAACCGCCGGGGGGCCAGCCGTTGCCCCGGTGGCGCGGACTCCACCCCAGTAATTTGCATTCATTTCCGCGATTAGTTACACTTCGAAAAATAGCCAAACTGCAGTCGGCGCCTACGAGGTGAAACATGCCAGCGTCTGAGCACGGCAAGGTGGACGTTGAAATCGTATATTGCGTTCCTTGAGGGTACTTCCCGGTCGCCACGTGGCTGGCGACGGAGTTCTATCGCAACGACGCACCCGGGGACGTAGCCATAAAGCTCACCCCCGTCGGCCAGGGCCGCCTGGAGATCTATCTGGACGGCGAGAAGATCTTCGACCGTAAGGAAGATTCAGGCGGATTCCCGAATCTGACCAAGGTCAACGAGCTGAAGATGGTTATCGCCGAAAAACTGTTTGAGTTCGACTCGGCGTTGGCCAGCGACTAGCAAACACCGGGGCTCGTTGGAATCCCCACCGTCAATCGTGCAGCCCGGGGCGGCGTCTCTAGGGCTGCATCTTTTGCGTACCAAAATGGAGCGGAAACAATGGCAAACCAGGAACACCTGCTGGCGGTAACGCAAGGGCCGGAAGTATTCGCCCGCTGGCGAGCGGAGAACCCGGACACCGCCTTGGAACTGGAAGGGGCGGACCTGGCTGGAGTTGACCTGCGGGGATCCAAGGTGCGGAACGCCGATCTGCGGGGAGCGAATCTGGCCGGGGCCATACTCTCGCGCACCAGCTTCGCCCGGGCAGACCTATCGGGAGCAGATCTGACCGGCGCCGAGATGGCCCGCTGCGTGCTCGCGGCGGCAAACTGCTCCAATGCCGACCTGACCAATGTCAATCTGTTTTGGGCCGACCTGAAGCAAACCAACCTGCAAGGGGCGTGTCTGCGCTGGAGCCGCATGGTCCGCGCCCTATTGCTCGACGCCAACCTGACCTCCGCCGATGTGAGCTCGGCGACCATGATCGAGACCGACCTGCGCAACGCCAATCTGACCAATGCTAGATTCCAGGCGTGCAACATGAACGGTGCGGACTTGAGCCGCACTCTGATGGATGGCGCAGACTTTACCCGGGCCATGATACGGGACTCGATGTTCATAGCGGCCGATATGCGGGGCGCCGATTTCAGGGAGGCAAGCCTGCATCGTTCCGACCTTACCCTGGCCAAATTCGACGAGACAACCCGGTTCCCAGTTGGATTCGACCCGGCTAACACCGGCGAGAAGGACGTGGACGGTTAATATTCCAAGTTTCATCCGTGGTTCGATCCCTGCTGAATCCTGAGACCTGGATAGGGTACGCCTAACGGCTCGAATCGATGCAACGGTTCGATCCGGGCTTTCCACACAGCGGTAATTGATCAATTCCCAGACTGAGCATTGAGGGGTTTCTTGTGGCAGTGTTGCAGGTGGTTGGCGACCGGCCTGGCGTTGGAAAAACATGCCTGGTGGGCGCCATCTTGTCTCACCTGGCCGCCGGCGGCCGCAGCGCCGCCTACTTCAAACCATTCTCCAGTGATCCCAGGACCGACGCCGACGTAGCTTTTATCTCTACCCACGTCCTGGCTGGAGCCGGCAACCCTCAGGCGCCGGCGCCGATCCAATTCCCAGAGGCAGCCTCCTCGTCCACCATACTCGGCGGCCCAGACGGCCAAGGGATTGGGAAAGCGGTCGCGGATCTGGCTGGGACAGCGGACGTGGTCCTGGTTGAGGGGCCGGACCTGACCTCACCCGGAGGCCAGGCATGGGCGCTGCCCCAAGAGCTATCCGCATTGTTGAGCTCACGGGTTTTGCTTCTGATAGGTTATGCCAATAACCTGGACATCGAGACGCTTCTGGATAGCGTGGCCCCCATGTCGGACCGGATCGCCGGTATGGTCGTCAACAATGTGCCTCCCTACCGCCAGCATTCGGTCCAACAGGGCATGGTGGCGGCGGTGCAGTCCCGTGGCATCTCCGTGCTGGGTACACTGCCCGAAGACCGGCCCATGCTGGCGGTCACCGTGAAGCAGATCGCCGACCATCTGGGTGGGACCTGGGTTCAAGAAACGGAGAATACCGGCGCATACGTCGACCGGTTCCTCATCGGCGGCAACATCATGGACTCGGGCATTACCTACTTTGGCCGGTTCCCCAATCAGGCGGTGATAACCCGGGCGGAGCGTCCCGACATACAGATGTCTTGCCTGATGACCGACACGCGGTGCCTGGTTTTGACCGGGGGCGGCGAACCCACCGCGTACGTCAAGGCGGAAGCGCTCGAGCGCGAGGTGCCCATTATCCTGGTGGAAGCAGGCACGCTGGAGACCGCCGAGGCCCTGGGAGGTCTGCTGGACCTCGCCAATCCGCACAGCCCGGAGAAGTTAACCCGCTTCACCGAGTTGGCCCACCAGCACCTGGACCTGGATGCGTTGACCGCCGCGATCATCTAGGCCGTCTTACCCAAGGCCGTTCTGGAATACCCCAGTTGCCGTACAACTTGACTTAGCCATACACCAAGCCATAGAATTGATATCTGGTCTGGGACTATATTTGCCCGTTCCACATGGTCTTCTACTAGGGAGGATTAAATGGCTATTACACAAGGTGGCGTTGAGCTTGGTGTACAGATTAGCGAGAAAGCTGCCGAAAAGATAAAGTACTTTGCCGCCAGGGATGGCATCGAGGGTAGTGTGGGTGTCCGGGTGGCGGTGAAAGGTGGCGGTTGCTCCGGCCTGACCTACGACCTCTCCATCACCGGCGAGGAGTTGGAAACCGACAAGATAGTGGAGCAGCACGGGGTCAAGGTAATGGTGGACAAAAAGAGCTACATCTTCCTGGTAGGCACAGAGTTGGAGTTCTCCGATGGGCTGAACGGCAAGGGGTTTATCTTTGTAAATCCCAACGCCAAAAAGACCTGTGGTTGCGGAACATCCTTCAGCGTCTAACAAGATATGCCCTAGAATAGCGTGAGCGCCGCCTTACCTGGCAAGGGCGGCGCTTTTTGCATCCGGAGGTCATCAATGGTATTGCAGCGTTCGGCCCTGCACTCCGTATCCGAGGGCTCCGGCGCCAAGTTTCACGAACGTTTCGGCTGGGAGCTGCCGGCCGCTTATTTCGACGTCCTCACCGAATATCAGGCTGCAACCACGGGTGCGGCCCTCCACGACATCTCCTACACGGGCCGTCTCAAGGCCACCGGCGCCGATGGTTTGGACCTCTTGAATCGCCTATCAACCAACAAGGTGATCGACCTGGAGACGGGCCAGGGCGCACCCACGGTGTTGACCACCGACCGCGGACGTATCTTGGACGTTATCGGCGTGATCAACCTGGGCGGCCACATCCTTTTGACCACCAGCCCGGGCCTTCAGCAACCGGTCATCGATTGGTTGGACAAGTACACCATCATGGAAGACCTGACCGTGGAGGACATCACCGCGGACACGGCTATGTTGGCGGTACTGGGCCCGGACAGCGCCACGGCCCTGGAGGCGGCAACCGGCCGGGATCTGGCGGACCTGGCGCCATTTCACGCCCTGCAGGTAGATATCGGCGGACTGCCGGTGACCCTTATCAATCAACCGTTGGGGGCGCTTCCCGGCTTTGCCCTCGTCATGGAGCCCAAGGACGCCACGCAGGTGTGGGAGCGCTTGACCGCCCTGGGGGCCTGTCCCACGGGTATAGACGCCTATGAAGCCGTGCGGGTGCGGTACGGGGTGCCGATACATGGTCCGGAGATGGGAGAGACCTACAACCCCCTGGAGGCCGGCCTGATCGGGTCGATCGATTTCGCCAAGGGCTGCTATATCGGGCAAGAGGTGATCGCCCGGCTGGACACTTACAACAAGGTCCAGAAACGTCTGGTATCGCTCCGCTTTTCCCCGGACGCCGCACCTAGCACAGGTATAGAACTGCGGGACGAAGGCAAAAAGGTGGGTACTGTTACATCGGCGGTCACACTACCCACTACCGAGGAAACCATCGGCCTAGGGTACGTGCGGACGGGAAGCGCCCGCGTGGGCGTCAAGCTAGAATTGGCGGACCCTGAAGGGGCGTGGGCGGAGGTTTTGGACTTGCCCGAGCTGTTCGGCCCGGAGAAGTCGTAGGCGGGGGCTCGCCACCAATGCCCTACACTTATAACTCAGTTTGAGGCCGATACCACCACGTTGCCTTCCGGCGTGGCTACCAGCAGGGCTGTTAATTCGTAACCGCGCCGTTCCAGTTCCTCGGCTCCGCCTTCCCGCCGGTCCAATATGACCACCACCTTCACTACCGTACACCCGGCTTCCTCGGCGGCCGCGATAGCGTGAAGAAGAGACCCCCCGGTGGTGCATGTGTCGTCGATGATGGCCACACGGCTTCCCTTCACCAGTGGACCTTCGATTGTCTGGGCGGTACCATGGGTCCGGGTCCCTGTCCGGACGACAAAGGCGGGAAGAGGCCCTCCCTCTTGCCGGCTGGCCAGCGCCACCGCTGTGACCATGGGAACCGCGCCCAAAGCAGGCCCGCCCACCGCGTTTACATCGGCTTGCCGCAAGATGGGAAGTAACGCACGGCCGACAAGGTGGGCGCCTTCCGGATCAAGGCTCAAAAGGCGTCCGTCAAAGTAGTAGCTGCTTTTCCGCCCCGAGGTTAGCGTGAACTCACCAAACTTCAGGGCACCTCGGGCCAGCGCAAGCTCAAGGAGACTAGCAACAACTTCATCGGAGTCACCGCCAATCTTGGCTTCATCACCTGGCTTTACCAGCGCGCTGCCCGTGCCGCTATTGTAGAGTTGGCGCCGCTGTATGTACTCCATTACCGCTTCGGGCACCTGATATCGCAGGGACTCACTCGCGGCGGCTCGCCGGCGTAGCTCGGTACCGCTTATATCCACCAGCGGCGCCGGCAGCAGCTCCACCCTGCCCGCCGCCTGGGGAAACCGGCGTACAAACCCGTCAGCATCGAATTCCAGCCAACCCGGACGCCTTACCGCAGCCAGGTGGCACAGGCCCAGAATCCGCTCCGGGTCCTTCCACCGGGAAAACTCTTCCAGGGCGTCCAGGCCTACGATGAAGTAGATAGTTGTAGCCGGTCCCAGGTCTCGCTGGAGCTCTTCCAGTGTGTCTACCGTGTAGGTCGGGCCGCTCCGGTCGATCTCTTGCCGGGACGCCTCGAAGTGAGGGTTGGACGCGATCGCCAGCCGAACCATATCGAATCGCTGTTCCGCCGGAGTTCGGGGTTGCTCATTCTTCAACCACGGCTGCCCGGCCGTCATGAAGATCACTTTGTCCAGTCCCAGGCGCAGACGGGCCTCTTCTGCTACCAGCAGATGCCCAAGATGGATCGGATCGAAAGTACCCCCCAGAACACCTACCCGCATCTCAGAACCACTCTATCTCAACGCTTCCGATCCGTATGGTGTCGCCGGGCTCGATCCCAGACTCCGACATCCGCTGGGCCATGCCTCGTTTGCTCATCTCCCGCCACACCTGTAGTAGAACGCGAGGGTCTCTGGTGTCGGCCATGGCGACCATCCGCTCCAACTCTTCAGATTCCACCACGAAAACCCCATCTTCCTTGCGCACACTCCAGGCGGCCCTGGGCCTAGCCGGAATCCCGGCCACCACACTCCGCTCAACGGGAACCGGCAGATCTCTCGGCAGCATCCCAAGCAACTCAACGACGCTACCTAAGAGGGCGTCCACCCCCTCACCGCTGACCGCCGAGATGAAGAACACCGGCTTTATCATCTCGTCCGCGCTGTTCCCCCTATCTTCGGCCATCGCCCTTTCCAGGTCGGCTCTCAGGGCCTCTTGACCTTCCCGCACCTCGGTGACGTCCAGCTTGTTGACGACGACGATCTGCGGTTTCTCAGCCATGGCAGCATTGAATTGCCGCAACTCATTGTTGACCATACGCCAATCCGCCACCGGGTCTTCGGACAGGCCATCCAGCAGATGCACATACACGCGGGCCCGCTCTGCGTGTCTCAGGAATTCGTGGCCCAAGCCCACACCCTCGTGAGCCCCTTCCAGCAACCCTGGGACCTCCATCATCACGAAAGGCTCGCCGTGGCTGTCCACCACAGCTAGCACCGGCTCCACCGTGGTAAATGGGTAGGCTGCCACACGCGGCTTGGCTGCCGTGCACCGGGAGATCAGCGTAGATTTTCCGGCATTGGGCCGCGCCAGAAGCCCCACGTCTGCCAACAGCTTCAACTCGAGGAAAAGGACCACCTTCTGTCCCCTCTCACCCCGCTGTGCCAGCACCGGTTCCTGGTTGGTTGGCGAGACATACCGCGTATTTCCCCAACCTCCCCGGCCACCTTCGGCAACCACTACCGGGGCAGTATCGGTAATATCCACCAGGAAAGTCTTACTCCCATCCTTGGCTAAAACCGAAACTTCCGTACCCACGGGAACCTTGATAGTTACATCACCAGCATTGCCGCCGGTCTGGTCTTTCCCCTTGCCATGAGCGCCTCTGGGAGCGTAGGTGGTGCTGTTAAACTTCAGGTGGAGCAGGGTATTGAAGGACGTATCTCCACAGAGGTAGATATCACCACCGCCACCGCCATCTCCGCCGTTGGGCCCACCATGGGGTTTGTATTTCTCTCGAAGAAAGCTGACGCATCCGTTGCCGCCATCGCCGGCGTGAAGGTTTATTCTTACTGTATCAATCATATTTATTTAAGCTAGGTAATAGTAATAATAAGGGGCTTGATAGAGTGTATATCTTGGGTGTTCGACGTTTTGCAGCTAGGCCTCTGGTCTATTTTACCATGGGAAACCCGGTACAGGCGGTGGACGGCTGTGGCACGCCGGTTGATAGAACGGGGGCGGGTGTTGGTATGTGCGCCGGGGGTCCTTGGGTTGGAGCGGCGTTGGCCACGAAACGGAGAAGTTATCCACTCGTGGTATGGAGTTAAGAACGAAATATTGGGAGTTATGCACACTCTACGGCGTGGCGGTCCGGGAGTCGAGAGGGCCGCATCGGCAGCGGGAAGCGCCGTGCTATTGCTGGCTGCCGCGGGTGGGTGCTATGCTGGGACCGCCGTTTGCAGGTATAGCAGTTGAGGGGATTGGGTATACTGGTGCGTGGATCCGGTAAGGCAGTTCGAGATTCCCTGCCGCTGGGACAGAAGCTGTGTCTGGTGCTGTCTCTGGTATGTCTCCTGGCAGTGGGGTGCCAGAACACGGCTACCCCTGAAGATACGGTAGAGGTTGTTGCTACTACAGTCCCAGAGGAAGTGCTAGTGGACCGCATAACCTATGTGGGTCTCCGGGGAAATGTCTTTACTATCAGCCCCGATGGGACGGACCGGCGCCGTTTGACGGGAGAATCACGGGTGAGCGATGACGTGGGTGGTGGTCCACTGGCCCGGTCCCTGCAGTCCACCAACATCTACGCATGGCCGGCCTGGTCGCCTGATGGTACAAAGATCGCTGTGTCTCAACTGCAGACTATTAACAACGAAACCGAGATCTCTATCCTAATGATCGACCTGCTGGATGGGCGTGTGACGACGGTATACACCAACGAAGAGTTCAGGCTGGTGGCCACCGGCGCCCCCCACTATGTTTACTGGTCGCCGGACAGCCGTCACCTGGGATTCCTCATCGCCGACCGTGTTGGCCTCACGCTGCTCGTGGAAGACACCACAAACCCGACGGTAGCCGTGAAGGTGGAAACCAACGCCCCGCTGTACTTCCAATGGTCGCCCGACGGAGAGTCATTGGTGCTGCACGCGGGAGACGCTATCCAGGTGGTACCGAAGCCTTTCGACACGTCGACGCCGTTGTTGATGGCGCGTAGCCAAGGATTCCGCGTGCCTGCCCTGTCTCCAGATGGGACGCTTGTGGCATACGCGATGGACGAGCCGCTCGAAGAGGGGCGGCCGGTTGAGGAC
>JADFJS010000017.1 GCA_022566155.1 Chloroflexota bacterium
GAACTAGAAATCAGCCCGGCCTACCTGTCCTACATGGTCAACGGCAAGCGCCCGTGGCGGAAGGATTTGTACCAGCGTTACATGGGAGTTGTTAACACTTTTGTTAACAGTGACGGGCCAAGTGTTAACAGACAACAAGAAACGCCACCGGTGAAAGTGGCGTCTCCGCTTCAATTCGTGCCTAAAAAATCTGGCGGGAGTGCGAGGGAGTCGAACCCACCTACCCCGCTCGTCACGAGGCATAACGGATTTGAAGTCCGCAAGAGCCACCGGGCCCCATCCACTCCCCCGTTCCGTATAGGCTGGGCTAACCAGCTAGAACGGCGTCGATCTTTTCCTTTAATTTGCCTTTGGGAACCGCTCCAACAATCTGGTCTACCGGCTGGCCGTCTTTGAAAAAGATCAAGGCCGGAATGCTGCGGATGCCGTACTTCGTGGCAATGTTTTGGTTGCTGTCCACGTCCAGCTTACCCACGCTAAGCAGGCCGTCATACTCCAAAGCTAACTCATGGACCGCGGGCGCTATCATCTTGCAGGGCCCACACCAGTCGGCCCAGAAGTCCACCAGCACCGGCACATCTGAGTTCAGCACTACGTCATCCCAATTATCTTCGTTTACTTCTATGGGTTCGGGCATTACTATCCTCCAGACTTTTTTGGACTCCAATTAACTTAGATGCGTGTGATTCAACCTGGGTACGGCGGGTTTTCGCCTCAGTTTATACCCGGTGGGGAAATGGGTCAACCGCGGTATGCCAGGATCGGTTGGTCTTTTAGGTTTGACAGAACCTATCCGCCGGCGCCTGAATCTTGTGCCTGCCTTGGCTTGTGCGCGTACTTTTATTATAGTATTGCCAAGGTGAGCATATGACACAACAGACACCAACACGGGGCGAGCTACTAACCCTTGACCTGGTCTCTTGGGGACGGCTGGGCGAGGCCATGGCCGAATATGGGGACCGGCCTGTTTTCGTCTTTGGCGGTATCCCCGGCGAGCGCGTCGTTGCCCAGGTGTTGCGGGTGCACCGTAAATATGTGTCCGCGCGGGTGACTCAGGTGCTGGAGCCGTCGCCGGACCGAGTGGAGCCCCCCTGCCCCTACTTCGGCGTTTGCACCGGCTGCCAGTGGCAACACGTGAGTTACACTCACCAACTGTCGGTGAAGCGGGATAAGGTCGTCGACGCGCTGGAAAGGGTTGGAGGTTTCCAGGACCCGCCGGTCGCGGCGGTCTTGCCTTCATCCCACGAGTACGGCTACCGGAATCACGCCAGGTTCACCATTGGGCCGGGGGGGAGCCTGGGCTTCGTGAACCGGGAGACACGCGAGTTCGTGCGTATAGACGAGTGTATGTTGATGCACTCCGGTGTCAACGAGCTTTTGACCAAGATACAGAACAAGGCTTGGGAAACCACCCAGCTGTCGATCCGTGCCGGAAGGAGCACGGGGGACTACCTGGTGCAACCCTACCTTGGCAATCCCGATCTGGAGCTGACCACCGGGCAGAAGCACTACCTGGACACAGTCGACGGCCGGGAATTCAAGGTTTCGTCCCCCTCTTTCTTTCAAGTGGATGTGGACCAGACAGCCCAGATGGTGGACGTCGTACGCCGCTCCCTGGACCTCAAGCCCGGCGATATCCTGTTGGACGCCTACGCCGGTGTGGGCACCATCGCCGTCTTGCTGGCCCCATACGTGGCGCGGGTGATGGCCGTGGAGGAGTCCTCGGCGGCGGTGGCCGATGCCAGAGAGAACGCGGCCGGTCTGGACAACGTGGAGTTCCTGCTGGGAAAGACGGAGGATGTCTTGCTCAAGCTGCCCCATCGTCCCGACGTGGTAGTCCTTGACCCGTCCCGGTCCGGCTGCCGGCCGGAGGCCTTGAAAAGCCTGATCCAGCTGGCTCCCACCAGGGTGGCCTACGTTTCTTGCGATGCGGAAACCCTGGCCCGTGATCTCAAGGTCCTATGTGAAAGCGCCTATACCCTGAAGGAAGTGGTGCCGCTGGACATGTTCCCCCAGACACACCATGTGGAATGCGTGGCGCTGCTGGAGCTGGCGGCGGGACCTGGCGGCGTGGTCCTGGCCTCGGCGTCTCCCCGGAGAAGGGAGCTTCTGACGGAGATGGGCTTGGATTTCCAGATTGTCCCCTCCGACGTGCCAGAGGAGCCACAGCCGGGAGAGGCCGCCGGGGACGTGGTCCGGCGTCTCTCCGCCGACAAGGCGCTGGCCGTCGCCGCCAACCTGGCGCATGGGTTGGTCATCGGCGCCGACAGCATGGTTGTCCTGGAAGGGGAGGTTATCGGGAAGCCTTCCGGCGCCGCCGAAGCCCGCTCGATGCTTCTACGGCTTCGGGGCACCAGCCACCAGGTTGCCACGGGCGTGACGGTGGTTGACGCCGCCTCTGGCCGCTATCTGAGTGACAGTATGACCAGCAACATCACCCTGAGGGACCTGTCGGACGGCGAGATCGATGCCTCCATTGCCACGGGAACGCCCTTGGACAAAGCCGGGGCCTACGCGGTGCAGGACACGGACCTACGGCCGGCCGAGTCATGGGACGGTTGCTACTCCAACATAATTGGGTTGCCGTTGTGCCGGTTGGGCGAGATGCTGGTGGAATTGGGGTATACGCTGCCGCAGGATTGGACCGAGAACGCGGCACGATTGTGTGGGGATTCCTGTCCCAGGACGAAGCGGGGGACTGAATGAACTTGATGGGCATGGGCCTGCCCGAGCTGGCCGTGGTTCTACTGATTGCCTTCCTGGTGCTTGGGCCGGGCAAGTCCATCGAGACGGCCCGAACGTTGGGCAAGATCGTCGGTGAGTTGCGGCGCACCTTCAACGACCTGGCCGCCGCGGTGACCCTGGAGGAGGGGCAAGAGCGGGCATCACCACCGGCTCGCCCTGCGCCCGGGCCGGATTCAGATCCCGGCTCAAAAGAAGGGGAATGAGGGACCGCGAGCTCACCATCTTGCAGCACCTGGGGGAGCTGCGGCGCCGGGTCATCATCTGCGTTGTGGCGCTGATAGCCGGCAGCGCGGTTGGCTTCGCCTTTTTTCGGGAGATAATCGAGTTGCTGCTTCAGCCGGCCCGGGACCTTGACGCTGGGCAGCTGATATTCATCGAGGTCACCGAGCTGCTCACCACCAGCATCAAGGTATCGTTCTTTGCCGGGTTCATCCTGGCATTTCCCGTGGTGCTGTACCAGGTGATTCGGTTCATCGCCCCCGGCCTCACCGCCAAGGAACGGCGCTACCTGCTGGGTTTCTTGCCGGGAGCCATGCTGGCCTTCACCGCGGGAGTCGCCTTCGGTTACTTCGTGTTGACACCGCCGGCCCTCCATTTCCTGCTGACATTCGGGGACGATGTGGCCACGCCGATGATCCGGATAAGCAATATCGTCAACCTGATGATCCGGCTGCTTTTCTGGATGGGGATCGCCTTCGAGACACCGCTGGTGATGTATCTGTTGGCCCAGCTTGGCATCGTCACCGCCAGGAGCCTGAGCCGCTTCCGCCGTTACTGGGTGGTGGTGGCTTTTATCCTCGGCGCCATCATCACGCCCACGGTGGACCCGTTCAACCAGGCGTTGGTGGCGGTGCCGCTGTTGCTGCTTTATGAATTGGGGATCCTCTTGGCCAAGCTAGCAGGCCGAAGCCGGCGCTCCCGAGAGATCGTGGCTACGATACCACCGGCCGACTGAAAATCAACAGGACCGCCCCGATTCAATCGGGGCGGTCCTGTTACAATACGAATCCGGCAAGCCAATCGGACCGGGCATGGATCCTGGCTTAGATACGTCTAGGTGCGCTCGTCGTCGGCCCCTGTTTTCACCCCCGGCTCCTGGGACTGAGCCTTCTCTTCCTCACCGGTCACGGATCTCTTGAACGCCCGGATACCCCGTCCCAGGGAAGAGCCCATCTCGGGAAACCGCTTGGCGCCGAAAACGACCAGGAGTACTACCAGGATGATAACCACCCATTCCGGACCGGGTCTGAACATAGCACTCCTTTGTCGTGGTTAGGCTTGTACTGGCGATATACTGCCCATGATAGCAAATACTCCCATCTGAAACAATTAGGACCAGGGCCTCCGTTGGCTGGTTCCAGCGGCCGGCCCGGGCATCCACGTTCCTAGACGCCGCCGTGGCGGACAGCGCATGCCTTGGACTAGCAAGATGTGTGGTAGACATAACTCCCGAGGAACGCACCCCCGGCATGGATGGATTCCGTGAACAGATGGGGTTATAATTAGTCGAGACCATACCTATATCCCCCTAAGCACGACGAAAAGGCCATCTATGCTGTACCAAACAGGCCTTGTATCTAATGGGTACCGATTGTATAATGCAGCTTCCCGATAATTACGTCGTTACCTTATCGGCAGCGCGCCGATGGAGGTCCTCACGAATAGGCATCTCGGACAGTAGATTTAGATGACTCCCGATTACGATCTGGTGGTGGTGGGCTCCGGGCCGGGTGGTTATGTTGCGGCCATAAGGGCCGGTCAGCTAGGGATGAAAACCGCTATCGTGGAGCGGGAGGCCCTGGGTGGTGTGTGCCTCAACTGGGGTTGCATACCTAGCAAAGCCCTGCTGAAGAACGCTGAAGTCCTGTCCTACGTGCACCGGGCCAAGGAATTCGGGTTGAGCTTCGACAACTTTCACGCCGACTACTCGGTGGCCATCGAGCGCAGCAGGAGATTTGTCGATCGGAATACTCGGGGCGTTGCTTACCTCCTGCGTAAGAACCAGGTTGACCACATCGAGGGTACCGCCACTTTAAAGGGCGATGGTAAGGTGGAGGTGTCCCCCGAGGGGAGGATCATCACCGGGCGTAATATCGTCATCGCCACCGGCGCGCGGGCGCGCACCATACCCCCCCTTCCCGTGGACGGCGAACGGGTAATCACCAGCCGGGAGGCGATAGTCCTCAGCGAGCTGCCATCATCCATCGTCATCGTCGGCGGCGGCGCCATCGGCGCTGAGTTCGCCTACCTGTACAACATGTACGGTGTCGATGTCACGGTCGTGGAGCTGCTGCCTCGGTTGCTCCCCAATGAAGATGAAGATATCAGTCCCTTGCTTGAGAAGGCATTCGAAGGCCAGGGGATCAAGATCCAGACCGGGGCCGGTGTTACCGGGATTGAAACCCGGCCGGGTGGTTTAACCGTAAAGGTAGAAAAGGATGGGCAAGAGCAGTCCCTGGAATGTGAAAAGGTGCTGGTGGCCATCGGTGTCCGGCCCAACGTGGAAGACCTGGGACTGGACACTCTGGGGATCGAGACATTCACCGGCGGCATCCAAGTAGATGACACGATGGCAACCAATGTAAAAGGTATCTACGCCGTGGGCGATGTGACCGGCAAGGTGCCCTTGGCCCACGTGGCATCGGCCCAGGGCGTCACGGCCGTGGAACACATGGCAGGGCTGGAGCCCCAGCCGTTGGACTATGTTCTAATGCCCCGGGCTACCTACTGCAATCCACAGGTCGCCAGCTTCGGCCTTACCGAGGCCCAGGCACGGGAATTGGGCCACGAGGTCAAAATAGGCACCTTCAACGTTCAGGCCAACGGCAAAGCCCTGGCCATGGGTGAATCCGAGGGCATGGTGAAACTGGTTGTGGATGCCCGTTACGGAGAGCTGCTGGGCGGCCATATGATTGGTCCGGAGGTCACCGAGCTGCTGGGCGAGCTATCCATGACCCGGTTGCTGGAGGGGACTACCCTGGAACTGGGATGGGCAGTGCATACTCATCCGTCCCTGTCAGAGATGCTGAAGGAAGCGGCGTTGAGCGCCCAGGGCCGGTCCATCCACATGTAGTTATCCGCCCCATTGAGTCGGGGCGGCCGGCACTTCAAAAAGACGTATAAAAGAGGGCGGAAGCCAGTGGCCATAGCAGAACAGCAGCGTCTCGGCAAGACGGAACTCCTGGGATTCTACCGGATGATGCGCTTGATCCGAGAATTCGAGCGAGAGTGTGAGCGCCAGTACACCAGGGGCAATATCCGAGGGTTCCTGCACGTCTACACCGGCGAAGAGGCCATCGCCGTGGGCGCCATTTCCGCCCTCAAGCCCGAGGACTACGTGGTGACCCACTATCGGGACCACGGACATGCGCTGGCCAGAGGCTTGAGCCCCAACGCGGTCATGGCCGAGCTGTTCGGGAAGGCCACGGGCTGCAGCAAGGGCAAGGGCGGCTCGATGCACCTGTTCGACGCCTCCAAGAACTTCATGGGGGGATACGCCATCGTCGGCGGACAGCTGCCCATCGCCACCGGATTGGCCCTGGCCAGCCAGCAAAAGGGTGAAGCCCGAATCTCTCTCTGCTTCATGGGCGACGGCGCACTGAACGAGGGTGAGTTCCACGAGTCGATGAACCTGGCCGCCGTGTGGAACTTGCCGGTGATCTTCTTTTGCGAGAACAACCTGTACGGCATGGGAGCGCCGTCGGCCACGACCCTGGCCGTGCATCAGCAGATGTACAAGCTGGCGGAGGCCTACGGGATTCCCGGGCACCGGGTTGATGGCAACGACGTGCTTGCGGTTCACGAACTGATGCGGGAGCTCCACCAATACGTCTCCACCGGAAACGGTCCGGTTTTCGTGGAGGCGCAGACCTATCGTCTGCAAGGGCATTCCATCGCCGACCCGGCTAACTATCGTCCCGCAGAGGAGGTGGAATACTGGAGGTCCCGGGACCCTATCCCCCGATTTCAGCAGTGGCTTATGGCTGAAGGGCTGGCGTCGGAGGAGGAGATCGCGCAGATCGATGCCGCGGTGGACGAAGAAGTCGTGGCGGCCGCCGAGTACGCCGATTCCAGCCCATTCCCGGAGCCTGCAGACCTGTACCGTGGTGTCTACCAGGACTAGGAGCAACTGACCGCATGCCCGTCATGACCTACCGCGAAGCTGTGGCCCAAGCCCTCAGGGAGGCCCTGGACGAGGACCCCCGCGTATTCCTCATGGGTGAAGATATCGGGCCATATGGTGGCGCCTTCGCCGTTACCAAGGGTTTCTGGGACCAATATGGCCAGGAGAGGATCAAAGACTCGCCCTTGTCCGAGTCGGTGATAGTGGGCGCAGGCGTGGGGGCCGCCATGGCCGGTCTACGGCCCATCGTTGAGCTGATGACCATTAACTTCAGCCTCTTGGCCATGGACCAGATCGTCAACCACGCCGCCAAGATCCGTTATATGTCCGGGGACCAGTTCTCCGTCCCCCTGGTCATCCGCACCGTCACGGGCGGCGGCGCATCGGTGGCTGCTACCCACTCCCAGTCCTTCGAAGGCTGGTTTGCCTCGGTGCCGGGCTTGAAAGTGGTGGTCCCTTCGACTCCCCGGGATGCGCTGGGCCTGTTTCGCACCGTGCGCGATCTGGAAGATCCGGTGATCTTCATCGAACACATTCTCCTCTACGGCACCCATGGAGAGGTTCCGGACAATGGCTACAAGATCCCGCTGGGCAAAGCCGAAGTCACGCGGGCCGGGAGTGATGTGACCATCGTCAGCTTTTCAAGGATGGCCCAGGTGTCCCTGGAGGCTGCGGAGGAGCTGGCCCAGGAAGGTATCCAGGCCGAGGTCATCGACCTGCGCACGCTACGGCCATTGGACGCGGACACGATGGTGGAGTCGGTCCAGAAGACCCACCGGGCCGTGGTGGTGGAAGAGGCCAGCGGGCTGGGCGGGTTCGGCGGAGAGATAGCAAGCCAGTTGCAGGAAAGGGCCTTCGATTACCTGGATGCTCCCGTGCGGCGGGTGTCGGGCGAAGAAGTGCCCATCCCCTATTCCCGGCCCCTGGAACTTCTGGCCATCCCCGACGCCCACAAAGTGGCTCAGGCGGTACGCGAGGCGATAAACCGGTAGACACCCGGCACGGCCCGTGTTTCCCTAACCTCGGCCAAGACATACCACGCCTTGCCCTCCTAACGCCACTTGCTTTAATATCTAATGGCCAGTCAACTGATATCCGATAGTGTTCCCACTGTAACTCTTTACCATTAAAGGGGCAGAACGAGTCCCTTCCCCCTTTACGGGGGAAGGTTAGGCCTGTCCTGAGCTTGCCGAAGGGATGGGGGCGATTGGCTGTATCACGATAATGGTTGACTGAGTAAAATCCATTCTGAAAGATCGTTGGGAGGGTGCCTTGGCCACGTCAATTGTCATGCCTCAGATGGGCTACGACATGAAAGAGGGCACGGTGGTGAAGTGGCACAAGCAAGAGGGCGACACCGTTGCCCGTGGTGAGGTTATCGCCGATATCGAAACCGACAAGGCTACGGTAGAGTTCGAGGCGTACACCGGCGGGATACTGCGGAAGATCGTTGTCCAGGAGGGTGTCGCCATACCGGTCGGCCGGCTGATTGCCGTCATAACCGACCCGGACGAACCCCTCCCTGATGATATCTTGATCGATGAACCAGCCCCGGCTGTTGCAGCCCAAAGTACTCAACAGGATGAAGTAGCGCCTGCACCCGCACCCGTCCCCGCCGCTGCTGCGCCCAGCCCCGCCCCCGCCGGTGAGGTCCGCGCCTCACCCATCGCCCGGCGTTTGGCCCGGGAACGGGGCATAGAGCTGGCTCTCATTACCGGCACCGGTCCCGGCGGACGCATCGTGGAAGAGGACGTGCTGACCTACGCCGAGGCTCCGGCCGCGCAGGCCGCCGCCGAGTCTTCTGCTCCGGCTCCGGAAGGGGAAAGGGTGGAACTTTCCCGCATGCGCCAGGCCATCGCCCGGGTAACCGTCGACAGCAAGCGGGATGCTCCCCATTTCTATGTGGCTGTGGACGTGGATATGACCAAGGCCATGGCCATGCGTCAGGACGTCAACCAGGCGATCCCGGCGGAAAGCCGGGTCAGCGTCAACGACCTGGTCATCAAGGCCTGCGCCGGCGCCTTGCAGCTCTATCCGAAATTCAACTCGACCTTCCGTGGCGACTACCTGCAGATGAACCCCCGGGTCAACATCGGCATCGCTATCGCCCTGGAGGCGGGACTGATAGTTCCCGGCATCAGCGGCTGCGAAGCCAAGAGCCTGGTGGAGATCGCCGTCTCCAGCCGGGACCTGATCGCCCGGGCCAACAGCGGCACGCTGCGCAACGATGAGTATAGCGGCACCACTTTCAGCGTTAGCAACCTGGGTATGTTCGACGTGGACAGTTTCACGGCCATAATCTTCCCGCCCCATGCCGCCGTTCTGGCGGTGGGTACCGTCAAGGAGCAACCGGTGGTGCGGGAAGGGCAGTTGGCGGTGGCCCAGATCATGAAAGCCACCCTCTCCGTGGACCACCGGGTAGCCGATGGCGCCGAAGCCGCCGTGTTCCTGATGGAAGTTAAGAAGCTGCTGGAGAACCCGGTAAGCTTGATGCTGTAGAGATTTACTTCCCTCGGCCTGATTCCCGACTTTTCTCAGCCTATTGCTCTCCCCGCCTTGACATAACGTGCCAAAGGACGGGTATGCTTGTGTCTAGCGATGGAGTCGCTAAACAGCCCGTCCAATGCCCAGGTTGCGATGCCCTGAACGCAAGATACCGGCTACGATTTCGGCCGGCAGGCCCAAATGACCAAAAGTAAAGAGAAACAAACCTCCTACCAACGCCGGGTCTATCCCCTGGATGCCCACGATCTGACCGAGGAGCAGATCGCGGTGGCGTTCGCCATGACTTCCCGGCGCCCCGAGCCCTTCGACGAGATCGCGCGACAGGTCAGCCAGGAAAAAGCCGCCGATTTCCACGAGCGGTGGGTGTTGGGCTACGGCCATGCCTCGGTGGCCGAACATGCCGTGCTGCACCTGGCGGTGGAGAACATCTCGCGGCTGGCCTGCGACACCCTGGAGGACAACCGGCTGGCCTCCTATACCGAGAAGTCCTCCCGCTACCAGCTGATGCCGCAGGGCTATTTCCATGTGCCTCAAGAGCTGTCCGGTGAGCCGGCCTTGGCCGGCTTGTTCCAAGAAACCTGCGACCGGCTTTTCCAAGACTACGTAGATCTGCTGGACGGTTGCATAGAATACCTGAAACGGCGCGATCCCCAGAGGAAGGGGGAGCGGGATTCGGCCTATAACCTCCGCCTGAGGCGTGAGGCCACGGATAGCTGCCGCGCCGTCCTGCCGGCCGCCACCCTTACCAACGTGGGGGTAACCGCAAACGCCCGGGTCCTGGAACACGCCATCTCCAAGCTGATGTCGTCGGAGCTGGATGAAGAGCGGGCTTTGGGCGATGAGATTCGCGTGCAGGGGCGTTCCATCACGCCCACACTGATCAAGTACGCCGACAAGAACCAATACTTGATGGGCGCGGCAGAGGTACAACAAGAGCTGGCGCTGCAGTATGCCGGAGAACCCTCGCCAACAACCTTTTCTGAAAGGGAGGAAGCGAGTTCCGAAGAGGCCCCCTGGTGCGTCCGCCTGGTGCATTGGGATGCTCAGGCGGAAGAGAAGCTGGCCGCTGCCCTGTTATATCGCCGGTCTCACCTGAGCTATCAAGATATCTGGCGTCAGGTGTTGGACATAGGGACCGATGCCCGGCAGGAGATAATCCGGCAGTGCCTGGAGGGTATGGGGGACCACGACGCCCCGGTGCGTGAGCTGGAGCTGGTGGACTACACCTTCGAGTTCCTGCTGGACTATGGTGCGTACCGGGAGTTCAAGCGGCACCGGATGCAGTCCTACATACCCCAGCTTTTGACCGTCGACCATGGATATCAGGTGCCGGACCTGATGAAGGAGGCCGGGCTGGAAAGCCGGTTCCACGAGACTCTTGGTCCGGCGGAGGCTGCCTACCGCCAGGTGCGAGAGAGTTCACCGCAGGTGGCCCAGTACCTGGTGACCCATGCTCACAATAGGCGGGTACTCTCGAAGATGAACCTGCGGGAGTGCTACCACCTGTTCAAGCTGCGGACCTCCAGCCTGGCCCATTTCTCGATCCGGCAGCCCATGATAGAGGCGATGCGGTTGGCGGTCGAGACTCACCCCCAGTTGTTCCAGCACCTGAAGTTGCGGGAATACCCCGGCTGGTGGCCCTTTCCCCGTGCAGAAGGGGATTAGCGGAAATTAAACCTGATTTCGCGATGTGACCAATCACCTCCACGCTGATTCCCCCCTCGACCAGCGAGAGTGAGCCTGGGAGTGAACTTCACAGAGCAATATCAGGTAGGGTTTTCCGAGGGATAGGCCGCGGGGAATCTACAGGTCTACGGCGCCTGGAGTTTGGCGGCAACCATGGCCAGGCGGGCTCCCAATGCCTCGGCCTGCTCCAGGTCTTCCGGCGTCACCCCGCCGATGGCCGTGGCGCCGTAGTATGAAGCTGAGGTGCGCATGCGGTCCGACCAGGGCAGACCCACCACTATCATGCCACAGGCAAGCAGCCAGTGAATCAATTGCAGCAGGGTCATCTCTATCCCGGAGTGGCGCCCCCAACCGGTGGTAAGCGCCGCCGCGGCCTTACCCGCCAGGCTGCCGTCCTCCCAAAGGTCCCCCGTCTCGTCCAACCACAGCTTTAACGAGCCGGTGACCCCGCTCCAGTTAGGTGAGCCAAGCATCAGAGCGTCGGCGGCCAGCAGGTCTTCCAGTGTGGCCTCCTGGACGCGCCTCAACACGACCTCGGCGACGCCGGTGGCCGTAGCTCCTTTCCCCGCTGCCGCAGCCAGGGCCTCGATGGCGGGGCCCTTGGGGTCATAAACGATCAGCATGTTAACCGGCATCTGGCTCTCCAGCGGACGGCACCGTAAGCAGGATCGTATTCACGATTCCGGCCAACCTTACCGAATATTCTGCAAAGTCTCGCCCAGGGCACATAGACATAATGGACGCAGATTGCCAACCGGGTCCTGGCCCGGGCAATCAGGCGATCTAGACTAGGGGTCGGAGCAATCCCGGGTGTAGCCACAGTTGGTACACTGGAGTTTACAGTGGAGCTCCATCATTCTGGAGCCACAGATATCGCACACGATATTGGCGCCACCGGCCGCACGGACAGTCACACACCACCTCCACCCTGAAAGATCCTTGAGTATCGCGGGCCAGCTTGGCCGGCTGACATATCAACAGCCTACCATAGAATCCCAAAACAGTTCCGAACAGTGGAAGGAGCAATAATCGCCGGTTCTTTGCGCTTACATCCGGCGTCGAGCGATCAACTCCTTCCCAGCCGGTCTGTTACGAGATGTCCGGCCGCCGTATCGCTATTTGGAACGGCGCATGGAAGAAATCTTCCCTTCAAGGATCTTGCTAGGTTCTGAGTCACCGTCGGCTGCCGTGGGCCTCAGTTCGACCTTATCAAATCGAAATAGCGGTTCCGGAAGGTAGAGGTTCTTGGCTCCCCAACCGGTGGAATCTACCTCTACTTGGCCCATTGGAATCTTCTCGCCAGACCGAAGCAGCCAAACCTGGTATCCGGGACCGGGCGGCATTCCGGCTACCATCAATATGGCGTGCCGGCCGTCGTCGGACACCAGGAGCACGCCTTGAGAATCGCCGGCCCCTTGGGGAGACTCTAACAGCATCGGCTGGCTCGCGGGATTGGCCATCAGATAGCTAGATACTTCCTGCTGGCGAAGGGCATCCAGTAACTGGGCGTTCTCCGTCGAGAAGTTGAACAACCGGGCGCTGACCGAAACGCTTTCCATTTCCAGCCGTTCTACCTGGCGGGTCAAGCTGACGTTGTACACCAGAGAAAGGCCAAGGATCAGGAGCAGGACGCCGGCAACGGGGACGAGGACCCTGGATATGCGTCTTCCAAATCCAAAGCCGGATCTAATGGAATGAGCCGGCGCAGCGGAGGGGACGGACTGTCCCCGTTCTCGCCGTACGGCTTCCATGATCCGAGATTGCAGTTGGGGAGACGGCGTCGATGGAGAAACCGATTGACCCAACTGGGTGGCCACCTGAAGCAGCCTGGACACGGTCTGCCGGCAGAGAAGGCATCCGTCTAGATGGGCTTCTACCTGGGCTTCCTCAACGTGGTCAAGGGCGTCCAGGGCATAGGATCCCAACAGATCATCGGGATGAGGTTCATTACTAAGATTGTTCTGTGCCATAGTCCTCTAAAATGGTCCGCAGTTTCTGCATCGCCAGCCGTACTCTAGTTTTTACCGTACCCAGCGGTTGCTGAAGTTTCTCAGCCATCTCCGACTGGGAGTATCCCTCGAAATAGGCGAGGATAACCACCTGCTGTTGGGCTTCGGGCAGGTTGGAAAGTGCCTTTACGATCCGTTCCCGGTCCAGGTTGCGTTCCACCTGCTCTTCGGTGGAGGCGCCCGAAGAAGGTAACAACTCCAGCAGATCGAATTCCCGGGGTTCGGTGATGGGAGGGGCCCGCCGCCGTGACCTGATCACATCCACGATCCGGTGATGGGCGATGCTCATGATCCAGGCCTTGGGCTCGCCTCGGTCGGCCTTGAAGGTTGCCGCTTTCCGCCAGATATTGAGGAAAACGTCTTGGGTCACCTCTTCCGCAAGGGGCGGCTGCCTCAGCATAAACATGGCCAGAGAAAAGACCGACGTAGCATACCTGGTATAGAGCGCCTCTAATGCGCTTTCCTGCTCCTGGGTGATCTGTTGCAGGAGCTGATGGTCGGGCACTTCGCTGAAATCGGCCACCTCAGGCCTCCCGATCCCCAGACCGTAGGGGCCGCCTAACTCTAGCTACGTAGATTTCGCCATTTTGGATTGGCAATGGGGGGCAGTTACAACGTTTCCCGGAGCCGAAAACGAAAAAAGCGCGAGTTAAGGCCAACATAAACAGCGGGGGGAGGGATCCGCTGCTTTGGCTAAACCGTTCCCGGCGCTGCAACGGCAATGCAGTACTCCTGAGGATGTTAGGTGTATCGGAAGGATAGTTGGTGTTGAAGAGGGGGAAGGTGTTCCAGGGCCCTGGCATTTCTGGTGGCCCAGTCAGAGAGGCGGATCGAGGCCTCCTTCTTTCCGGCGTGATTATACCATGCGATGCGGCGCGATAGGGCAGCTTGCGCCGGGGAAGCAGCTAGTTCACCGGTCCGGTTGGGACGAGTGTGATTCGCGATCGACCGGCTCATACCGCCAGGCTGTCGAATAGGTCCTCCAGGGCGGGCAGCTCTTCCAGCGACCATATCAGTTGCAAGGCCTGGTCACACTGTCCAGGGGTCAGGACGTCGGCGGACAAACGCCGGAACTTGGCCTCTACCTCGGAATCGTCCAATGGGTTGAACCGGTGCCCCTTGGGGTACCTGGTCTCGGCAACGTGGGTGTGGCCCGCGCTGTCGGTCACCTCCATGTAGCAATTGTACTCGCCGGGGAATCGCCGGGTGAACTCGGGATCTTCGGTGATGGTTATCTTGGACATCAGGGGACGCAGCACCGGGTCCGCGATCCGCTGGCTGGTGAAGCTGGCCGGGGTCACGGCGCCGTCTTGAAAGGCCACCGCAACCAGGTAAGGGGTGCTGTGGTCCGCGGTTTCCCTGGTCTTGGGGTCCCATTTCTCCGGCTCGGTGGCCGGCGAGCTAACGCCTGCGCGGTAAGCACGTATGCGGATCTCCTGTATCTCCTTCGGGTCTACCTTTGGCTGCAGCTCCAGCGCCAGGCCGATGGGCGCCTGGGTGTGTATCTGGGATGGAAATGACTTGAAGGTGGTGTTGAGGATGCGAAATCGGTCGTCATCCCCAGACCCGCCGTTGCCGCCATCGGACAAAGCGGGAAACGGCGATATCTCCACAGGCTTTCCCACTGCCTGGGCCCACAATCCCCGGCGGCCTTCAAAGGGTTCGAAGGGGCCGGTCATGCCCTGCTCGGCCAGCTGGGCCGCAAAGATGGCCGCCCTGGTGGCGCTGGCGGTGGCGCACCCTTTCCACATGGACAGCTCTCCGGAGCGGGTGACACCCAAGGGCAGATTGGGCGCCACGGCCAGGGAGATTGCGTGGCCCATCCGCTCTTGGTCCAGCCCCAACACCTTTCCGGCGGCGCAGGTTGCGCCAATGACACTGAACATCCCCTGGTCCCAGCCGTTTTCTCCGGCGAGGACCTGGTCGGACAAACGGCCGAACACCTCATAGGCCAGGACGATAGCGGTGATGACGGTGCGCCCGTCGCTGTCCAATGGATCGGCCAGCGCCATGACGGCGGGGATCATGTCGCTGGGGTGGCCGCCTCCCGGCGAGAAATACGAGTCGTTGCAGTCCAGGTAGCGGACCATGACTCCGTTGGCAAAGCCGGCCATGTCCGGCGAGGTGTAATCGCCGGTGCCCAGGATCCGGGAAGGCAGGACGCTGCTTATGGCGCCGGCCAATCCCCGGGCAATCTTGGCCGGTTCCGAGAGGAATCCACCGGCGGCGCATCCAAGGGTATCAACCATGGTGCGTTTGACCTGGTGGACTACCTGCGGGCTCAGGTGTTCATAGGCGAGACTACAGCTATAGGAGGCCAGTAGCTCGGTGGTCCGGTCCATATCTACCTCTCGTTTGAGCTATCAACTACCGTCTGCCGGCTGATCGTTGTTAGCTAACTACTTGAATACAGCCTCGGCCATACGTTCCAGCTCGCGGCCCATCTCCTCCTCGGTGTCGAAGGTATTGGGCCGAACAACCACCCGGTCGGCGCCCGCATCGAGGAAGGACTGTACCAGATCGTGGTCCGCTTCCTGGCCGTATACCGAAATGGTCAAAGAGGCGGGGTCGCGGCCGGCTTCGGCGGCCAGAGTGTCCAGGATGAGGCGGCTCTCCTCGATCTTGGCCGGATCAACCCGGTTGGGCATCCAGCCGTCACCCCAGGCCACCACTCTCTTGAGCACGTTTCTGGCCATCCCACCCAAGATAACAGGGGGATGGGGCTTCTGCGCCGGCTTGGGGTAGCACTTGACCAGAGGAAAATCGTAGTAGCGGCCGTGGAACTCGGCCTCATCCTTGGTCCACAGCTCCTTCATGGCCAGGATGGACTCTCGGGTCTGTGCCCACCTGTGATCAAAGTCGCCGCCCATTATGGTGGTCTCTTCCCGGTGCCAGCCTGCGCCGATTCCGAAGAGGAATCGCCCGCCGCTAAATAGGTCCAGGGTGGAGATCACCTTGGCCAGCAACAGAGGGTTTCGCTCCGGGACCAGCGTGATGCCGGTGCCCAGCTTGAGCGTCGTGGTCACTCCAGAGGCCCTGGCCAGCGCTATGAATGGGTCGGCGAAGTGGGAGTAGCTCTCGGGAACTTCCCCTCCGGTGGCGGGAAAGGGGCTGGAGCTGTACACCGGCATCACCGGGTGCTCGGCATACCAGAGAGACTCAAAACCCAGCTCCTCCGCCTTGCGGGCGATGGAGGCCGCGTCCAGAGTATAGGCGGGCAACGGTACCGAAGTTCCAACGTTCATCTCTTGGTCTCCTTATGTGGCCTTGAATAAGATAACCTAACAACGGACACCTATGCTGTAACGTTCTCCTGATAGCTGATAGCTGCTACTGACGCCTAAAGGATGTGACTGGTATCCACGTCCAGATCAGCAGGCGGATCGCCGCCCGTAAAGCCCCGCCACCATTGGGCAAAACTGTCTTCGCCGTGCTTGTCCCGCAATCGGGCAAGGTGGGATTTCACCTGCAACAGCACGGGAAGCTCGTGATCCAGGGCTAGCTGGTAGGTGCGGGCCGCCCATTCCAGGGCCTCAGGGATATTTTCCCGCTCCTCGGCCACCATCGCCAATTGGCCGAAGGTGCGGGCCGTGCGCAACACGTCGTGCAGCTCCTCGAAAATCTCCCGTGCCTGCTGGTACCATCGTTCCGCTTCTTCCCAGCGCTTGTGTTCCTGAAACAATACGCCAAGCTGGCGGGCCTCATCGCCCATACCCCGGCGGTCTCCCAGCCGCTCCCGCATCTCCAGGGCGAGAAGGTACCAATCTTCTGCGGCATCGTAATCGAGACCCCTGTTCTGGGCCAGCAGTCCCAGGTGGTGGAATTCCACCGCCATCCGGTCTTGTTTTCCCTGCTGGTCATGGAGGGTTAGGGCTTGGCGATACCAGTTTTCCGCCTCTTCGAACTGGTAGCGGGAGAGGCATACGGTACCCAGTTCGTGGTATATGAGCGCCGCCGTTTCTTCGTCCCGGTTCTCCTCCACGATGTCTTTGGCCCGTTGGTACCAGCTCTCCGCCTTGTCGTGCTCGAACCTGTACTGGTCCGCCAACCCCAGTGCCCGATAATCTTTGACCATCTCCTCCGCGTCCTGCAGGCGTTGATGGACGTCCAGGGATTTGCTGAACCACTCGGTGGCGTCGGAGTAGCGCCGCTGGTACAACTTTATCTGACCCAGGCAGTAGTAATCGTCGGCCACCGCCTCACGGTCTTCTCCCTGTTCAATGATGGCCAATGACCGGTCAAACCACTCCTCTGCCGCGGCCAGGCCGCCTCCGCCGGTCCTGTGCTGGTCTATCACACCCAGCTGATGGTACACAGCGGCGGTCCGCGGGTCGCTCTCCGTGTCTGGTTGCGATGTAAGGTATTCCAGGAGCTGCTGATTTAGCTCCAGGGCGTAGTCCCATTCCAGGAGATCGGCCGCCTCCCCCGCCTCGGTGCCCACCAGGTAAAGCCAAAGCTCGATGGCGCCGGCCGCTTCGGCTTCACTGGCCCCTTGGCCCTGAGGGGTCACCGTCTCCAATAATTGCCGGCGCAGTCGGCGCAGCTCGGGGTAGCGTTTTTGCATCCGGTACACCTGGGCAAGGGGCTGGACCAACAGTTGGGCGTTCTCCCACTGGTGGTCCTCCAGGGCCAGTCCCAGGGCTTGGGTCAGGTTTCCTTCCTCTGCCAATACCGCGGTGGCCCCTGCGTCCTGGTTTTCGTAAAGTGTCTCCATGAAGTAGTCGGCAGTATCGGTATATACCCGGACGAACTCCTGCTCCAGCTGATGAATGGTTGATGCAGGCAGCTGCCGGTACATGCTCCTGCCGTAGAACCAGGGGAATGCCGGGTTTATCTGGTAAACGCTGGGGGTCACAGGCTCCAGGAATCCGGCTTCCCGGGCCGACCGCAGTAGCGTGCGGCAGGCGCCCCAGCCCAGTTCGTCGCCCATGGAAGTGCGGTAGACTCGCTCCTGGGTGATGTGAGACAGAACGTCCATCATGACCCTACGCTGAAACAGGGAGAGGAAGGGCAGATGGGTCCGGGAACGGCGAGACATGCGGGAGAATGAGTGCTCCATGAGAGCGGTGAGGAATGGCTCTCGTTCCTCTTCCAGGGCGTCGGGGGGCAGCGCTTCGATCCTTGTGGGCAGGTCCTGAACCAGAACCGAAGCGGGCACCTCTTTCAGCAGGGGTAGGGCAACTTGTATGGCCAGGGGATGCCCTTCCAGCAGTTCCAGGAGCTCCAGGTATTCGGGCCCCAGGTGGCTGGACTCAACTTCCAACGTGTCCAGGACCTTGGCTCCCAGGTCCGTGCGGCCGCGGCCCGCCAGACCCTTTAGCCTGTGCACCAGGTGGGGCGTGGACAGCCATCTTTCCTCTTCCCGGCGGCTTATCAGAAGGACCCAAGTCTGGCCACCCAGGGTGACGTCGGACAGGAATGCGTCCAGGTCGGCAAGTTCCGTTTCATTCAGCAGACCGGGAGTACCTTCGGGAAAGCCGGCGGCTTTCTCCAGCGTGTCCCAGACCAGCAGGGTCTGGTTTTCCTGCAAGTATTGGACCAACCACTGGCGCTGCTGTATGGAGTTCATGTCGGCAAACTCCAGTCCCGCCAGTGACGTCCCCGTTTCGTGGATTATCCGCTCCAGGCCGGCGCCGACTTCGAATGTAGAGTAGAACACTCCGGCGGGTCTTGCGCCCGTCTGGCGGCACCATCGGCCGAAACCCAGACCCAGCTCGGTCTTGCCAACCCCCGTGGTGCCGGCCAGCAGGAGTACCGGTTGCTCCTCAAACAACCGCTCCAACTGGCGCAGCTCGGCGCGGCGTCCCACCAGGCCATGGGGGCCACCTATGGGCAACGGGTCCTCGGGTTCCGGTTGCTCTCCCACCACCGGAGGGGCCAGCGGATCCGGCGCCTCCTGAACGATGACCGGAGGGGCATACTCTTTAGACTGATAAACGGTGGGTGTGATCCAGTCCCAGAACGACACCTTGCCCGCTGGAGTGGACCGCTGGGGATTGTTCATAAGGGTGCGCCGTGCCACGGAGACAGCAGACGGCACGTCAATACCACCGGCGATCGAACGGTAAAACTGCTGAGCGAAAAGCTCCCGGGCCGGACCAGGCATGGGAGAGGGTACCGACACGACCAGAGGGACCCCGTTTTCCGCCAGGCCGGCCGCCAGGGCAGTCCAGGATGGTTGGACGGTGGCAGGCTCAATCCCGCCGCTGTTTAGCAGGGCGATGGGCACGCCGGCCTCGGCCAGAACCTCTGCGACTCTGGAGACTGGCACTGATTCGGGTGAACCGTCCGGGCCCTCGAAGACCAACTCGGTACCCGACCGGGAACCCAGCATGCTATCGAATTGCACCAGGTGATAATAGCCGCGCTTGCCGTTAAGGTGTTCGGCCAACGCGGCGAATGTGGGTGGCCTGAGGCAATGCAGCTCCGCTTGGACATCCAACGATTCCAGCGCCTTGATGGTCTCCGCGGCCAATCCCTCGAATCCATCGGGAGCCGTCGATGGGCCGGGCGAGCCGTCTTCGGATGCACTGTTCGCGTGCTCGTTTTGATCTAGGGGAATGGGGGCCACCAGGAGGACGTTGAGTTGCTCATTGGGTGGCTGCTCGTTAAATTGGGGTAGGCGGTCTGGGCCGGACAGCCGGACTATCGACCCTAATTGGGCCGCCAGATAGCCGATCTGAGGCTCGTTGAGAAGCTCCCAGGGCAGCGCCAGGAATTCGGGGCGCGTGGATACGATGGCCAGGCTATAGTTGGACAGTCCTTCGGCACAGGCCTCGTCGTAGAAATCGCGCGCTTCTTGGGTGCTTTGCATGGCCGCCTGGAACAGCAGCCGCCCCAGGTCCCGCATGGTGGATTCCGCGGCTTGGGCTCGGTCTTTGGCGGCACCGAATGGGTTGGCCAGGTACTCTTGGAAATACCAGTCTATCTCCCGGTGAAGCAATGGCGACAGAACTTCTTTGAACTCCACGGGAGGAGCGGACCGGTTCACTTCGGCAGATCCATCTTCGGAGGATCTAATAGATAGCTGTATTTCTTCAGTATCTTCCAGGTGGAGGATTTCCAGGACTTTGGTCACCGGGGCCTCCCATTTACTGCTGCTGATCCAATGGGCATTGGATAGCCAGAATTGATTAAATCGAGCCTGTGATCGAGTCTGGATCAAGGTCGGCCATCGGCACTCGATCATGGCACTCAGCCGCAGGGCGGCCTCTTTTCGCCCTCAAATATAGAATTTCCCGCCTATATTTTCGGCCACCGCATTATACTATACCTTCGGCGACGCTTGGGTTGACGGCCAGGAGCGATATGTATAGCAGGGTCAAGCTGCTTTGCCGGGACTCGGCGCCCTCCAATTCAGCCACATGTATTGGTATCCTTCAACGGATCGAGCGGATGCTTATAAATCGGCGGTGCGATCAAATCCGGCCTTTGGGTTACCCAATTTGCGCTGACCAAATTTTGCCCAATTTCGATATGGGTATCATCCACCAAATTAAGAACTACGGGTATCAACTCGATGAGGTACCCAAGCCTGCCAAAGCGTTCCAAATTGAGGGCATATCCTTGGGTTGCGATGCGGAGTCGGTTACCCAATATATGATCACCTACAGAGACAATAGGATACCTAAAGATGTACCGAATCGCACCAAGCAATCGAAGGACTGTTCGGTCACCAACTATCGTCTATACTGCGGCGGCTTGCAGATGCAGTATTATGGCGATGTAAGGGATATGTTTGGTCAGACCGCCGCTACCAACGGGACGACCGCCCCACTGCAGGCGTCCATGCCGGACGTGGCGGTGGCGGACAAGAGCGGGAT
>JADFJS010000129.1 GCA_022566155.1 Chloroflexota bacterium
GCTCCACCAGGACCGTTCCGCTATGGCAGATGGCATAACCCCCGCCTCCACGATCGTGCCCAAAAGCGGCATCGGCCTGTACATACACATTCCCTTCTGCAAGACCAAGTGCCCCTACTGCGATTTCAACACCTATCAAGGGATCGAAGGCCTCATGGGGCCCTACCTGGAGGCGCTTACATCAGAGCTTGGCCTATGGGGCCGGGTGCTAGCCCGTCCAACGGTCACCACGATCTTCTTCGGTGGCGGCACCCCCTCTTATCTGCCCGATGGCCACATCGGCCGGATACTCGCGGAAGCCGCCTCCGCCTTCGATGTTGGTCCCGATGCGGAAATCACCATCGAGGCCAACCCCGGCGACCTGGACACCCGGGCATGCCATCAACTGTTGTCCGCGGGAGTTAACCGGCTCAGCATAGGTGTCCAGAGCCTGGACAACGGGCTGCTTGAGCTGCTGGGCCGCCGCCACGATGCAGACCAGGCGGTGGAGGCGTTCCATACCGCCCGCGACGCCGGGTTCGCCAACGTGAACCTGGACCTCATGTACGGCTTGCCCCGCCAGACACTGACCCAATGGCGAGACACGGTGGAGAGGCTGGTGTCGTTGTCTCCAGCCCACATCTCGCTATATTGCCTGACACTGGAGGAGGGCACGCCCCTGCACCATTGGGTCCGGCAGGGAAAACTGCCCGAGCCGGACCCCGACCTGGCCGCGGATATGTACCAGCACGCTCGGGAATCTCTGGCGCAGGCCGGCTATCAACACTACGAGATATCCAACTGGTCCATGCCAGGATTCCCCGCCCGGCATAACCTCGTCTACTGGCTCAACCGGCCCTATCTGGGCGTAGGGCCGGGGGCACATTCCCACATAGGAGACTACCGGTTTTGGGACGTAAACTCGCCCGGTGACTACATGCTCCGGGTGAAGAAATGGGAAGATAGCAAGCCAAACCCCTTCGGCTCTTTCGCCGGAGAGGAGCTGGACACGGTGGCGCCCTTGGCGGACCGGGAGCACATCGGCCTGGACACGGCCTGCGCCGAGATCATGTTCCTGGGACTACGCCTGCTGGAGGGGATGGACCTTGACCAGGCATCAGCACAGGTCGGCGACGACCTCCAGGCCCGGTACGCCTCGCAGATCGGCGAGCTAACCGAGTTGGGCCTGTTGGAGCGACAGGGGAGCCGCCTGCGTCTGACCGAACACGCTTACCTGATTGCCAACCAGGTGTTTACACGGTTCGTGGAGTGAGGGATCCGGGAATAAGACTTCCCAACCGAGAGAGCGCCTATGTGCCGGAGCAGAAACTGACTGAGTACTTGCTTTCGGAAACACATCCCATCGGGAGGGCCAAAGCCTTTCTACTGAGAGCTCTTGGGTATGACAACAATAATGTTAATTTGCTGGAACACGACTTATTAACCGTCGCCCACGAGCAACCGGTAGCAGAAGTGATCGAATCGGAGTACGGTGTAAAATACGTCATTGACGGCGTGGTCCACACACCGAGCGGATCTGCGCTACTACTGCGAACAGTTTGGATCATAGACACCGCAGGAGAGCGTCCAAGATTTGTGACTGCATACCCGGTATGAGAGTCCAAGTAGGGGAAAAGACCCATGGTTCGTGAGCTTGACACGGTGGTTCTCACTCGTGACATTGAGGAACACGGCCTGAAACGCGGCGATGTTGGGGCAGTAGTGCATTGCTATCCCGACGAGAAGGCTTTCGAAGTGGAGTTCGTAACCGCTGAGGCCAAAACCGTTGCACTTTTGAGTTTGGCCTCAGCGGACATCCGCCCCATGAATGGCGGCGAGATTCTACATGTCCGGGAACTCACGCCTACCTGAGTTAGACAAATTCGCTTGAGCCGCAACCTGCGCACTTGAGGATCACCTCCTATGTACGTTATCGGCACCGCCGGACATGTGGACCACGGAAAGTCCACGCTGGTCAAAGCCCTGACCAACATCGATCCCGACCGCCTTCCCGAAGAAAAAGAGCGGGAGATGACCCTGGACCTGGGCTTCGCTTGGATGGAGCTGCCCAGCGGCCGGGAGATCAGCATCGTGGACGTGCCGGGCCACGAGCGCTTTATCAAGAACATGCTGGCCGGTGTGGGCGCCATCGACCTGGCCATGCTCATCGTGGCCGCCGACGAGAGTGTCATGCCACAGACTCGGGAGCACCTGGCCATTCTGGATATACTCCAGATACCCAAGTGCCTGGTGGTCATCACCAAAACAGACCTGGTGGACGAGGAGATGGTGGAGCTGGTCATGGCGGAAGTCGAGGACGCGCTAGAGGGCACGTCTTTCAAGGGATGCCCAATGGTAGGCGTTTCAGCCTACACGGGCGACGGGCTGCCGGAGCTTCAGGAGCATATCGACAGCATCCTCGACGACACTCAGCCGCGCCGGGACCTCGGACGTCCCCGGCTGCCCGTGGACCGGAGCTTCTCCATCACCGGGTTTGGTACCGTGGTCACCGGCACGCTGATAGACGGTGTGCTGGCGGTAGGCCAGGAGGTGGAGCTGACCCCCTCGGGGCGGCGGGCCAGGATCCGCGGTCTGCAGACCCACAAGAACAAGGTGGACCACTCGGAGCCCGGTGTGCGGCTGGCGGTGAACCTTTCCGGCATCTCCCGTGGCGACGCCGAGAGGGGCGAGACGCTGACCATCGCCGGCTGGCTGCGCCCCACCCGGCGCTTGGACGCCAGATTGAAGATGGTAGCCGGGGCGCCCCACCCGCTGCGGCACAACACAGGGGTAACCTTTCACCTGTTCACCAGCGAGACCAACGCCCGGATCAGGTTGCTGGACACCGACCGGCTGGACCCGGGCGCCGAGGGTTGGGTGCAGATACTCCTGTCCGAGCCGCTGCCCATGGTCAAGGGAGACTACTTCGTCGTTCGCTCCGCGGAAGATACCCTGGGCGGGGGCCAGGTTGTGGATGCCAGCCCGCGCCGCCGCCACCGGAGGTTCAACCCCGACGTGGTGGAGCAACTGATGATGCTGGACCAGGGCACCGGGGAAGATATACTGCTCAGCTTGGCGGAGCAGTATGGCCCGTGCGATCTAACCACCCTGTCCCAGCGCTCCAATCTGCCGGAGGATGAGGTAGCCCAACGCAGCGCACAGTTGGCCAATGACGGCCACATGGTGGTTCTCGGAGAGCTGGGCGCGGAAGCAGACGCCGTGGTCTTCTCCGCCCAGAGCTGGAATATCCTGAAGAGCAAGATATTCGTTGCGCTCCAGACCTATCACAATCAGTTCCCCTTGCGTCGCGGCGTCCCGGTGCAGGAGGTGCGTAGCCGCCTGGGGCTATCCCAGCCGGTTTCCCAGCGCGTGCTGGCCCGGCTTACCGGCGAAGACTACCTGGTGGAGGAGGGTCCCTACCTGCGTCTCCCGGACCACCAGGTCACTTTGTCCGATGAGATGGAAGCGCAGGCCTCCGCTTACCTCAAGGCATTGGAAGGGGAGCCATACTCGCCGCCCAGCGACCGGCCTGTAGACGCTGAGTTGCTTGCCGTTCTGGTCGAAAGGGGACAGGTAGTGAAGGTCAACGAGTCGGTTGTGTTCGCCTCTTCCGCCTACCGGGAGATGAGCGAAAAGATCGTCGACCATTTGAAGTCCCAAGGCACCATCACCGTCGGCGAAGCCAGGACGATGTTCAACACCAGCCGCAAGTATATCCTGCCCTTGCTGGAGCACCTGGACCAGCAGCAGATCACCCGCCGGGTTGGCGACGAGCGGGTATTGAGGTAGCCGCACATGGCCCTGGACCTGGGCGAAACCGTGATCCAGCTTGACCAACTGGCCCAGCACCTGGGAAACACCCGGGCAGACCGCACGGGCCGGCTGGAAGCTTTTCTGGCCGCCGCGTCCCGGGTCACCACCGCCACCGCCAAGGAAAAGACCGGATACGAACCCGGCCGCCCATTCCTGGCCGCCCAGGTCACCGGCGCGTTGGTCGGCGCCTACTCACCCACGGCGCCGCCGCCGGACTGGTGTGTCGCCTCGGTGGACGGCTCCCATATCGATGTAGACCGCCATCTGCCGGTAAGCTGCTACCTGGTCAACCTGGGCGGTTGCCTGCTGACCTACGGTTCCCAGCCCGATGCCCAGTTCTTCAGCCGTCCCTACCTGGCCGCGGACCCGGGCGGCCTGTACCTGACCAACCCGGACAATCCCACCCAGGAGGAAGCGGTCACCGGCGCTCTATTGGGTCTGGTGCGCACCGTCCAGGAGCTGGAACGGCTGGTGCAGATGGTGGAGGAATGTCCTCCCGAACTGCCTACCCTGGCCTTGATCGACGGCTCCCTGGTGTTGTGGGGCCTGTCCGGTCAGGCCTACAGACCTTTCGTGCGGGAAGCCATCATCGGGAACCGGCTGCTCACCGCCCTGGGCCGGCTGCGGGACCTCTCCCAACGCCGGGTGGTCACGCTGGCCGCCTACGTCTCCCTGCCACGAAGCACCGAGGTGGTCAACGCGGTTCGGTGCTGTTTCTGCACCCAAGACACGATGCGGTGCCGCGACGCTTGCAGCAACCGCCGCTCCATACACGAGCCCTGCGACATGGCCAACGACATCCTGGACCGGGACATGTTCCAGAGCCTGCTTCCTCCCGGCTTTCGGTCCCCCCTCTACCTGACCAATTCGTCGGTGTCCCGGGAGTATTACGGCGAGCACCAGGTGTATTTTTATTACATCCACGGCGAAACGGAGATCGGGCGGGTGGAGGTGCCCAAGTGGGTAGCCGAGGATGAAAACCTGCTGGCCCTGGGCCACAGCCTGATCCTGGACCAATGCAAGCGGGGCCAGGGTTATCCGGTGGCCATATCCGAGGCCCACGAGCAGGCCGTGATCCGCACCGGAGACAGGCAGATATTCAAGGATATGGTGTCCCGCACCCTGGAGCAGCGGGGATTAACGGCCTACACCTCGGAGAAAGAGCGTTCCAAGCGCACGCCCTGGGTGTGAGGGCGCGGGCGCAAACTTGCGCTGGCCACGTTTTTGAGCACGAACACCGATCCGCTCTGGATCAACAAGTCCCACCCTAAACGTCGCGGGGGATATATGCTACGCACCCGGATCTGCGAGCTCCTGGGGATCGAGCACCCTATAATCAGCGCGCCCATGGCCGGCAGTGCCACCGCTTCACTGGCGGCGGCGGTTTCCGAGGCCGGGGGATTCGGGCTTATCGGAGCGGGCCTCAATCCTGACCCCTCCTGGGTAAAGGAACAGATCCAAACAGCCCGAGAGCTTACATCGCGGCCGTTTGGCGTGGGATTTATCTCATCTGGTCCTGGCTTGGAAAACGTGATGAAGGCCGCACTGGACGAGAAGGTGGCCGCCGTTAGCCATTCTTTTGTTGATCCCACCCCGTTTATCAGAGAGGCCCAAGCGGCTGGTGTCAAAGTATTCGCTCAGGTGCAGACCATAGCCTATGCCAGGGCTGCCGCTAAT
>JADFJS010000018.1 GCA_022566155.1 Chloroflexota bacterium
CGGAGAAGGCCAGCGTGGAGTATCTGGCGGGTGTTGCCGGCCTGAGTGCGTTCAAGGAAGCGGTTCAGAAAGCGGGATACCGGGTGGAGGGAGCCGATACAGAAACCTTGGACAATCAGGGCCAGATGGAGCGGCTGGCTAAAGTACAGGAGATCCGGGCATTAAGGAACCGGTTGGTACTGGCCGCCGCGGGCGGGATACTCCTTTTCCTGGGAACCTTCGATGCCTTCCCCTGGGTGCCGGGCCTGATGGACAGGGGGTTTTACCCCTTCCTGCTTTGGGCGCTGGCCACGCCGGTGCAGTTCTGGGCCGGTTGGTCTTTCTACACTTCGGGCCTGGGGGCGCTGCGCCACCGCACCTCCAACATGCACACCCTCATCGCCCTGGGCACAACCACCGCCTATGGATACAGCGTAGCCGTGCTGTTGTTGGATGCCCTGGCACCCGAGTTTTTGTCCGCCCGAGGTATTGAAACCGCGGTCTACTTCGACACTGCGGCGATAATCATCGCCCTGATCCTGCTGGGCCGTTACCTGGAGGCGCGGGCCAGGGGACAGACCTCCGAGGCTATCCGGCGGCTGATCGGCCTTCGCCCCAACACCGCGACGGTCATCCGGGACGGCGAAGAACTGGAAGTGCCGGTAGAAACGGTGGTTCCCGGCGACATAGTCGTGGTGCGGCCCGGGGAAAAGCTGCCAGTGGACGGCCAGGTGACCCAGGGTTACTCCGCCGTGGACGAGTCGATGCTTACCGGGGAAAGCATGCCGGTGGATAAGGAGCCAGGGCAGCCGGTCTACGGCGCAACCCTTAATACCCACGGCTCTTTCCACTTCCAGGCGACCAAGGTAGGACGCGACACGGCGCTGGCTCAGATCATCCGGCTGGTGGAAGAGGCGCAAGGGTCCAAGGCGCCTATCCAGCGGCTGGCGGACCAGGTAGCGGCCTACTTTGTGCCCGCGGTTATCTCCTTTGCACTGGCCTCCTTCCTGTTCTGGTTGCTGTTGGGGCCGTCCCCGGCCCTAACCTTCGCCACGTTGGTCTTCGTGGCCGTGCTGATCATCGCCTGCCCCTGCGCCCTTGGATTGGCCACCCCCACGGCCATCATCGTGGGTACCGGCAAGGGCGCCCAACTCGGGGTGCTGGTGCGCAGCGCCGAGGCCCTGGAGATTGCCCACAAGGTTGATACGGTGGTGCTGGACAAGACCGGCACCCTTACCACGGGGAAGCCGGTGGTCACCGACCTGGTTTTAACTTCCCAGTCGAGTATGGATGGATTTGACGAGGCGGAGCTGCTGCGCCTGGCGGCGTCGGCCGAGCTTGGATCGGAGCATCCCCTGGGCCAGGCCGTGGTGCGCGAAGCCCGGTCCAGAAACTTGAATCTTGAAGCTGCCGACCGCTTTCTGGCGGTGCCTGGACAGGGTATAGAAGCCACGGTCAACGGTTACACGCTGCTGGTGGGAAACGAGACCTTGATGCGGTCAAGGGACGTGCATCTCGACGGCCTTAAGGAAAGGGCCGAAGATTTGGCCGGCCAGGGCAAGACCGCCATGTTCCTAGCGGTGGATGGGATTCCCGTGGGTATAGTTGCCGTAGCCGACACATTGAGGGACACCTCGCGAGAGGGAGTGGCCGAGCTGCAGCGGCTCGGGATAGAAGTGATCATGCTAACCGGTGATGCCGCTCCGACCGCCAGAGCCATCGCCGCACAGTTGGGTATCGAACGGGTGGAAGCGGAGGTATTGCCGCAGGATAAGGCGATGGTGGTGCAGCGGCTCCAGGCCCAGGGGAAAAGGGTAGCCATGGTAGGCGACGGCATCAATGACGCCCCGGCTTTGGTGCAGGCAGACGTGGGGATGGCCATGGGATCGGGCACCGACGTGGCCATCGAGGCGGCAGACATCACGTTGATGCGCGGAGGCGTGGGCACCGTCGCTACCGCCTTGAAGCTTAGCCGGGCCACCATTCGAACCATCAAGCAGAATCTATTCTGGGCCTTCTTTTATAACATCCTGCTGGTGCCGGTGGCTGCAGGGGTGCTTTACCCGGTCTTTCAGGCCCTGGGAGGGGTGCCGGGCGGCATCGAGTTCTTCTTCGGGGAGCAGGGTTTCCTTAATCCGGTGCTGGCCGCCCTGGCCATGGCGTTCAGCTCGGTCACCGTGGTGACAAATTCTTTGCGTTTACGCCAGTTGAAAATTCTTTAAGCAGGAGCAAGGCATGGCGATAGCGATCGATCCGATATGCAAGATGGATGTGGACACCGACAGCCCGCCGGGAGGCCAGAGCGAATACCAGGGGACCAGCTACTACTTCTGCGCGCCGGGTTGCAAGGTGGCATTCGATCAGGAACCGGAGAAGTATCTCTCGGGCCAGGCGGAGGAGTCTGCCCAGCCTAAACGCTCTTTCTTTTCCAAGCTATTTGGGCGGGGTTAGCTTAGAGCCCATAGTGGGCCTGATACCTGGTGGGAAGAAAATCTGCTTCAACCAACGGATATTGCCCTGAGCTTGTCGAAGAGTCTTCCCGCGGAAGAATGGTTCGATAGGCTCACCATGAGCGCCACAACGATCCGTTCGCCCTGAGCTTGTCGAAGGGTCTTCCCGCGGAAGGGTGGTTCGACAGACTCACCACGAGCGGTGATGGTATCGTCGATTATTTCCGATTACCGCCACGAAGAACTAGCTGGAATTTGGAAACTACCCGAGCACTATTCCGCTAGTCGTTAGCACCATGGCAGCGCTTGTATTTTTTGCCGCTGCCGCAAGGACAGGGGGCGTTGCGCCCCACCTTAGCGGCGGCTACCTTCTCGCGCCCCTGGGCATTTACCGCTTGCATCGGACTGGCGGCGGCTCCCCCATTTCGCTGCCGCCTGCCGTTGGCCGGTTCCTGGGTGATGGTGACGTGGAACATGGAGTGGATCACGTCATATTGCATGCGAGCCAACAGGTCTTGGAACATCTTTTGACCTTCGGCACGGTACGCCACCAAGGGGTCACGCTGGCCGTAGGCTTGAAGCCCGATGCCGGTGCGCAGGTTCTCCAGCGAGGTTAGGTGGTTGACCCAGTGAGTGTCGATGGACCGCAACATCACCAGACGTTCCATGAGCCGCATCTGTTCCGAGCCGACCTCTTGCTCCCGGGTCTGGTAGGCCGTTTCCGCATATTCCGACAGGATCTCTCCGATCTGGACTCGGCTCAACTGGTAAACCTGTTCTTCGTTGCCCAGGTCCGGGGGCAGGGGACAGATCACCTCCAGCTCTCCCACCAGATCGGCCACGTTCCAGTCGTCGGCGTGGCGGCCGGGAAGGTGCCTGTCCATGATGTCCTGGAACTCCTTGCGGAGCATGCCCAGGATCTTACCTTTGAGATCGTCACCGGCAAGAATGTCGTGCCGGTCGGTGTAAATGACTCCACGCTGGTTGTTCAGTACATCGTCATATTCCAGGAGGTGCTTCCGCATGTCGAAGTGGTAGCTTTCGACCTTCACCTGGGCGTTGCCGATGGACTTGGTAACCCATTTATTCTCAATGGCGGTATCTTCATCCATCCCGGTCCAGCCCATCAGCGTCTTGATGCGGTCTCCTCCGAAACGGCGCATCAGTTCGTCTTCCAGGGAGATATAGAACTGGGAGCTGCCCGGGTCGCCCTGACGCCCGGACCGGCCTCGGAGCTGGTTGTCGATGCGCCTGGCGTCGTGATGCTCGGTGCCAATGACGTGTAACCCGCCCAGCGCGACCACCGCGTCGTGTTCCTGTTGCCAGGATTCCTGGCTTGTATCGATCCCCCCAAGGATGATGTCGGTGCCGCGGCCGGCCATATTGGTGGACACGGTCACCGCTCCGAGGCGGCCTGCCTGGGCTATGGTTCCTGCCTCTTGCTCGTGGTTCTTGGCGTTGAGCACCTGGTGGGGAATGCCGCGGCGTTTGAGCCGCTCGCTGAGCATCTCCGAGGCTTCGATGGATGTGGTACCCACCAGGACCGGGCGCCTCGTTTCGTGGAGTGTGGCTATGTTTTCGGTCACCACCCGCCACTTGGCCTCTTCCGACTGGAACACCAGGTCAGATGCCTCGTCCCGGGCCATGGGAAGGTTTGTGGGGATCACCGTTACATCGAGGCCATAGATTTTTAGAAACTCGTCGGCTTCGGTGTTGGCCGTGCCGGTCATGCCGGCCAGCTTCTGGTACAGGCGGAAGTAGTTTTGCAGGGTGATGGTGGCGTAGGTGATGCTCTCTCGTTGAATCTTCACGCCTTCTTTGGCCTCAACGGCCTGATGCAGGCCATCGGACCATCGGCGGCCGGGTTGTAGGCGCCCGGTGAATTCGTCAACAATGACCACGTCGCCATCCCGCACCACGTATTCCTTATCCCGATTCTTCATGATCTGGGCGGTAAGCGCGTTCTCGATGTAGTGGACCAGGTGGAAATTCTCCGGGTCGTACAGGTTGGCTGTTTTGGTCCATTGCTCCATCTTGGAGATGCCTTCCAGAGACAGAGAGATGGCTTGTGTGCGGTCGTCTATGGTGTAGTCATCTTCCAGCTGGAGCCGTGGCACGAGCTTGGCGAAGGTGTAGTATAGCTGGACCGGTTCCTCGGCGGGCCCGCTTATGATCAAGGGTGTGCGGGCTTCGTCGATGAGGATGTTATCCACCTCGTCGACTATGGCGAAGTTGAGCTCCCTCTGGACCCGCTGAGACAATTCCAAGGCCATGTTGTCTCGCAGGTAGTCGAAGCCGAATTCATTGTTGGTGCCGTAGGTAATGTCCGCCTGGTAGGCCTCGGCGCGGCTGATGGGACGGAGGAATTTCATGCCGCCCTGTGCTACTGCCTCGCTGCGGGAAGAGGGTGAAGGATCTTCGTCCGCTTCGGGGTCATAAATGTAGGCGCCGGCGTGCTGCAGGCAGCCTACCGAAAGACCCAGGCCATGGTAGATGGGACCCATCCACACGGGGTCCCGCCGGGCCAGGTAATCGTTGACGGTGATTAAGTGGACCCCTTTGCCGGTAAGCGCGTTGAGGTAGATCGGCAGTGTAGCAACCAGGGTCTTTCCCTCGCCGGTTTTCATCTCGGCGATCTGGCCCCGGTGCAGTACTACGCCGCCCATGATCTGTACATCGTAGTGACGCTGACCCAGATGGCGCCGGGCAGCCTCCCGCACGGCGGCGAAGGCCTCGGATAAAATGTCATCGATGCTTTCCTTGCCTGCCAATCGGGAGCGGAATTCCTCGGTTTTGTCCCGAAGCTGTGCGTCGGTCAGCTTCTGAAAGTCCTCTTCCAAGGCATTGACCTTGTCGCGGATGGGGCGGGTTTTCTTCAGGTTTTTCTCGCTGGCATCACCGGCCAGCTTGTGTAGCAGAGAAACCATATGTGGTTACATCCTATGTGATTACCTAAATGTGGCTGCTTGGATAATCACGGGCGAGAAGAAATAACAAGTTCATACACATTATATATTGTAACTAAAGAACCCCGGTGTTGCACGCCTTGCCTGGCGGTCTACCATTAATTGTATCCAAAGGGAGACCCACGCTGATGGGCAAACCCACCTTGGTAAACAGGGGGGACCGGCGATCAGGGCCGGGGCCGCTACACAAATAATTGTGGTCGGGCTGCGCAAGATAGCGGAGAAACAGGAAAGCGGACCGCAGGTGCTAAACGGCATCTCCCAACCGGCCATAGGTCCAGGTCAACAGCTCTTGTGTCTCTTCCCAGCCAATGCAGGCGTCCGTGATTGACACACCATAGCTCAACTGAGACGGGTCATCGCTCAGGTCTTGTTTTCCCGCTTCCAGGTTGCTCTCAGCCATACAGCCGATGATGTCGGTGTTGCCGGCCAGGCGCTGTTCCACCACATCCTTGAGGGTCTTGGCTTGCAGGGTGTGCTGCTTGTTGGAGTTGCCATGGCTGCAGTCCACCAGCAACTGGGGGCGCACACCAGATGCCTCAAGCTGTTTTTTTGCCCCTGCGATGGATTCAGCGCCGAAGTTTGGGCCGCCACTGCCGCCCCGTAGCACCAGATGCCCGTCCGGGTTGCCGGTGGTGCGGATCAATGCGGTCCGGCCCTGGTGATCGAGGCCCAAGAATCCCTGGGGCGACCGGGCGGAGACCATCGCATCTACGGCTATCTGGGCGTTCCCGTTGGTGCCGTTCTTGAATCCGACGGGCATGCTCAACCCGCTGGCCATCTGGCGATGGGTCTGGCTCTCGGTGGTACGGGCGCCGATGGTAGACCATGTAACCAGTCCCGCCAGATATTGGGGGACCACGGGGTCCAGAAACTCGGTACCCGCGTACATGCCCATCTCGCCTATCTTCAGCAGCAGAGCCCGCGCCCGGTGCAAACCTGTTTCGATGTCCACGGTGCCGTCCAGATGGGGGTCGTAGATAAGGCCCTTCCAGCCAATGGTGGTCCGGGGCTTTTCGAAGTAGACGCGCATCAGGATCAGCATGCGGTCGCTCAATTGCTCGGAAAGATCAACCAGACGTCCCGCGTATTCCAAGGCGGCATCTTCATCATGAATGGAACATGGACCAAATATCATCATTAGTCTGGTATCTTGGCCGTTCAAGATATTGCGCACCTGCTCCCTGCCCGACATAACGGTGCGTTCTACTTTAGGAGTAATGGGAAGTTTGTTGACGAGATCTATAGGGGTGATGAGCGGCGTTGTGCTTTCGATATGCACGTCCCGGGTCGCTGACGGTAACATCGGATTTTGCTCCCTTTGCTGTTAATTGCAGACCTTCATTAAGGCCGCCTCTATCACTCCCCACCCCGTTGAATCTAAAATTCAGCCGATTTCTCTAGGATAGACAGTCTTGGCAATAAAAAACCCCAACCGCTGCCGGTTGGGGCTTGGCTATTCCCTGGGCTGGCAGTCTAATTAGTTGGCTTCGGGAACCAAACCTTCACCGGCGGCACCGGGGCCGGTGAAAAAGCAGTAATACCCGAAGAACCAATGGAACGAGTACATTATTGTTAATAATAGCGTTTTTTGTAATTAAGTCAATGGTCGATTCCTGGCAGATATTCGGTCGATTATCGACTCGGGGGACGGGACAGTCAGGGGAATGCCGGCTCATGTCAGTTTAAGCCCCGGTTCATACCTGGGCGGCGCCGATGATTTCCCGAATGTCTGTGATGCCCCGCTCGCCCAGATAGGCCACCAGCGCGTCCAAGATTCGGAAGGGCGCCCAGGGATCCGCCAGATTAGCGCTGCCTACTTGGACCGCCGTTGCCCCGGCCATCAGGTATTCCAGAACGTGCTCGGCGGTGAAGATTCCTCCCACCCCTATAATGGGAACGTCGACCACCTGGGCCACCCGGTACACTAGAGCCATGGAAACGGGGCGCAATCCGTGACCAGACAGGCCTCCGGTTATGCCACCCAACACCGGTCTACGGGTCTCCACGTCAATGCGCATCGCCGGGATGGTGTTGGAGATTGTCAGCGCGTCGGCCCCGGCATCCACCGCAGCCCGGGCGATCTCGGTTACATCGGGTACGTTGGGCGCCAACTTGGCCAGCACCGGTAGTTCAGTATTCGCGCGCACCGCCCCAACCGCCGCCGCTGTCAGCTCAGCGCTGTGGCTGAAGATGGCGCCGTTGTGGATATTCGGGCAGCTGAGGTTTAACTCCAGGGCTTGAAACCCCGCTACGCCCTGGGTGAGGGCGGCCATCTCGCCGAACTGTTCCACGCTCTCACCCGCGAGGCTCATGACCACGGTCGCGCCCCATCGGGACCACTGAGGAGCCAACTCGGCAAGGGCTGCATCGATTCCTGGGTTGGCCAGGCCGATGGAATTTAGAAAAATGAGGTTCCCGTCTTCCAAAGCCTGGCGGTAGGACGGCGGGTCCCAGCGAGGTTCAGGGTTACCATCCAGGCGCTGGCGGGTGACGGTCTTGGGCGTTACCGCACCCAGCCGGGCCAGGTCCATTTCATCGGTGATACCCCGGCCGTAGCCATCGTACCCCAGGGTGCCCGAAGCGATCATTACCGGGTTGGCCAGGTGCAAGTGACGGCTGTTATTGGGAGCCAGGTCCACCGAAAGACCCTCCGCCCCTCCCTGGCCCAAACCCTCATTGTGGGAATTTCCCGCCGGTGCTGCCTGGCCGGTGATGCTACTCCTCCGTTTCATCCTCGGTCAGAAGGTCTTCGGGAGGACCATCCTCGCCGTCGATCTCGCTGCCGAGGTCCGTGGGCTCATCTTCTGTCTCTATCGCTATCGGAGCGCTGCCATTGGTCTCCTGCGCTTGGCCGTCTCCGCTGTGGTCGTTCAATTCGCCGGTGGCTACGCCGTTACTGCCGTCTGCTTCGTCGGTAAACAGGTCATCTTGCTCGGCTAGCGCGTCGTCGGCATCTCCTTCCGATTCGGTATCATCGCTGGGACTGAAGAGGTCGACGTCTGGAAATTCCTTGGCGGCCGCTTCGAGACTAAGTGGCTCCGGTGTTTCGGCAATACCCAGCCAGCCCCCGGGCACCATGGTGGCCACCTCGGGAACGGGCTCCTGCCCCAACAGCTTGTCCAGGCCGGGTATCTGGAGGCGGGCGGGAATGAGCCGCCCGATTATTACATTTTCTTTCAAGCCTAACAGCCAGTCTTGGGCACCGCTGACCGCAGCCTGGGTCAGCACTCGGGTGGTTTCTTGAAAAGAGGCCGCCGAGAGGAAGCTATCGGTAAGCAGGGAAGCCCTGGTTACACCCAAAAATACCGGTTTGGCCGTTGCCGGCTCACCGCCCTCGGCCAGCACCTTGGCGTTTTTCTGCTGAAAGACGACCTTGTCAATCATCTGGCCGGGGATGAAGTCGGAGTCGCCGGTGGACTCCACCTGGACCCGCCTCAACATCTGACGCAGAATGATCTCGATATGCTTGTCGTGGATGCTGACTCCCTGCGACAGGTACACTTGTTGGACTTCATCCACCAGGTAACGCTGCAACTCGTCTTTGCCGCGGATGTGAAGAATATCGTGAGGATTCAATGGTCCGCCGATGAGCGCGTCACCTGCTTTGACCTCGTCTCCATCGTTGACCAGGATGTGGGCCGAGGCTGGAATCAGGTGCTCCCTTTCCTCCACGTCCTCCCAGACTATGGAGATTCCGTCGGGGTTAAGCTCCACCCGGCCTCCGATGTTGGCGATCATCTGTTCGACGGGTTGAGAGACGTCCTCCGAAGCGCCGTCCTCACCACTAACCGGGGGCTCCAACGTGGCCAGGACCATTCCCGGCTCCACGTACTCGCCGGCTTCGACCAATAGCTGAGCATTCTCCGGCAGTGGGTAGTCCTCGCGGAACTCCTCTCGGCTGACCATCCGCAACCGGCGGCCCTCGTCGTCCGAATCGATCGCCACCACGCCGTCGATGTCGGCCAGTATTGCCGCCCCCTTGGGTACGCGGGCTTCAAACAGTTCCTCTACGCGGGGCAGGCCGCTGGTGATGTCGAGGCCGGCGATGCCTCCGGTGTGGAAGGTCCGCATAGTGAGCTGGGTGCCTGGCTCGCCGATACTCTGGGCGGCGATGATTCCCACCGCTTGCCCTACCTCCACGATCTTTCCGGTGGCTGCCAGGCGGCCGTAGCACATCTGGCACACGCCCCGGTGGCACTCGCAGTTCAGGGGCGACCTGACTTGAATTTCCGTCAAGCCTGCGTCCACGATCTGCTTGGCGATGGCCTCGGTTATTTCCTGGTTCCGGTCTACCAGAATCTCTCCGGTCTCGGGATGGGCTATCGTACCCGCGGCCATGCGGCCGAGGATACGAATCGCCAGAGATGTATGTTGGCTGTCGTTGGGCCGGCTAGTGACCCAATAAGAGTCGATGGTCCCGCAGTCCTCCCGCAGGATAATGACTTCCTGGGCGATGTCGATCAGCCGCCGGGTAAGGTAGCCGCTATCGGCGGTACGCAGAGCTGTATCGGCCAGGCCTTTGCGGGCTCCGTGGGTGGAGATGAAATACTCAAGAGCTGTCAGCCCTTCCCGGAAACTGGATTTGATGGGCATATCGATGATTCGGCCCTTGGGATTGCTCATCAAGCCCCGCATCCCGGCCATCTGCTTGATCTGGGATATGTTACCTTTGGCGCCAGACACGGCCATGACCGCGATGCCGCCAAAGTTGTGCAAATCTTGCTCTACCAGCTCGGTGGTCTTATCCGACGCCCTGGTCCAAGCCTCGACCGCCTTGTCGTAGCGCTCTTCTTCCGATATCAGGCCGGACTGATACTGTTCTTCGTAGCCGTCGACCAATTCGGTGGCGTCCTTGAGAATCTGCTCCTTTTTGGGTGATACTTGAATGTCGTTGATGGCTATGGTGATGCCAGACTTGGTGGCGTATTGGAATCCCAAGTCTTTAATCTTGTCCAGCACATCCGCGGTTTCCTCGTTGCTAAGGTCGCGGTACAGGGTTGCGGTCAGGTCTTTGAGGGCGGCCCGGTCCATCAACTGGTTGTGAAATCCAATAGCACTGGGCATTATCTCGTTGAAGATCAGCCGCCCCAGGGAGGTCTCGGTCCAACCTTCCTCATCGGAGCCCTCAATTTGGCGCACCTCAATGCGGGCTTGATGATGAACCAACCCGGAGGCTTGAGCGATTCGCGCTTCGTCGAAATCATAATACCGGTTGCCCTCGCCCAGGGCCCCTTCCCGAAGCTCGGTGAGGTAGAAACAACCCATCACCATGTCCAAGGTGGGAGCGACCAGCGGGTCCCCAGAGGCTGGGGAGAGCATATTATGAATGCTCAGCATGGCCTCCTTCGCTTCCAACACCGCCATGCGGGATAGAGGCACGTGAACCGCCATCTGGTCGCCGTCGAAGTCGGCGTTGAAAGCGGAGCAGACAAGGGGATGTATCTGAATGGCGTTTCCTTCAATCAGGACGGGCATGAAGGCCTGTATGCCCAGGCGGTGCAGCGTGGGAGCCCGGTTCAACAAGACCGGCCGGTCCTTGATAACGTCCTCAAGGATGTCCCACACCTCGGGTCGGGCCCGCTCTACCATCCGCTTGGCGTTTTTGATATTGGGAGCAATGCCCAACACGGCCAGGCGATGCATGACGAAAGGCTTGAATAGTTCCAGGGCCATGCGCTTGGGCAGGCCGCACTGATGCATCTTGAGCTCGGGCCCCACCACGATCACCGAGCGGCCGCTGTAGTCCACCCGCTTGCCCAGCAGGTTCTGGCGGAACCGGCCCTGCTTACCTCGGAGGAGGTCTGAAAGGGACTTGAGCTTGTGGTTGTGGCTGCCCTGAATGGGGCGGCCTCGCCGGCCGTTGTCTATGAGCGCGTCCACCGCTTCTTGCAGCATCCGCTTCTCGTTGCGGATGATGATCTCGGGCGCTCCTAAGACCGTCAGCCTCTTCAGACGGTTGTTCCGGTTGATAACCCGGCGGTACAGGTCGTTTAGGTCGCTGGTGGCGAAGCGGCCACCGTCTAGTTGGACCATGGGCCGTAGCTCAGGCGGCAATACGGGAAGAATGGACAGGATCATGTCAGCCACATGATTGCCGCTGTGGCGGAAGGATTCCACCACTCGCAACCGCTTGATCGCCTTCTTTCTGCGTTGCCCTGAGGTGGATTGCATCTCGTGGATCAGCTGTTCCCGCAGGGCCTCCAGGTCGAGCACCTTCAAGATGTCCAGGATGGCCTCGGCTCCCATGGCCGCCTGAAAAACGTTGCCGTATTGCTCTTTCAACTCACGGTAACGGGACTCGGCGATGAGCTTGTGCACCCGCAGGTCTTTCAACTCGTCGATGCTGGTCTGCAATTGCTGGTCCAGTTGGCCCTCTTCGGTGGCCAGCTGGGCACCGATTGCGTCGATCTCCACCTGAATGGCTTTAGCTTCCTGCTCCGGATCTACGTCGGAGTCGATTACGGCGCCGTCCCCATTCTGCAGGGCTTCCAGCTTCTGGCGGAGTTCCTCAGTCTGGCTGTCGGCATCCTTATGCCGTTTCTGCACCTCAACCTGGTGCTTGAGCTCCTCTTCCTCAACGGTTTGTGCTCTCGCTTCTTCGTCCACGGACACGATGATGTGTTGGGCGAAGTAAAGCACTCGCTCCAAGTTCCTCGGAGAGAGGTCCAGAAGGAGGCCCAAGCGGCTTGGAGTGGTCTTGCTGAACCAGATGTGGGCCACGGGGGCGGCCAGGCGGATATGCCCCATACGCTCCCGCCGCACCTTGGAACGCGTGACTTCCACGCCGCAACGGTCACAGATCACGCCCCGGTACCGGATGCGCTTGTACTTGCCGCAGAAGCATTCCCAGTCCTTGGTGGGGCCGAACAGGCGCTCGCAAAAGAGACCGTCCTTTTCCGGCCTGAGGGTACGGTAGTTGATGGTCTCCGGCTTGGTCACCTCGCCGTGAGACCAGTTCAATATCTGGTCCGGGGAAGCGATAGAGATTCGAATCGCGTTGAAGTTTGTTCCTTGGGTTTCGGTCCGGTCCGACAATCTGACCATTAAGTCGTCTCCAGTGGCTGAAATAGATCGGCGTCGTCAGGCATGTCCTGGGTCAGAGAAGGCCTCACGTCTTCGTTCAGAAGTTCTACCGACAGGCCGAGACTTTGCAATTCCTTTAGCAAGACGTTGAAGGACTCGGGCACTCCTGGTTGGCCGATGGGCTCGCCCTTAACTATGGCCTCGTAGGTTTTCACGCGTCCCGCCACGTCATCGGACTTTACAGTGAGCATCTCCTGAAGGTTATAGGCTGCGCTGTAGGCCTCCAAGGCCCAGACTTCCATCTCACCGAACCGTTGGCCTCCAAACTGGGCTTTGCCGCCCAGGGGCTGCTGGGTAATCATGGAGTAAGGGCCGGTGGAACGGGCGTGTATCTTGTCTTCCACCAAGTGAATCAGCTTTAGCATGTAGATGCTGCCCACAGTGATGAGTTGGTCGAAGGCTTCTCCACTGCGCCCATCGAATAGCTCGAACTTGCCAAAGGTTGGGGGGGCAATGCGCTGCTCGCGGTGTATCTTTAGGGCCAGTTGGTGCATTTCCTCGGCACTAAGCCCCGTAGGGTCATGTCCGGCCTCCTCGGCCAACCACAGCCTAAGGCAGGCCTCCTGGGCCGCACCCTGGACGTCATCGTCAAACAGCAGCTCATAATCGAGGCCCTTTTCGGAAAGCCAGGCATTTACTTTGGCGTAGTCCACCGATCTTGGGTCGTCGATCCCCGGGCCGCTTTCAACCGCCCCGGCTTGCTGGACAAACCAGAACCGGGCCAGGGCATCCTCGATGGAGACATCCTTGGCGCCGTCGAATACGGGGGTGTTGGCTCGGAAGTTGAGCCCTCTGGCTGCCCAACCAAGGTGGGTTTCCAGCACCTGCCCCAGGTTCATGCGGGAGGGCACACCAATGGGGTTCAAGATTATGTCCATCGGAGTCCCGTCGGCCAGGAACGGCATGTCCTCTGGGGGAAGTATACGGGCAACCACGCCCTTGTTGCCGTGGCGCCCGGCCATCTTATCGCCCACCGAGATCTTCCGGGTTTGGGCGATCCATACCCGGACCGCCTCGTTTACTCCTGGCGGCAGGTCGTCCCGATTGGTCCGATTCAACACCTTGACGTCGATCACCTTGCCTCGTTCCCCGTGGGGCACTCTTAGAGAGGTGTCTTTAACGTCGCGGGATTTCTCGCCGAAGATAGCCCGAAGCAGCTTTTCCTCGGCCGTCAGCTCCGTTTCACCCTTGGGTGTGACCTTTCCAACCAGGATATCCCCGGGTCCCACATCGGCGCCGATGCGTATGATACCCCGTTCGTCCAGGTCCCTGAGGCTAGTCTCGCCCACGTTGGGTATGTCGCGGGTAATCTCTTCGGGCCCCAACTTGGTCTCGCGGGCTTCCATCTCGTGCTTTTCGATATGGGTAGAGGTGAAATAATCATCCTTCACCAGCCGTTCGCTGATGATGATCGCGTCTTCGTAGTTATAGCCCTCCCAGGACATGAAGGCCACGAGCACATTCTGGCCCAAAGCGAGGTCGCCATGGTCGGTGGAGGAGCTATCGGCCAAGATATCACCCGGCTGTACCACGTCCCCATTCTCCGCCAGGGAACGTTGGTTAAAGCAGGTACCCTGGTTGGTGCGAGCGAACTTGATGAGCGGGTAAGGGTTCTCGTTTCCGTCCTCGTCGGTGATTACGATCTCCCGCCCTGTAACCGAGGTGACCACACCGGCCACTTCCGAAATCACCACCTGGCCGCTGTCTCGCGCCACCCGGCCTTCAATGCCTGTGCCCACCGTTGGGGCCTGAGGGCGCAGCAGGGGCACTGCCTGCCGCTGCATGTTGGACCCCATGAGGGCCCGGTTGGCGTCGTCGTGCTCAAGGAAGGGGATCAGGGCCGCGGACACGCTCATGATCTGCATGGGGGATACATCCATGAATTCCACCGATTCCGGCGACTCCTGGATGTAGTTTTCTCCGAGCCGTGCTTCCACGCGGTCTGCGACAAACTGGTTGAGGTGGTCCAGCTCCGAGTTGGCCTGGGCCACCCGGTATATCTCCTCCTGATCCGCTGACAGGTAGATCACGTCATGGTCGCCGGGGGTTACGAAGGCACGTACGGGTATCTCCGTGCCCTCCGGAAGGCTGGCCAGGGCTGCGATGCGATTGGCGCCGATGGCGCGCCCTTTGGCAACGATGGTCTTGCCCGATTCGTCCGATATGGTCTCGGTGACGGTGCGCCCCTTCAAGTCGGGCGAGGTGCAGGGCAGGCTCTTGAACACCTTGCGATAGGGAGACTCGATGAACCCATAAGGGTTGATGCGGGCGTAGGTGGCCAATGTGCTGAGCAGGCCGATGTTTGGGCCCTCAGGTGTTTCTATGGGGCAGATCCGTCCGTAATGGGAGAAATGGACATCCCGCACGTCGAACCCGGCCCGCTCCCTGGATAGACCGCCCGGGCCGAGGGCCGAAAGCCGCCGCTTATGGGTTAGCTCCGCCAGAGGATTGGTCTGGTCCATGAACTGGGAAAGCTGGGACCCGCCGAAGAACTCCCGCACGGCGGCCACCACGGGCCGGATGTTGACCAGCCCTTGGGGAGCCGCGGTTTCCGGGTCCACCAGGGTCATCTTCTCTTTTACCATCCGCTCCATGCGCAGCAGGCCAACGCGCACCTGGTTCTGCACCAGTTCGCCCACGGCGCGGACCCGGCGGTTGCCCAGGTGGTCGATGTCGTCGGGACGGCCGTCTCCCTGGTTGATACGTATCATGGTGCGGATCACCGCCACCACGTCCTCCACGGTCAAGGTCATCAGGTCGGCATTTGCAGTTTGTTTCAGCCTTCGGTTGAGCTTATACCGGCCTACTCGGCCCAGGTCGTATCGCCGGGGACCAAAGAACAGGTTGCGGATCAGATTGCGAGAGTTTTCCAGGCTGGGAGGCTCGCCGGGACGGAGCCGGCGGTAAAACTCCACCTGGGCGTTGGCAATGCGCCTGGCCAGTTCATCGTCGTACTCGATATCCGGATGCAGCCACTCCCACAGGGAACGCAGGTCGGCGTCTTTAAAGTTCAGTTCCCGCGTATCCACGGCGGGGTCCCGGTCCAAGGTAGACTGGATGTACTTGTGGTTCTCGTCGGTGTCCACGTCGACAAACAGCTTTAGGATTTCTTCATCGGAGGCGATCCCCAGGGCCCGGAGGAAGGTGGTCGCTGAAACCTTACGTTTGCGGTCAACCTTTACCGAGAGAACGTCTTTGTTGCTGGTTTCGAACTCCAGCCAGGCTCCCCGGGAGGGAATCAGCTTAGCGAAACACAGGTTTCGGTCGCTGACCGCGTTTTTCTCGTAAACGAAGTAGATGCCGGGCGAGCGCACCAGTTGGCTTACCACCACCCGCTCGGAGCCGTTGATGACGAAGGTGCCATTGGGCGTCATCATGGGTATATCGCCCATGAAGATCTCTTGCTCTTTGATCTCCCCGGTCTCTTTCATCACCAGCCGGGTCTTGACGTAAACGGGCTGCGAGTAGGTGATTTCCCGCTCCTTGCACACCTGAGGTGTGTATTTCGGCGGCCGGAAGTAGTGCTCCAGAAAATGCAGCTCGTATTTCTTGCCGGTGTAGTCGGCTATGGGTGAGATTTCCTGATATACTTCGGTGAGCGCTTCGGTTTTGAACCATTCGTAGGATTCAATCTGGCTCTGGATGAGATTGGGCACATCTAAGACCTGGGGTATCTTGGCGTAAGACATGACAGTGGGCAGCACAGCCTGCCCATCCCGTGCGGGAGAGACAACCATATCCTGTTCTCCTCAGGGCGAGTATATGGGGAAAGCCTGGGAATCGGGGTTACGACACAAAAAGAAGGTTTTAGGGTTGAAGTTGGTCGGAAGTGTGTCAGAAGTCGTCGTGAGAGGCATAAGTCAGTAACCCTACATTATACACGCGCCCATGCTATTGTCAAGGGTTGTTGCCAAGAGGAATTAATTCTTTCAAGTGGCATTAATTATAAACCTCGACCCACCCAGTTTTTCCATCGCCGGACGGAAAATCCATTACGCCTGGGCCATGGTGGTGGTGGCCGCCGGACTAAGGCTTAGCGGATCCGCCGTCCGTACCTCTTTTAGCGTTCTGGTGCCGCGCCTGGTCGAGACCTTCGGTTGGAGCGTTGGGCGTGTCGGTGGAATCCTGGCGGTCCAGTGGATCTTCGGCGGCCTCTTTTCGCCTCTGGCGGGCTGGCTAGGCGACCGATACGGATATCGCCGCACCATGACTGCCGGCGCCTTGGTGTTCATCGCCTGCATGGTGGGCGCCAGCCTGGTTCTTGGCAGCAGCACGACCAGTCTAGTACTCTTTTACCTGGTCTACGGGATTTTGCTCAGCGCTGCCATGGCTATCTTCCAAGTCCCACTGACGGCCGCGGTAACCATGTGGTTCCGGAAGCACCTGGGACTGGGAATGGGCATTCTGCAGTCCTCCCAAGGTATGGGACCCCTGGTGTTCGTTCCCCTGGTCCTGTTCATAATCCATGCTTACAGCAACGACGCGGACGGATTGCGGGCCGCATTCTGGATCACGGGTATCATCGGCGGCGTCGTCATGCTTCTGCTGATAAGGATGTTTTACGACGAACCGGCGCAGATCGGCTTGAAGCCCCTGGGCGCCCCGGAGGACGAGCCTGTCCAGAAGATGCAGGGGCCGGAGAGTGCCAGGGTACGGGCCAAGGTGTTTCTGCAGCAGGCCCAGCGCACCGGGGCCTTTTGGAACCTCATCGGCATCCACTTTTGGGGATGCGCCGGCCACGCAATCATCATGGCCTACCTGGTGCAGATTGCCGAAGAAGAAGGGGTCTCTCCGGGTGCGGCCGCGGGGCTCTTCATTGCCTTGTCGGTGGTCAGTACAATCACAAGGTTCGGTGTCCCCATCGCCGCCGACCGATTGGGCAGTAAAGGAGCCATGGCCTTTTGCTTCTTCATGCAAAGCGCGCCTATCATTATTCTGTTCTTCGCCCACGACGCCTGGATGTTTTACTTGTTCGCGGTTCTCTTCGGCATAGGCTTCGGCGGCGAAATGAGCGCGTTCCCCATCATCAACCGCCAGTACTACGGCAGCGCTCCCATCGGCACAACCTTCGGCTGGCAGATGATGGGAGCGGGCATCGGCATGGCGGTGGGAGTTGCCATTGGCGGTGTGCTACGCGATCTGACCGGCGACTTCAACATTACCGTTGCGATATCCTTGGTACTGAGCCTAGTAGGTGCTGTCTCCGTCCTTGTCCTGCCCACCACGTCTCGGCGCCAGCTCCCCCATTGGGAGGATTCACTGCCCCAGGAGGCCAGATCGGTCACGTCCGTGTGACCAATCATTGGTCGCGGGATAGATGCCGATACTCCCTACCCGCCACCGGTAACCGAGGCCAAGCTAAGTTACCAGGCGGGCTCCACCAAACACAAAAGGCTACTAACCCGAAGGGATACCAAATCCAAAGGGCTACTAAGGAGGACGACAATGCTAGATCTCATTATCCGAGGCGGCCAGGTGGTAACTCCCTGGGGCGTGGGTGATTGGGAGATTGCGGTGCAGGGGGAAAAGATCGTGGCGGTTGCCGCCCCCGGTACATTCACCGAAGATGTGGGCCGGGTCGTCGATGCATCGGGCAAGATCGTGGTTCCCGGTGGCATCGAGCCCCACGCTCACATCGCGGCGCCCTTCGTGGTTCAAGGCCAAAACCTGAGTACGGCGCCGCCGGAGCAGGTGAGCCGCGCCGCCCTCTATGGCGGCACCACCACGCTGCTGGACTTCGCCATACAGAGCCCGGGCACCGACATCAACCAGGCGATTGCCGAGCGTACCGGCGTCTGGCGGGGCAATTCCTACGCCGACTACTCCCACCACCTGATGCTCTCGGGTGAGATTCAGCCCAACATCCTGGGTCAGGTGCGGGAGGCTGTGGAGGACGGCTTTGCCACCGTCAAGATCTTCACCACCAACATCCGGCCTCCCACCACCGCCGGCTCGGGCAGGATGGTCCGCATGGGCCACCTTCACGACCTGATGGAGCAGATCCAGCGCAACGGAGCCATGCTGCTGGTCCATTCCGAGGACGATGACATGGTCATGCACATGTACCACAAGCTGGCTGAAGAGGAGCGCACGGAGTGGTGGAATATGAATCTGGTGCACAATAATGAGTCCGAAGACGTGTCCTTCCGCCGCGTCCTGAACGTGGCTGAATGGACCGGCTCCCCGGTCTACTTCGTCCACGTCAGCGCCAGGCAGGGGATCCAGGCGATCGGTGAGTCCCGGGCCAAGGGGATGCCGGTATACGGTGAAACCCTGCACAACTACTGCTGCTTCAACGCCGACAACTACCGGGAAGAGAACGGCATGAAATACCACACCTACCCTTCCTTGAAATCGGAGGAGGACCGGCTGGCCCTTTGGGACGGGATCGTCCGCGGCGGCCTAAACACCATGGCCACCGACGAATACTGCACCTCGTGGGAGATTAAGATCGCCGGTAAGACCGTGTCCGACGTGACCGGCGGGCATAACGGGGTCGAAACCCGCATGGGAATCACCTACAGTGAAGGGGTTTCCAAGCGTGGGATGTCGTTGCCGCGGTTTGTGGACGTAACGTCGGCCAACGCCGCCAAGATCATGGGGTTGTACCCGCGCAAGGGGGTCATCGCCCCGGGAAGCGATGCCGACATCGTTCTCATCGACCCCAACATCAAGAAGCGGCTGGCCGGGGACGACTTTCACATCACCGACTACAGCATCTGGGAAGGATTCGACATTGAAGGCTGGCCCACGACCACCATCCTGCGGGGCAAGGTGGTGGTGGAGAACGGTCAGTTCAGCGGCACCCTGGGCAGCGGCCAGTTCCTTCGCCGAAAAGTCGACGCCGACGTGACCAACCGGCCGGTGTGTTAAAGACGCCTTCATCCCCCCGGCCCCTCTCCCATGGGGAGAGGGCCAACCCAACGAGGTGGAAACCATGACCACATCAGCAGCCAATGAGTTGGAAGCCAAGAGGCAGCGCTTACAATCCAGGATACCCAGCGGCATCGAGGATGCTTCCACCCAGGGCGTGAACCATATCGCGGTGTTCGCCAAGGACCTGGAGGCCACCGCGGAGTTTTATTCCGAGATCATGGGCATGCCGGTGATCCGGGTGACGGCAAATCGGGACGCGGCCGACTCCACCCATATGAATGTGGACATCGGCAGCGGAACGTCATTGGCCTTCTTTGATTTTCCCAACGTGCCCCGGCTGCGCCGCAGGGCCCCCGAGGGCGTGGGCAACGTCATGCACATCGCGTTGCCCATATCCCAGGAGCGGTTCGAGCAAGTGAAAGGCCGGTTGGACAAACATCGGGTCAAGTACCAGGTGATTGGCGGCTCGCTTTACCTGAAGGACCCCAACGGACTGGGCCTCGAGCTCATGCCGGCGCGCCAGTCCTAGAACCGGTATTTTAGCTGCCCAGGACTCCGTGACGCTCAAAGATTCGGGCCAGTTCGGCAACGCCTTCGTAGACCGTTTCGGGCGAGGGGTGGCCGAAACACAGGCGGGCTAGATTGGCGCCTTTGCCGTCCGGCGAGAACATGGTGCCGTTGTAGTAGCTGACCCCCTCTTCCAGTACCTGCCCCTGAATGGCGGCCAGGTCGGTGCCTTCCGGTAGCTCCAGCCAGACGTATAGTCCGCCATCGGGCTTGTTCCAGGTGGCGGCGCCGCCGAAATGTTCGCCAAGGGATGCCAGCATGGCATCCCGCTTGACCTGCAGCGTCCGGTTCTGCTCATCGATGTGCCGGTACATGTCCCGCTTCAGGTACTCTTCAATGGCCAGGGCGGCGAACTGGTTGACTCCCCCACCGGCTTTGAAGCTCATAGCCCGCTGCACAACTTCCGGCGGGGCAACCATAAAGCCCATCCGCATGCCCGGCGCGATAATCTTGGAGAAGGAGCCCACATACATGACCTGCCCGGTATCGTCCAGGGAGTGAAACGAGGATACGTCCTCGCCCTCAAAACGCAGGTCCACGTAGCATTCGTCCTCGAAAACCGGCACTCCATATTT
>JADFJS010000019.1 GCA_022566155.1 Chloroflexota bacterium
CTGGGGATCAGCCGGCCGTCGGTGGGAGAGCCAAGCAGCCGCCCGCCGTCCACCATCACCTTGCCCCTTAGCATCACCGTCGTGGGCCAGCCCTCTATCTGCCAGCCTTCCCACGGGCTGTAGTCGCGCACGTGCAGGTCGTCGATGGACAGCGCCTTCTTGACCGAGGGGTCGATGATGGCGATGTCGGCATCGCTGCCCACGGAGATTGCGCCTTTCTTCGGGTACATGCCCAGCAGCTTGGCGGCGTTGGTGGAGGTGACGTCGGCATAGCGCTCCAGAGACATGCCCTGCTTGACCACCGCCTCGGTGTAGTTCACCCCCATGCGTATCTCGATGCCGATGTTGCCGCCGCGAACATCCATGACGTTGCGCCCGGCGATCTTGTCCAGGTAGGTGGTGAAGCTGCTGTCGGTGGCCGTAAAGGCCAGGTCATGTTGCAGTAATCCCTCCCACAGATGGAGCCGGTCGTCCTCATACTTCAGGGATGGGTAGGTGTGGTACTTCATGCCGTCCGCTTCTTTATAGCGGTCGCAGTTGAAGGACAGGGCCAGGGTGAGCACCTCGCCGTATACCGGCATGCCACGGCTGCGGGCCTCCATTATGACGTCCAGGCCTTCCTTGGCCGTCACGTGGACGAAGTAAATCCCCGCGCCGGTGCGTTCCGCCAGGCGCACCACGCTGCGGAACGCCAGGTCTTCCACGGTCTTGGAATGGATCAGGTGGACGTTGTACCAGTCCCACAGGCCCCTTTGCTGGGCCAGTAGATAGTTGTACATCACCAGCTCGTCATCCTCGCCGTGGACCGCCAGCACGCCGTCGTGTTTGGCCACCTGTTCCATGACGGCTTCCAGGCGTCCCGCGTCGATCTTGCCCAGGGGAGTCAGCGTGTATTGGCGGCCCTCAGCCGGGCGTATATCGGTGGTGAAGATCTTTATGCTGGGAAAGCCGGCGGCGATGAGCTCTCCGTAGCGGGAGATGGCGTCGGGGGTATTGTTGTTGGTGTAGATACAGTGGGTGGAGTAATCCGTGTAGGCGTTGCCTATCCAGGGAGAGATGAAGTTGTGGATGCCCTCTACCAGGTCTCCTTCGTTGGGCACGGGAGCAAAGTCGATCACGGTGGTGGTGCCGCCCCAGATGGCGCCCAGGGAATGGTCTATCGGGCCGGCATTGGGCGTTCCCGCAACCAGCTGACGGGCGCCCGGCTGCACGTTGGCGGCGGCGTGGGCATGTGTCTCTATGCCACCGGGCACCACTATCTTTCCCCGGGCATCGATGGTGGTGGCGCCCTCGGTGGGAAGCACCCCCGGCAGGGCGATGGCGACGATCTGTTCCCCGGAAATACCCACGTCCCACTCGCCCACTCCCGAGGGTGTGACCACGGTTGCGCCTGTGATGATGGTATCCAGCATTGCTTACCTCCCTCATACGCGGGCAAATCTGCCCGGGCCCCATTCCTGACGTGAGGAATTGTACGCAGGGCAGCGCCGGCAGGCAACCGTCTCTAGAAAGTGGCGAGGGTTGCATTGCCGGCGGCGTATCTCTCCAGTTCCCGGCCGCTACTTGACCCCATCGGCCCACCGCCATAAACTCCCATTGCCATGCCGGTCCCTAGCTGACGGTTGGCCCCCATGCATTCCCGACGAACCCCAAGACGGTTTCTAGGAGACTGTCCCAGGAGATTGACTCCATGAAAAGCAAGATCTATAGCAACTTCGACGAGGCGGTGGCCGATATTCCCGACGGCGCAACGATCATGTTCCCGGGCTTCGGCGGAGTGGGCGCCCCTCCGAACCTTATCGGCGCTCTCCACCGCCTGGGAGTGAAAAACCTAACCGGCATCTCCAACGGCGCGGGCGGTACCGACGGCCGCATGGATGTGGGAACGCTGGTAGAGGCCGGCCAACTGAAAAAGATGATCTGCGCCTTTACCGCCGCTACGCACCCCTCCCGGATAAGCCCCTTTGTGCGGATGTACAACGACGATGAGATCGATGCGGAGCTGGTGCCTCAAGGCACTCTGGCCGAACGGATCCGGGCCGCCGCCTTCGGCATCGGCGGCTTCTATACGCCCACCAGCGTGGGCACCGAGCTGGCCGAAGGCAAAGAGCACCGGGAGATCAACGGCCGCACCTACGTGCTGGAAGACCCACTTCCCGCTGATTACGCCTTCATCCGCGCCTGGAAGGCCGACACCTTCGGCAACCTTCAGTTCCGGTTGGCCCAACGCAACTTCAACCCCATCATGGCCATGGCTGCCACCGTAACCATCGTGGAGGTGGAAAACGACGTGGTGCCGGCGGGAGAGTTGGAGCCGGACCACATTCACGTTCCGGGCATCTACGTGAACCGCATAGTTGAGATTCCGGTTGACGGTATCTGGCACCAGCAATGAAGGGAGGCGAATGATGGTGAGTGACCCAGGACCCACCGATGTGCTCATGACCGGCGAGAACAACTACATGCGCCTTCACGACGAAGAGAACGGGCCCATGACCACACGGGCCGCCCACTGGCGGGTGCTGGTTTCGCCGGGAGGGCCGGGCCACGTGTTGTTCCTCAAGAGCGACGTTACGTTGGACGAGATACGGATCTACTCGGACAACATCGCCATGACCCGCTGGCTCCAGGAGGTGATCTCCAACAGGGGAGAGTTTGCCGACCAGGGTATTCCGGTTATCGACGCCGTCTTCTCCCGGACGGGTGACGCCACCTACTTCTGGACCGAGCACGTCGACACCGAGGAAGAGACCATCGCCATGACTTGGTTTGACTTCGGCAAGCCCTTCGTCACCGGCACACCGGCAGGCAGCTCTCCGGACAGGCCGCTGGGCTGGACCAGCATCTTCGTACCAGCCCGCAAGGTCCAGTTGACCCTGAACGGCACTGCGGCCATGGGGCGGGCGTTTCCAGAGCAACGGGGCGACAACGTCAGCAGCACCGCAGGTCTGGCCCTATCTGAATCGTGGTTCCAGCCCCGGTAGGACATTTCCCTTCCCCCTCGACGGGGGAAGGTTAGGCCTGTCCTGAGCGCAGTCGAAGGAATGGGGGTGCGTCAGCTCGCCGATTGGTCCACGACGATTAGACAGGGAGGAAAGTCATGCAGGAAAAACCACTTGAGGGAAAAGTAGCCATCGTAACCGGCGCCGGAAGCCCCATCGGTATGGGACGCGCCATGACCGTAGCCCTGGTGGGCGCCGGGGCCAGGGTGGCGATGATGGACATCAATGAGACCTGGCTCGAACAGACCGCCAATGATATACGCGAAACAGGTGGGGACGATTGCGTCATCACGGTCGTGGCCGATATCTCCAACCCCGACGATGCGGAGAGTGCGGTTGGCAGGACCGTGGCGGAGCTGGGCGGCGTGCACATCCTGGTGAACAACGCCGGCACCAATCCCCGGGTCCTCGGCTTGGGACCGGCGGCCCGGACCAATTTCTGGGAGACCTCCCCCGAAGCGTGGAGCAAGGTCGTGGCCATCAACTTTAGCGGCCAGTTCTTCATGGCCCGCGCGGTTGTGACCCACATGCTGGCCCAGAAATGGGGCCGGATCATCGGCGTCACCACCAGCCTGGACACCATGTACCGCCAGATGGGGTCTCCCTATGGTCCCGCCAAGGCCGGCCACGAGGCCCTGATCGCCACCATGGCGGGCGAGCTTGAGGGCACCGGGGTGACGGCCAACGTGCTGGTCCCCGGTGGTCCCACCAACACCAACCTGATCGCCCGGGACACCGAGTATGACCGCGGCGACATGATTCAGCCAGAGGCGATGCAGGCGCCGGTGGTCTGGTTGGCTTCGGACCGATCCAAGGAAATCAACGGACGCCGCTTCATCGCCTATTACTGGGATGAGGACCTGCCCATCGAACAACGCCTGGAGAAGGCCGGCGCTCCCGCTGCCTGGCCCCAGTTGGGCCGGCAGATGGTGTCGCCGGGTTAGCGATTCCTTTCGGTAGCCGGGGATTTCACCTCCGTTCGCGGTGAGCCCTTCGACAGGCTCGGGGCGAACGAAAGACTCTAACGGCTATCTGCAATACCAGGTGCTGACCGAAGTACAGACTGCCCCCGGTCTTGCCAGCGGGTCCGGTATCGGCACAGCCTCTAGCTGAACCCGTACAGCTTGGCCGTATTTCCTCCGGCGATCCGGGCCTTTTCATCTTCGGGAACGCCCTGGAGGATGGTTTCGAGGATCTCCCGGGACTTGGGGAAAGTGGACTCGGCGTGGGGATAGTCCGAGCCCCAGAGCAGGTTGTCCACCCCGATGTGATGGCGAAGCTGTATCCCCAGCTCGTCCTCCTGGAACCCGATGAAGATGTTGCTGCGGAAGAAGTCGCTGGGCAAGGCGTCTCCCTTGAACCGGTAGCCGTGGACTCCCACGGCCCGTTGCAGGTAGAAGTTGTCCATCCGGCTCATGAAGTAGGGGGCCCAGGCGACCTCGAACTCCACCACGCCCACCTTTAGCTTGGGGTAACGCTCGAATACGCCCGCAAAGATCATCCCGTAGACACACTGCCGGGCGTCGTACTCCCGGTTGGGGAAGTCGACGGATGACTGTACCGCCACGCCGCTTGTGTCCATCCCCGGCTTCCAGCGCATGGTGCCCACGTGCAGGCTCAGGGGCATGGCCAGGTCTTGAGCGGCGGCCCAGAAACCTTCGTAGGCCGGATGATTGTAGGGCAGGTTCGGGCTGACCGAGATCATGGCGCCGGCCAGTCCCAACCTTGCCGCACGCTCCAACTCCCTGGTCCCGTCCGTCACGTCGTCCAGGTTTATCATGGCGATGCCCTTGAGTTTATCGGGGTAGGGCGCGCAGAACTCGGCAAGGTAGTCGTTATATGCCCGGAACGACGCCGACAGCACGTCGGTGGCCGGCACGCGGAACAGGGTCAATCCCTGGGATGGGTAGAGCACTCCGCCGGCAACGCCGTCCAGGTCCATGTCCTTGACGTGCTCGTGGGGGTCAAGCCCGCCCAGGGGGGCGGTTTCCATGGAGCCCTGGACGCTCAGTTTATCCGGGTCTTCGAATCGTACGCCCGCCTGTTGATTCAGGCCGATGGCCCCGAACCGCAGGCCGTCGCAGATCCACTGGTCCGCGTCTTCCTCGTGAAGCAGCCGCGGCCCGCGTTCTTTGAACCGGGCGTCGATGCGGTCCTGCCAAAGGTTTTCGGGTTCGATGATGTGGGAATCCGATGAAATAACTTTGTATCCAGGCATAGCGTTACCTACCTGATATGAATTGTGGAAATCGTTGACCGAACCGATCCGCCAATTCCAGCGTGAAGGTCGCCGCCGGACCAGCCGATATCGATTCTAGTGGGACTGACGGGAGCCGGTCAAGTTGCCCATCATCTTTGCCTACCGAAAAGCCACGGTTGACCTGCGGCAAGCCAGAGAATATGCTTAACGTTAAGGTCTGGAACGGTGCGTATCCGGCGCAGACCTGCTACTGGTGAGAGTCAACCGCAATGGGAGGTGAACTATGCCTATCTTTCTGAACCATACGATCGTACCCGCCCACGACCACGAGGCGTCGGCCAGGTTCTTCGCCAAGATCTTCGGCCTATCCTATGATGGACCCGCAGGACATTTCGCGCCCGTGGTGGTCAACGACACTTTTACGCTGGACTTCGACAACCGGGAGGGGTTCGAGAGCCACCACTACGCCTTTCACGTGACCGATGAGGATTTCGACGCCATCTTCGGCCGGGTCAAGGCCGAGGGCATCAAATACGGCAGCGGACCCCGCGAGACCGAAAACATGGAGATCAACACCCGCCGTGGCGGCCGAGGATTCTACTTCCTCGACCCCGACGGCCACAACATGGAGCTAATGACCAGGGTCTGAGTGCTAAGTCTTCCCTGTCGTCCTCCCCGCCCCCGGACGCGTTGAAAACGGACGAGAAAATCCCCCTCAATCCCACATTACAAACGGGGGAGCGGAGCGGACCAGTCCCTTCCCCCTTTACGGGGGAAGGTTAGGATGGGGGTGATTGGTGCAGTACCATGTGATTCACGAGGTCTCCGCGGCTAGCAAGGGCTCCAGCGTCCGAATCATACCCGAGAGCTTCAGCGAAACCTCGATGAGAAAGTCGTCCCCCAGGGGCTCCCAGGGCAGCGTCTCGTGGACCCGCGTCCATCCCCTGTCCCAGGCACCCACTTCCACGCCTGGACCCAGCGATGCCCGGATGTCGTCAGCCCGTTGGCTCAGCAGATCGATGGAGCGGTGATTGCTGTCCGGGTCGCCCTCAAAGTGGAGACCCAGCTCCACGTGTTTGAGGCGGCGCCGAAGCCAGACCTCGTAATGGACCGTGGGCTGCCTGTAATGGAGCTTTACCAGGCTGCCTGTCGGGCCTTTGACCTCAAAGTCCTCCAGCTCCGGCGGTAGCTGCTGCCTCACCAGGTCTGGGAGCAGCTCAAGGAACTCTCTGGGCTTCATCCCGGCCGCCATCTGTGTCTCCCTGCTCTTAACTCTTGGGACTATCCTTGGGACTTCTTGGCGTCCAGCGCTTCGAGGATAGCGCCGGGGGTCATTGGCAGCGTGTTCATGCGCACGCCCACCGCGTGGTAGATGGCGTTGGACACGGCGGCAAGCGGGGGTACGATGGGCACCTCGCCCACTCCGCGCAAGCCGTAGGGATGGCGTGGGTTGGGCACCTCGATGATGACGGTGTCGATCATGGGCACGTCCAAGCTGATGGGCATGCGGTAGTCCAGGAAGCTGGAGTTGGACATGGTGCCGTCTGCGGTGTAGAAGTACTCTTCGTTCAATGCCCAGCCGATGCCTTGAACGGTGCCGCCCTGCATCTGCCCTTCCACGTAGGCGGGGTGCACCGCTTTGCCCGCGTCGATGAAGGCGGTGCAACGCAGGATGTCCACCTTGCCCGTCTCCGGGTCCACCTCCACGTCCACGATGTTACCGGCCAGGATGGGCCCGACCCCCGTGGAGTTGGTGGCCACCGAGCAGGTTATGGGGCCGCCGGTGCGCATGAGCCGGCCGGCCAGGTCCTTGAAGCTTATCCGGTCCTCCGGGTTCTTGGTGCAGATAAAAGTGCCGTCGTGGAATTCCACGTCCTCATCCTGGACCTCCCAGAGCAGGGCGGCCCGGGCGCTCATCTGGCGAATGACTTCTTCGGAGGCGGCGATGGCGGCCAGGCCGGTGTCGTAGGCGGTCCGGCTGCCGCCGGTGGTGGCCGTATATCCGATGGTGTCGGTATCAACCACGGTGGGGGCCACGTCCTCGGCCCTCAAACCCAACACCTCGGCGGCCTGCATGGCCACGGCGACCCGGGTGCCCCCGATGTCGACGGAGCCGGTAATAAGGTTGATGGTGCCGTTGGGATTGACGTTGATGGTGGCCGAGGAAGTCTGACCGCCCTGCCAGCGGAAGCCCACGGCGACGCCACGCCCCTGGTTGGGGCCTTCCAATGGGGCGGTGTAGTGAGGATGGGCCTTCATGGCTTCCTCCAGTTCGCTACAACCGAATGGCGCATAGGGGACGCCGTTGGACATTCGGTCCCCCTCTTTGGCGGCATTCTTCAGCCGTAACTCCAAGGGATCAATGCCCAGCATCTCCGCCAACTCGTCGATGACGAGCTCAACGGCGAAGGCTGATTGGGGCTGACCGGGCGCACGGTAGGCCTGCACCTTCTGCTTGTTGCAGACGATGTCATATCCGTCCACCAACTGGTTCACTATGTTGTAGGGCCCGAAACCGCTCAGGGCCCCTCCGCCCACCGGGGAGCCGGGATAAGCGCCCGCTTCGTAGGCCAGATACAGCTGACCCGCCGTGATGTGGCCGTCGTTGGTGACCCCCAGCTTGACCCGCATGTGGGTCGCCGACGTGGGACCAGTGCCCTCGAAAACCTCTTTGCGGTCCATGACTATCTTGACCGGACGGCCGCTCTTCCTGGATAGGATGGCGGCTACCGGCTCGAGGTAGGTGGTGATCTTGGCCCCGAACCCACCGCCGATCTCCGTGGGAACCACCTTGACCATCGACTCGGGCAGGCCGGTAATGGCTGCCGTGGAGGACCGGATAGCAAAGGCCCCCTGAGTGCAGGTCCAGATGGTGAGCCGGCCGTCGGTGCCCCAGGACGCGGTTGACGCGTGGGGCTCGATGTATCCCTGGTGCACGGTCTGGGTGTTGAACTCCCGCTCCAATATGATGTCGGCTTCCTTGAATCCCTTCTCAACGTCCCCCAGCTTGTGCTGGATGTGGCCGGCCACGTTGCTCTGAACGCCGGTGTCCTCACCCCGGCCGAACCGCTCCACCTTGAACATGGTGGTCATGTTTTCGTGGAGCAGCGGCGCATCATCTTTGAGGGCATCGTGCAGCGTGAGGACCGTGGGCAGCACCTCATAATCCACTTCGATGAGCTTCGCGGCTGCCTCGGCAATATGGATACTGGTGGCGGACACCGCGGCGACGGCGTGACCCTTGTACAGGGCCTTCTCATGGGCCATCACGTGCTCGGCCATCAGCCGTACATTGCCCTGGGTTTCGGCAAGGTCGATTACCTGGTCTTCGATGATGGGGAAGTCCTTCGAGGTAAGCACGGCGGTTACCCCGGGCAGCGCTTCGGCTTTGCTGGTATCGATGCCACGGATACGGGCGTGGGCATAGGGGCTGCGCAGTACCTTGCCGTAGAGCATGCCGGGCATCTGTATGTCCGCGCCGTATTTGGCGGCGCCGGTGACCTTCTCATAACCGTCGTGGCGTATGGGCCTGGTGCCCAACACCTTGTATTCCCTGGGGCTTTCGCTGTCCTTGCGGACGGTTGTAGTCATAGGGTCTTCCTTTCCGGTTGATTTCCCAGATCAGACCAGCGGCGCCGGCCGCATCAATCAGTTGGCATCATGCAGTTGGCATCATGCGTAATCTATGCCCAGGAATCTGGAGTGTCAAGACGTCATGGTGTCCGCGGGCAAATCAGCCAACGCGGACTGAGATCCGGGTATGGGCCGGTGGGGTAATGGCAAGCCTGTGACCAGGACAGGTTGGCTTCCTACGCCGGGCTTGCCTCTGGCGGCCCCGCCGCTGCCGCCATCGGCTTTGGTTCCCCCAGGAGCAGGAATAGGGTGGCGCCGACGAAACCGACCGCCGCAATTATGGTGAACGGTATGCCGTAGCTGCCGGTGGCGTCGAACATGTATCCGGCGAAGAGCGGGAGGGTGAACAGGAGGACGTTCATGGGCACCATGGAGATGCCCATGATGCTGGCGAAGGCCCTGCGGCCAAAGTAGACGCCACGGATGGCTGTAGTTAACGGACCTCGGCCTTCGCCGATTCCCATGAGCACCGCAAAGAGGAAAACCATGGGAAGGCCGTTGGCCAGGAGGAGGACGATGATGGCTATAGATTGGAATAGTGAGAATCCGAATATCACCAGCCTCATGGGGACCCTGTCCCCCAGATACCCGCCCACCATGGTAGACGCGATCCCGATGAAAGCGTATACCGATACCACGAGCCCCACGGTTTGCAGTGAGAAGTTCCGGTCGGTGAGCATGGGTCCCAGGTGAACCATGATGGTCACGACAATGGACGAACAGCAGGCGTGGCCGAAACTGATCTGCCAGAAAGCGCGGGTCCGGACGGCCTGCCGCCACGTAAACTCACGCTCATCCGCGCCGGGAAGGGCCGATGCCGTGGACTGTAGGGGCGGTGCAGATGCCGGGCCGTCCGGCATCTGGCCAAAGTCCTCCGGACGGTTGCGAATCAAACGGGAGAAGGGATAGGCCAGAACCAATATCATCACGCCGATCCCAGCGGCGACTGCTCGCCACCCAAACTGTTCCTCACTCACACCCCAGGCCAAAAGTGGCACCAGGATTACCGCGCCCAACCTGTAGCCCACCATTGCGTGGGAGATTGACCTGGCGCGCTTTCGTACAAACCAGCTATTGAGGACCGTCATCATGGGAAGCCAGCCGCCCATGCTTCCGCCCAAGCTCATGACGAGGAAGGCCGCGTAGAACTGCCACAGTGATCGCACCTGGCTGAACATCAGGAAGCCGGCGCCCAGGATAAGCAGACCGATCAACACCATGCTGCGGGCGCCCAGCCGGTCCACCAGCAGCCCTTCTAGAGGGCCAACGATTCCCCCCTCTACCCGCGCCAGGGAGAACGCCAGGGATAGCTGGGTACGGTTCCACTGGAAATGTTGCTCCAGGACCACGAACCAGACCGTCAAACCATGGAACAATGGAACGATGGTCAAGACCATGATGAAGGAGGCAACGCCGATCAGTAGGCGGCCGTAAAACACGTCTGTCATCCGGCGCACGGAGCCGATTATCTCGGAGACTTGCATCAAAGTGCCCTGTTCCGCACCGTGGGCTAACCCTCGGCCAGTTGGAAGGCCAGGCCCAGCGAGCTCTCCCGGTCGATGTTGATGGTCGAGTAGCCGTCGGCGCTCTGGCTGATGCCACCCTCGCCGCGAAGGTTGGCGCCATTGGCGGCCAGGTCTTGGGCCACCTGCTGCAGGTTGTCTATCCCCCAGGCCAGGTGGTACACACCGGGCCCTTGCTGGTCCAGGAACTTGCCCATGGCGGAGTCGGGGTCCAATGGCTCGGTGATCTCAAAGCTGGTGGGACCAACTTTGTATATCGCGTTCTTCATTCCCCGTTGTTCGTACACCTCAAGCCTGTCCGGTTTCATACCAAACGTGTTCTGGATGTATTCCACCATGGCGTCCCTGTCGTGGACCAGAAAGCGTACGTGATGCACGAAATTAAACACCGCCTCACCGCCTATTAATTGATGTTGCACCAATTGAAGTATTCTAAATTATGATACGAAATCCGTCAACCGGGGAGGCTAACAAAGATCGGCGACTGGCGTTAGATAGGTCTGTGTCTCGCAAATGGCTTGATACCCCCGTCCGTCATCCGCCTGCGGCGGGTCCAGCCAACGCTTCCCTAGATTCCGTCTTGCGCCGGAAAGATCCGCCGGAGGCGGATGGGGGGATTGTCGCAAATTGTGATGTGGTAAAGCTATTTAGCAGACAGTACGTCAGAAACGGCTCAACCGGTGCTTAGCTGCGGGCGGGTGTGGGCGCTGCGGGAGGGAAGTATTCGGCCACCGGAATCTCGATCACGCTGGGCCCATCCAGGGTCAGGGCCTCACGCACGGCATCCGCGATCTGGCCGGGTTGCTCGATGAAGAAGCCGCGGGCGCCGTAAACCTCGGCCAGTTGGTCGAAGCGCGGGTTGACCAGGTCGACGCCGATGAACCGTCCGTCGAAGAGACGCTCCTGCTGGGCCTTCTCGGCGCCGTGGCAGCTGTTGTTCAGAACTATGCTCACCAGGGGTATGCCGAAACGCACCGCCGTGTTCAGCTCCTGGGAGGTATAGAGGAAACCGCCGTCGCCCTGGATGCTGATCGCGGCCCGGTCGGGCCGGCCCAGCTTGGTGCCCAAACCGACGCATAGACCCATACCGAGACCGCCCTGGCCGGCGTAGTTGAACATGGTGCGCGGTTCCTCGAAGCGCAGGCGGTCGTAGGCCAAGCCGGTGGCCACTCCCGCGTCCAGGGTCACCATGCAGTCTCGAGGCAGGGCTTTGTTCAGCTCGGGAAAGACGGATTGAGGCATCATGGGGTCTCCGCCCGGTTCCACTTCGTTGCGCAATCGGGCTTCCCGGCGAGCGGCCAGCTCTTCTATCCTGGACCGCCACTGGGGATTCTCTCGTCCCTCGGGAAACTGGAGGCGCAGCAGCCGGAGTAGCTGTTGGGCGACCGCTTTGGCATCCCCGACGATGCCCACGGCTACCGGGTAGTTGCGTCCGATCTCCTGAGCGTCTATGTCCACTTGAAGTATCTGAGTCTCCGGATTGATCACGTTGTAATTCCACCCCGTCGTGCCCTGGCTCAGCCGGGTGCCCAGGGCCAGAATCACATCGGCCTGATTTATGGCCTCGGCCGCCTCACCGGCGCCACGCCCACCGGGAGGGCCAACGTAGAGCCGGTGGCTATTGGGTACGGCGTCGTTGTGGCCGTATGATGGCACCATGGCCATATCCAGTAGCTCGGCAAGCTCCACGGCTTCGTTGCTGGCCTCGGAATCGATGATGCCGCCACCGGCCAAAAGCAAGGGCCGCTGGGCTTGCGCGATGGCGTTGGCTGCCTGCTGTATGGCCCGCTGATCGCCCTCGATGCGGTCCTCCACCGCGCGGTAGGAACCCGGCGGCGGCGCATCCCAGTCCAGGGTCTGGCCGTCCATCAAGTCTCTGGGTATGTCCAATAAAACGGGGCCCCGCTTCCCGGAAAGGGCCGTCCGAAAGGCGTGGTGCATCATCTCGGGAATGCGCTCCGTCTTATTGACCTGTATCGCCAGTTTGGTGACCGGTTTGAACAGCCCAACCAGATCGAAGGCTTGGGAACCGTCGCGGTCGATGTAGTCGCGGGCCGTGTCGCCCGCGATGACGATGACCGGAGCATGGCCCTTGTAGGCCAGGGAGATGCCGGTCAAAAGGTTGATGGTCCCCGGCCCGGAGGTGGTGACGCAGGCCACCGGCTTGCCCGAAGCCCGGGCGTAGCCGTAGGCCATGAAGGCGGCGCCTTCTTCGTGGCGGGTGTCGATGAAGCGGATATCGCTTCGTCCGTACAGCTCGGTAACGATGCTATTGGTGGTGGTGCCCACCAGCCCAAAGACATACTCCACGCCTTCGGCACGCAACGCTTCGATAATCACCCGGCCGGCGGTCATCTGCGCCATGGATAATCCCTCCTTAAGCGATCAAAAGCCATAAATGCATAATTACCCCGCTATTTCGGGGAGCGTGAGGGGTGCACCCCTCACAGGTTCTAAAGGGGAACAAGGTGCCAACCCACGGCATTGTAGCATAGGCCAGATACAGTGCTCAGGCATGCGATCTGGGGTGGTTCTTCCCCTGGGGCGGCCCCAGGCAATGGTGTAAGATTATGCCGGTTCAGAAATTTCAGCACCCTTCACGATCTGGCCTTGCCGCGAGGGCTGCTCATATCTCATCCCCAAATCTCATCCCAAGGAGGAAACCGGGAAATGAAAGCGATCCGTGTCCACGAATACGGCGACGAGACCGTGCTCAGATACGAGGAAGTGGCGGACCCGGCCATCGGCCCTGATGGTGTTTTGATACGGGTGCGTGCGGCTTCGATCAACCGTGGCGACCTCAGCCGCCGGGCCGGTACCAATGCGACGGCTCCTCTGGCCGAGCCCTTGATAATCGGCTGGGACGTGGCCGGCGACGTGGTGGAGATAGGCTCTGAGGTGGAAAACGTCCACGTGGGCCAGCGGGTGGTTGTACGTCTACCCCAAGGAGGCTATGCCGAGCTGGCGGCGGCCAATGGGGCGAACGCGATACCCCTGCCCGACGGTGTGGACTACGATCAAGCCGCCAGCCTGCCGGTGGCCTTTCTGACCAGTTGGGTGGCTCTCTTGAACACCGCCAAGCTGGCGGCCGGCGAGACCGTCCTCGTGCAGGCTGCGGGCAGCGGAGTGGGTATGGCGGGTGTGCAGATCGCCAAACACGTTGCCGGCGCCCGAGTGATCACCACCGCCGGCACCGATGCCAAGGTCGCCAGGGCCAAGGAGCTGGGGGCCGATGAAGCCATCAACTACACCAGCCACGACTTCCTGCCGGAGGTGCAGCGGTTAACCGATGGCAAAGGGGTACAGGTAGCATTGGACATGGTGGGCGGCGACGTTTTTTCTCGTAGCCAGCAGGCCCTGGCAGACGGTGGACGCCTGGTCTCCGTTGGACGCAGCAGTGGCGTGGGCCCGGTGGTGGACGATGCCCTGGCGGAAAGCCGCCATCAGCAGGTTGTCGTCGGTTGGCGTTTGGGCGAGGCCCAACCTCCTGCCCAGACGACCAGGGACCTGGGCCGTATCGTCGAGTTGGTGGACCAGGGGACCCTCAAGACCATAATCGACCGCGTGTTCCCCCTGAGCGAAACCGCCGAGGCCCACCGCTATCTGGCCAGCCGCGCCCAATTCGGCAAGGTCATCCTGCACCCGTAGGGTTTCATCAGCGTTGAGAGGTATTTGAATAACCGAGCGGAATTGATGCGTGCCATCGCAAGGCTCGCGGGCCGATAGTTCTTGACGGGTACCATCACAATCCGCTATAAATACCCCGGTGCCCAAATCCCGCCGTACGTTGTTTTGCCGCCGTACGTTGTTTTGTAGGAGGAAATCCAGACTTTGGCTTCGATCTTTGACCTGCACGTCCATACCAACCGGGGTAGCCCCGACAGTGCCCTTACGCCTGAGGAAATGGTGGAGGAGTGCAAACGTGTGGGTCTGACCGGCGTGATGATTACGGAGCACGTCGGCTGGCCACGTCATGATTTCCTGGAGTTCGCCAAAGACCAGGAACTTATCCTGATAAATGCCCTGGAGCTGTACACTCCCCTGGGGCACATTATCACCCTGGGGTTGGACGGCTACGTCACCGGCTACAGCGGTGACATCGAAACCATCCGGCGATTGCGCAAGGAGGTGGACCGGGTTGGCGGATTCATGATACTGGCCCACCCATTCCGCTATCTCCTTTCCTTGCCCGGCGTGTATACCCAGAATCTGCTCTACGGGGACTGGTCGCCGGTCCCAACCACTGCCGAGGAGGCGATCCGCCACCCTATCTTTGAGTTGATGGATGAGGTGGAGGTGGTCAACGGGGCCAATAGTGAGGCGGAGAACCGCTTTGCCCAGGAGGTCGTCCAACTGCTGGACTTCAATGGGACTGGAGGCAGTGACGCACACTCCAACAATGGCCTGGGGAAAGGGACCACCGTCTTCAATGGTGAAATTCGCTCCCAAGCCGACCTGTTGGAAGCACTTCGGGCCGGAGACTTTTTTCCGGTGGAGGGCTTTCATCTGGGTAAACCGGTCGATTACGGTAGGAACCGTTCATAACCGGAGCATTCCGGTGAGCAGCACCGCTCCTGCCGTTTTCTAACTGCATATACTTTACCCACTCTCCTCGGGCGCCGATCGGCCAATCTTGCCCAGCACCCGTCTGAGCGTGTTGACAGGCGTTGCCCGCCCGTAGAGAATGGGCGGTACTTAGCCTCCCCCCAGAGGAAGATATGCCCTTCATGGCCCTTCAAGGGATAAGGGTGTTGGAAATCGCCACCGGTATCGCCGGGCCTTTCTGCGCCAAAATGCTGGCCGACTACGGCGCCGAGGTCATTAAGGTGGAGCAACCCCGCCGGGGAGATCCCAGCCGGCATAGTGGCTCCTTGCCCCAGCAAGAGGGCAATATTGAAAAGAGCGCGCTATTTCTACACCTGAACACCAACAAGAAGGGCGTGACTCTTGATCTGGAAAGCTCTGCCGGGCAAGACCTGTTCCGGGGCCTGGTAGCGGATAGCCAGATCCTGATCGAGAGCTTTACTCCGGGCGCGATGGCATCCATGGGCCTCGGGTTCGCCGCGCTGAAGCTGCTGAGACCCGATCTAGTGATGACCTCCGTCACCCCCTTCGGACAGACCGGGCCTCACAAGGACTACCAGTTCACCGAGCTCACCATATTCGCCGCCGGCGGCGCCATGTACCGGGAGGGCGGCCCCGAGCGCGAGCCCCTGAAGTACGGCGGAGAGATGGCCCAGTACTATGCCGGGGTAGCCGCCGCCTCCGTCACCACGGCGGCGTCCTTCAAGGCATACATGACCGGCCGCGGCGAGTGGATCGACATATCGATCCAAGAGTGCATGGCGGGACACCCACACCAGTCGGGGCGGCGCGCGCCCTTTGCCTACAGCGGGGACCAGGACATCCGTACCAGGCCTCGCTCGCCGGGAGGAGAAGGCCGGGAGACGTATGCCGTGGGCACCTTCCGTTGCAAGGGGGGCTATGTGAGCTTCCTGCCCCTGGGCCCCCGGATGTGGCCCAACCTGACCAGAATGATAGACCAGCCCGGTCTTACCGAGGAGCTTAGGTTTTCAACGCCCGAGGACCGGGGCTCCAATAAAGATGAGCTGGAGGGAATATTCCAGCACTGGTTCGACGCTCACACCTCGGAAGAGGTTCTGACAGCGGCCCAGAGGGAAGGCCTGCCCTGTGGACCGGTGCTGACCACGGATCAAGTTCTGACCAACGAGCATTTCCGCGACAGGGAGTTCTTTGTCGATATTATCCACCCGGACGCCGGTACCCTGGCCTATACCGGCCCTCCCTTTCGACTCTCCGATGTTCCACGCGGTGAGGACAGGCCGGCTCCCCGGTTGGGACAGCACAACGGCGAGGTATTCTCGGAAATATTGGGGATGACTGATCAGGAGCTGGACCAACTTAGGGGACAGGAAGTCATCTAAGGCATCCGGCCCAACTATACAGCTTCCGACAAATGTAAATTGCCGATAGGAAGCCGAATCATATGACCGCTGACGCACCATACGAGCTGCCCCTGGCTGGGGTAAGGGCCCTTGAGGTTGCCGAGATCTGGGCAGGCCCCTACTGCGGCGCCCTACTCGGCGATCTGGGCGCTCAGGTTATCAAGGTGGAGTCGCTCCAGCGCCTGGCCAGGGGGCCGCTCAATCCACGGCCGGGTACTGCCGGCTACCCCGATAAAGAGCCGGGACAGCGCCCCTGGAACAGGTCGGCAAACTTCAACGCGCTGAACCGCAACAAGCTGAGCATCACCCTGGACCTGGCCAGCCCCGAGGGCTTGGAATGCTTCAAGGACCTGGTCGCCGTTAGCGACATTGTGTTCAGCAACTACGCCTTTGGCGTGGTAGACCGGTTGGGTATCGACTACGAAACCCTGCGCCGGATAAAGCCGGACCTGCTCATGGTGCTGATGCCCGGCTACGGCAATACCGGCCCATACAAACGGTACCGCAGCATGGGCATGACCATCGACGCCGTCACAGGGCACTCGGCATTGCGGGGCTACCCCGACGAAGACCTTTCCCGCTTGTCGCTGGTCCACCACGCCGATGCCGTGGCCGGCCTAACCGCCTCATTTGCTATTTGCGCCGCATTGCATTACCGGGCCCGCACCGGCAAGGGACAGTTCATCGACCTCTCCCAGGCCGAGGCATTCATGCCCCACATGGGCGAGATCTTCCTGGAGTACGGTCTGACCGGCCTACTCAGAGAAAGGCGGGGCAACCGCCATCCTTTGATGGCGCCCCATGGCTGCTATCCGAGCCTGGGAGACGACAGATGGGTCACGATAGCGGTTCGCGACGAGGAGGAGTGGCAAGCATTTTGCCAGGTTCTTCAGATGCCAGATCTGGTTGTAGACGCCCGGTTCTCCACCCTGGCGCAGCGTTTGGAAAATCGAGATGCCCTGGATGAGATAGTGGCTGGGTGGACTTCAGCCCGCGACCGATACCAGGCGGCCCAAGAGATGCAGGCCCGGGGTATCCCCGCCGGCCCGGTCCTGAACTGTGGCGCCGATACCTACGACGATCCTCACCTCCAGGCCCGAGAGTATTTCCAGGAGGTGAACCATCCCGACGCGGGCACCCACTTGCTTAGCGGGCCTATCTGGAAGCTGGATGGCGCACCGGGGCCGCTGCACCAACCGGCCCCCTGCCTGGGCCAGGACAACAACTACATACTCGGCCGGGTCCTGGGCCTATCAGACGAGGCTCTCAACAGCCTTGAGGAGAAGAGCGTCATCGGCACCGTACCGCTGGAGGGCGCCGACATGGGAGGGGTACGCCGGATCCAAAGGGCAAATTGAGGTTGCCGGCTGAGTGGGGCCGGGAAACAACCGCCGTGATTCCCTTTGGCACTCCAGCCTTGGGGCGATCGACTTTGACCAGCGCAGACCGCCGTTTGTTCCCGTATACTCCCGGAGGAAATCGATCGCGTAAACAGATCAGGTGAAGGATGCATAAGGTGAGTCCAGGCAAACTACCCGCGGTGGGCCTGCTGCTTGCACTGTTGGCCGTGCTTGCCTTAGCCTGTGGCGCCGAGGCAACCGAAGCGCCCTTGCCTGACGCCACGGCAACCCTGAGTGCAACGCTGGTCTCCACACCATCGCCCTCCCTCACCGCCGCCGACGTGCCTACGATCACGCCAGCTCCCACGGCCACACCGGCCCCCACGGCCACTCCGGCCCCCACAGCCACCGCCCACGGCCACACTGGTTCCCACGGCCACTCCGGCTCCCGTAGCCACGCTGGTCCCCATGCCCACCCCGGTCCCCATGCCCACCCCGGTACCTACTCCTACCGCGGCGCCCACTCCCACGCCGGCTCCGCCTAGCCCAGCGGAGATCTATGCCCGCGTGTCTCCCTCCGTTGCCTTCATCGAAACACCCACTGGAACCGGCAGCGGTGTGCTCATAGCCGGCGGTTACGTTGTCACCAATGCCCACGTTGTTTGGCCATTCCATGAAGCCCGGGTCGTGTTCCCTGACGGCTCGGAATTCAAGGACGCTCCGGTGGCAAATTGGGATTACATGGCCGACCTGGCAATCATTGGCCCCTTGGATACCGGCATAGAACCTATGTTGCTGGTCGACGGGGAGGACATCCCCATCGGCAGCGACATGTTTCTGATAGGTTATCCAGGCGAAGACGAAAGCTTCCCCCAGCCGACGATCACCGGTGGTATCCTGTCCCGATTGCGGGAGTGGGACCCGATAGGCGTTACCTACTTCCAGACCGACGCCGCCGCCGTTAGCGGCCAGAGCGGCGGGGTGCTGGTCTCAGGCGATGGCCAGGTGATAGGGATCTCCGGTTTTTCCATCGGCGAAGCCCAGTTCGGCCTGGTGGCCTCCGCGGCCGATGTTCTGCCCAGGGTGGAGAGGCTCATCGCCGGAGAGGACGTCTCCGGCCTGGGGAAACGCCTTGTGCCCGCTGATGGTGGCAGCTTGGACCATAGCGTTAAATTGCGTAACTTCTGGGATACCCGCATGTTCGTGGTCAACCAGCCTGTGGGCACTGACATCAGCTTGACATTGCAAGGGAGCAACGATGGTATCCTCTTCTTCCTGGATACCCTGGGTAATCTGGTGTTAGAACTGGACCGTGGGTTTAGCGGGATCGAGTCCGGATCCGCCAATCTTGAGTTCGCCGGCCCCTACTTCGTTACCATAGGCCAGCTCAGCGAGACTCCGGGAGACTTTCGCTTGAGCAGCAACCATCCCCTCGCTGCCTTCACCGATCCAGATGACGGTACTTCAATCACCGTGGGGCAAACGATCACCGCAAGTATAGATTACCCCTTCGACCTGGATGATTTCCTCATATTACTGAGCGAGGGTGAAACGGTGGAAATAACAATGGATTCGCTGAACGTCGATTCTTTCATCACAGTGGACTATATCGGGGCCAGAGATGACCAGGTGGCTTCGGATAACGATAGCGGTAGAGGCATCTTCGGGCTCAATGCCAATCTGGTGTACCAAGCGCCCCACTCAGGCGCCTACTTTATTGTCGCTAGTGACGCCTCCGGACTTGCCGTGGGAGGCTACATACTTACAGTTAAAGCTTCCGGCTGACTGGCTGGGATCGGCCTCTGACCAAGGAGTGATGCCTCGGTATAACGCGCATTGAATTACGCCCAAAAGGCAGCACTAAACAAGATGGTACTTCCTGTTTTCACATACAGGGAATCGGCATCGCAAGCTTGTCTAGCGCCGGCTAGATGCTCATGGCTTGCCAATGAGGTAGCCAACCTTTACCATCTCTGGTCATGGGTGGCAATTTAATCGCGGCTCGTGAGCCTAGCTCACTTTCCAAGTTCAGACGAGGTCACGGTTGGCCAAAGACGGCCCGGCTCAGGACCGGGTTGCAAGGGCTGTTTCTGGCCTTTTTGACCATCCTGGTCCTCTCCTGCGGCGGGGAGACCGCCTCGGCCACGGCGCCATCGGGCCCTACCGCACCCACTGCCACCGTTGCTGCCGTGACACCTACTCTGCCGGTTTATGTAATACCGGTGCGGACACCTATAGCCACCGCGCCGGAGCCAACCACCGAGGCGGAATTAGCCGGCACTCCCGTTTCTGGGGCAACGCCCGAGCCGGCCGTCACACCGGAAGGCACGGTCACGCCGGATGGCACGGTCACGCCGATACCCATGCCTACTCCAACGCCGGATGCTACTCTGATTCCCACCGCCACACCCGCGCGGGTGCCTACGGCCACGCCGCCAACGCCGACACCCGCACCCACCGCCACGCCAATCCCGGCTAGCGTATTCGAACTCGTTGACCAGGAGCTTGCCAGCATCCAGCAAATCATACCGGCTTTATTTGCGGTGGGAGACCTTACCGTAGTCTGTACCGAGCTCAACCAATTGATCGAGGCAATTACCGTTCCCGGGGTTGCCAGGACCTTGGACGAGTACATCAACGATATGGCTGCGGACTACTGGGTCGAAGGGGAGCAAAGGTACAGCGTGCGCCTGTTCCAGGGCCTACCCCCTCCCGGACAAATAGTTGGCGCCGCGTTAACGCCTCCGTGCCTATCGTCGGCTGCTACTCCCACCCCGGTTCCCACGGCCACCCCATTTCCCCCGGCCCCCCCCGCAC
>JADFJS010000020.1 GCA_022566155.1 Chloroflexota bacterium
CGCCTTCGATGCCCTGGCTCCCCACTTTATCACCAAATATCATGTTTTTTCCGTTGATGTTCGTGGCCGCGGCGACAGCGATTGGGCCAAAGACGGCGACTATTCCAATGAAGCCTACGTTGGTGATCTGGAAGGTTTTCGTGCGGCGCTGGGGCTGGAGCGCTTTTCTCTGGTGGGCACGTCAATGGGCGGCCGTATCTCGCTTGCCTATGCGGGTACCTACCCGGACCGGGTGGAACGCGCCGTAATCAACGACATTGGCCCTGAGGTAGACCCGCGAGGCGGCGAGCGTATCAGGCTCAGCACCCGGGACGCCGTCACCTTCTTTCAAACCATGGACGACGTGCTGGCCTGGCACCGGGAGCAACGCCCTTTGTTTAGCCAGCTCAGCGATGAACAACAGCGGCTAACCGCCGGCTACGCGGTGAAACCCGTCGCCAGCGGCGGCTTTACCTGGAAGATGGACCCGGCGGTCCGTCAGAACCCTCGCCGGCCCGATCCCGAGGCCTCCTGGGCGCAGGCCATGCAGATCACTGCCCCCTTGCTGCTGGTGCGGGGCGCCGATACTGATCTACTGTCGGAAGAGGTGGCAGCGCGCATGGTCCGCGAGCTGCATGATTGCCGGATGGTCGAGGTCCCGGGCGTCGGCCATGCGCCCACCCTGGCGGAGCCTGAGGCGCTCAACGCCATCAAGCAGATGTTCTCTTTGGTCTGAGCCCGGTCAGACGCTAGATCAGCTGTGGCAGCCACGGGCCAGGATGTCCCATACGGCTTCCACCTTGCCGTTGCGAACCCCGATGAACCGGTCCCAGCGGCTGACCGTGGCATCCTGTTGCGACGGTATCAGCGTCACCTGGTCGCCGGTGCTCAGGCGGGCGCCTTCCTCCAGGCGGAAGATCACGTGGTCCGGGTCCATCGACTCAACCGTGACCCCCGGCCGCCCTTCAACCTCAGGCAGTGCCCGAAGGGTGCTGATGGTCTTCTGGCCGGCGTCACCCACGGCAACCCCCGGCCTCGGCGTGCTGATGACCGTGGTCAGCACTTTGCCGCAATATTGGAAATCGGTCATATAGCTGTAGCCGGTCTCCATCACCAGGTAACTGCCCCCTTGGATCTCGGTTACCCCGGGGATCTCTCCGGCAACGTCGTAGCTCCAGGTCTCCCCGGTGGAGACTATCTCCACGGGTATGCCGGCGTCCACGATGGCGTCCTTGAGGTCGATGACGACCTGGATCATCCGGTAGCCTTCGGTCACCCGGTCCTCTCGCTCGGGCAAGGCCGGGATCACCTGGTGGCTCATGATACCCCGGAAGGTCAATCCTGGCAGTGAATGAATGGTCTGAGCCAGGGCCAGGCCTTGTGCAATGTCCTGCACCCCGCAACGCCTCAGCCCGGTCTCCAGCTCAATGACCACGCCCAGGTCCACTCTCCCGGCTACCGCGGCATGGGACAGATTACGGGCGTTTTCAGCATCGTCGCAGGCCACCAGTATCTCGGCCTGCGCCGCCAGAGAACAGAGCCGGTCGATCTTCAGAGGGGCAACCACCTCGCTGGTGATGAAAACGCTGGGTATCCCGCCATGCACCATCACCTCGGCTTCCGACACTTTGGCCGCGCACACTCCACCAACCGTCCCGCCCCTGCGGATCTGGCGGTGGGCCAGCGCCGGGGTCTTGTGGTTCTTGCTGTGGGGGCGAAGTTTACTCTCTCTACCGGTGTAGTAGGCGGCCATGACGTCCATGTTGTGGTCCAAAGCGTCCATGTCCAGGATCAAGCATGGTGTGTCCAGCTCCTCTATGGGCGTTCCCGTCATGGGCCGGTATAGTTGGTACATGAAGCTTCTCCTAGTAATCAGTCACTCTGAATTTCGAAGTATGATTCTGAGCGCGACGCAAGATGTTGTAAGAAGTAACCTCTCCCCATCCGCCGCAGGCGGATTCGCCGCTGCGGCTGGCTCAGAATGACATCCTTTCCAAAGCTTGTTAATCAGGCCTCGCGTCGTTTCGTCTTGGCTGATGGCCCTCGTTTACCCGAAATGACCACGGCCGGCGATGGCCCAGAAGCCCTCAAGCTTGGCGCCTTGCACCGCCCGGATATAATCGTATTGGTTCAGGCAGAGTCCCAGGTCGAAGGGAACCAGCCAGGCCTTGTCTCCCGGCTTGAGCTGGTGGGCCACGTCTCCTTCCAATTCCAGAACACCGTGTTCCGCGCTGAACCTGGTGGCTTTGGCCCCGGCGATCCCATCCAACACCGCAAGTCCCCGGTCCGGGCCGGTCGCTTTGTGCCCGGCGTCCAGCACCGCCGACTGGCCGTTGGGGCGGCTGATTATCGAGGCCAGGACCCTGGCCGCCGGCTTTAATTCCGGGCGCCACCGGCACAGATTGTAGTCCATCAAGGGATAGGAACCGGCCAGCACTTCGGTCACGCCCGTGGTGCTCGCGGCAACGGCATAGTTGTGGGTCCCGCCCACGCAGACTATCGAAACGGCCAGGCCTTCTCTTTCCAAGAGCTCCCGCGTGTCAACGACCTGTTGAAGGTGGCTCCTGGCCTCCGCGTCCAGCCGGCCATGGTCAAGGGTATCTCCTTCTTCCACGGACTCGGCGGTGGAAACCGGGGTTGGGGGAATCGCCATCAGACCGTCAAAGCGAATCCCGGGAGCCTGCGAGACTGTCCGGGCCAGCGTCAAGGCGTTACCTCCCGGAGCAACGCCGCACCGGCCAAGCCCTACGTCCAGCTCCACCAGAACACCGATGTTGATACCGGAGGCAGTCGCGGCCTCGGAAAGGGCGGCCACATTGCCGGGATCGTCAACCGCCACCGTGATCTGGTTGGAGACGGCCAGGGCGCAGAGCCGGCGAATCTTGGCTTGAGTAACCACCTGATTCGCCACAAGGATGTCCCGGAAACCGGCATCGATGAAAACCTCGGCCTCTCCCAATGTGGTTACGCCGATCCCACCAACGGTAGCCCCGGCCCTGACCTGCCGGTGTGCGATCTGGGGGCATTGATGTCTGCCGGCATGGGGGCGAATCTTGGCGCTGGACTGGCTGAAGCAGGCATGCACCGTGGCGATGTTGCGTTCCATGACCTCCAGGTCCACCACCAATGCAGGTGTGTCCAGCTCCTCCATGGGAGTACCGGGGGCCTGAAATACCGGTCGCTCCATCTTATCCTCCGAATATGGGCTCCGTGTTTGGTCCACGTAAGTGTAAACGAAAGCGTATGTATCGGATACCGCTACTGATCTGGACCGGCCGTGTCAACCTTTGATCCTCGTCAGGGTACCGCCACGCCGTAAACCTCGATCTCGATGGCGCCGGTGTTTCCGCCGCTGGATTCGATCACTTCAAAACGCAACCGCGTGGCTTCAAAGTTGGTTTCAAAGAATGTTACGGTGGCGGCGCTGTCCACAGTGAAAGGCCCTATGATGCTGCCCGTGTCGGTCACAACCTGGAAGGAAGAGATCTGCGCCGAGGTACCCATCGTCCTCGTCCAGAACCCCAGAGAAGTTACATTGGTCTTGGTGGCAAGGGCGATCTCGATCCACGCGCTGTCCCCGTCGCCGTCCGATGACCACTCGGTCGATGGGTCGCCATCGAGGACGTTGTTGGCTCCATAGGCGGATTCAAGATTCCCGCCTCCGAAATTGGAGCTTACCGCTACCACACTGGCGCCCTTGTCGGCCAGCGCGAGATTGTCTCCCCCGGCGTCCGGCGATTCGAATCTGGCAGCGGTTGCGAATGGCAGCGCGGTGTCCACGAGAAACCAGGATAGGAACGCTGCCCCCTCGTCGAAGGGGTTCCGTTTCTGGACAGCGGTATTCGGGGGGATCCCTTCGACATCACCCACTCCCATTCTTTGGACGCCGATCAGCGCATTCTCGTAGTCTATCCGCCCGGACGATTGATATATAAGCTCCGGCCCGGGATGAGTGTGGACGCTGGTCTGGCCTCCCGGAGGCACGAGCACAAGTACAAATGTCGCTAGAGGCGCGTCGGGGATGTCCAGAAGGATGGCGCTCTCAAAAACCAGCCGGGAGTTGCCCGAGTTCGGCGGCGGACCCGATCCTGGCGTCGTCAGCAAAACTTCCCAGAAGATGGACTCGCCGTCGATCGCCCCATGGCGGTGGGCTATATTGGCCGTGACTGCGTCCCCTTGGATCGGTTCCAGAATACGGCTGGGCATACCCTGGTTGAAGAGTAGGCTGCCCGTCATGACGTAGACAAAGGCAAACTCGTGGGAGTGGGTTATTGTCTCGCCTGATTCGAGGCGTGTCTCGTAAGCCGCCCAAACCAGATCTCCGGCGGGCAGGTCTTGAAGGACCCGTTGGGCGAGCAGGATGGTTTCCGCGTTCCCTCCCAAGGCGCTCCCTCCCATGGAGATGGCGCCTCCTGTACCAGCCGTATCAGCAGAGGGCAGCGGCGTGGGGGTTGGTCCCGGAGTTGCCGGCTGAGATGTAGGCTCGCTGGCCGCCGCCGTGGTTGGCGGTGGCGCGGTTGTCGCGGCCGCCTCGATTGCCGGTGGGATGGTCGGCGAAGGTAGTAGGGCCACAATAGAGGATTGCGGCGTCTCGTTCGACGCGGTTTTGGTTGGCGTTGCGGGTCCTGATACAGTTGCGGGCGCGGGTGTATCCGCGCCACCGCAGCCGATCACAAGCACGGTAACCAACAAGACTGTTGCCAACGCCCCGCGCGCGAGCGTCACGGGCCTCTTCCGGCGCTGCCAGTTACATCGCCGGCGCCGGTAAGCCGGTCCTGATTGCATCCGGCAAGCCATGATCCATCACAATAACTCAAAGTGGGCCTCCGTAGGCGTGCAGGTGACTCCGTTGATCGGAACCATGTCCTGCGGACAGGCCGAGAAGGCAATCACGCAGTCCATCTCGGCGCGCAGCAGGACGTGGTCGCCGGGTCTACAGACGGGAGGCTGAAAAGACAGTTCCCCGTCCGGGGCCACCGGAATATTCATGAACAGGTTCCACGGGCTCGGCGTTTCGGGCGGAGTCAGACCCAACTCGGCCATGGCGGCCGCCAGGTTGTCGGTGCAGTTGTCGTGGTAACCGTCGCAGCCCAGCAGCTCGTAGCGGTATCGGTCGCAGGCGGCCAACAGGGTGTCGTGCAGCCCGGCCGTTGTATCTTCAATCATGGTCAGAATAGGCCGCCGCTTGTTGGTTACCATGCTGTCGCCCACCCTGGCCATGATCCGCGAGATATAGGTGCGGCTGTGCTCCATGGACATGAATTCGGAAAGGTCCGCGGCGTTGAACGCCCAGGTGTCGACCACCTGCTGTCCGTGGGTGTTTACTACTCTGACGGATCTTCCCGCGGCGATGCGGCAAGCCTTCCCCCCACGGGCCGGAATGGTTAACAGTGACGATGCTGCCAAAGTGCCGCTCCCATCTCCCAATACGCCCGGTCCACGCGATCAGACGTCTGCCGCGAGCTTATCTACAAATCCCCGTGCAAAGTGCGCGAAGTGGTACACGTCTTCAAAATTGCTGACTATGCCGAGGGAAACTCGTACCGCCCCGGCGCTTTTCCCATCTCTCTGCTCCAGGATGCTGAGAAACTCGTCGACGGACATCCGCTCGTCGTTTTTGAAGGCTTGGGCCATATCTTCCTTGGTCAAGCCATGGGCTACCTCGCTGGCGCCCGGGTTGCAAAAACATCCGGTCCTCAGAGAGATTCGCTCGCTGCCGGCGAGAGCCTCGATCCGCCGATGGTCGATTGGGTCACCCTTCGGATCATAGAAGTTGATAGCTACCGTGCCGCCGCGGTCTATCATGTCGGTCGGGCCGTAGATCTTGATCAATGGCGATCCATTGCCGTGCCGTATCGATACCAGGTCGTCCAACAACCAACCGGTCAGGCAGGCGACCCTTAGGTGAATCTTGTCCATGCCGATGGTTGCAACGTGTCTGAGGCCTATCTCCACGGCAGATAGGTTAAGGTAGTTTATGGTCCCTTCTTCGAATGCCGCCTCACCTTCCGCCATGTGATGGTCTTCGGCCTGGACCGAGGCGATGGTAATCGTCCCACCGGCGAACCAGGGTTTGGAGAGTTTCGCCAGCGCGGTCCTACGCGCTAACAGGCATCCGACGCCGGTGGGGTAGCCAAATATTTTGTAGAATGAGAGGGGAACGAAATCCGGATGCCATCTGCTCAGGTCCAGCCGATTGGTTGGCAAGAAGGCCGCGCAATCGGCCAGGACGTCCCATCCCCTAGCTTGGGCCTCCGCGATCCACTCCAGCGAGTGCTGAACGCCGGAGAAGTTAGATTGTACCGGGTAAGCGAATAGGTTATTGCTCTCCGCCCGAGCTTCGTCCAGGCTGCTGACCAGTCTGTTTGCGTCCAGGCGGAGTTCCGGTGGCACCACCGGGATGTAGATTACGTTGGCTCCTTTTGCTCGGGCGAACTCGCGTATGCCGTTGATAGAGTTGTGGTTGTCAAAGGTCAGCAGGTATCGATCGCCCGGGCCGAACGGGTAGGACTCTCCCACGAGCTTGATGGCGCCGGTGGCGTTTGACGTAAATATGGCCACGTACTCTTCGGGTGATGCGTTGAAATACTCCAGAACGTAGTTTCTGGCGCGCTCCACCAAAATATTGGTTTCCTCAGACGCCGGGCTTGTGGAGTGGGGATTACCGAATATCCCCTGCCTCAACAATGCCATATGTTCCCGCAACTGAGAGCCGGCGTATAGCCCGCCACCCGTATAGTCCAGGTACGTCTGATTCCGCTCGTCTAGGCGGCTGTATTCCCGGGCACGCAGTTCGCTCAGCGAGTTGGTGGAATCGTAGGCCGGGTAAACTCCCTGGAACCGGGCATAAGCGGCATCAAGCGGCTCTGCGGCGGCATGACCGGCCGTCGTCCGGCCACCTTGCCCTGATCCCATCGCTATCCCCCTGCCTGTTTCGTGATTGGCGGCCGCGCACAGGTTACAGGCTTCCCCGTCCGGGACGCGCCGGCCACGTGCGGTTTTTCCGTAGAAGTTGGTATTGATCCAAGTGTAGCAGCCCGGTCGTGGAGCTAGGGCGCAACGATGCCCACTGCATGCTCCTGCTCTCGATCGATCATGCCGGCGCCTGCTGCCGAGGGTGGCGGGAAGCGAAGTCATCGGAGATTTCATCGAAGGTGCAGAACCGGACCCCCGGTTGCGAGGAAAAGTAGCTGACCAGCCTTTCCAGCATCAATAGCACCTGGGGACGGCCGCTGACATCCGGGTGGATCGTCATGGGAAAGACGGCCTCATCGTACTCCCGGTAGACGTAGTCGAACTGGTCCCGCCACATGGATTCGATGTCCCGTGGGTTGGTGAAGCCATGGCTATTGGGTGATTTTTTGATGAACATCATCGGCGGCAGGTCGTCCAGGTACCAGTTGGCGGGTATCTCGATCAGATCGGTCTCCTGGCCACGGACCAGGGCCTGCATCCATTCTTCCGCGGGCTTGGAGTAGTCGATCTTGGTCCATCGGTCGCCGGTCCTCACGTAGTAGCACTCAAAATCCCGGTGCATGAGACTGTGGTCGTACTTGATGCCATGCTTTAGCAGCAGGTCGTTGGTTACGTGGCTGAACTCCCACCAGGGCGCAACGTAACCGGTGGGCCGTTTCCCAGACAGGTTTGTGATCAGGTCGATGCACCGCAATAGCACCGTTTCTTCTTGCTGTGGAGTCATGGCGATGGGGTTCTCGTGGGAGTAGCCGTGGAGGCCTATCTCGTGGCCGGCGTCTACGATCATCTTGCATTGCTCGGGAAAGGTCTCCACCGAGTGTCCGGGGATGAACCAGGTGGTCTTCAACCCGAACCGGTCGAAGAGCTTGAGCAGGCGGGGCGTTCCCACCTCTCCGGCGAACATACCCCGGGAGATGTCGTCCGGGGAGTCCTCGCCGCCGTAGGAGCCCAGCCAGCCACCGACGGCGTCCAGGTCCACCCCAAATGCGCACAGGATCTGCTTCTCGGCCATGGAGATTTCCTCCTTACTATTGGTTCCAGCCCATTTTTTGTGGGATCGGGCAGCGAGCGCTTATCCCATCGAGTATTCCGCCGGATCGGCGCAGGCGGCCGGAGAGGGCTAACCGGCACTCTTCCACATGATCTCCCGGGTAACCGAGCGGGTAGAGCCGCCAAAGGTGGGCACCCAGGAAGAGTGTTTGCCGGGTCCGCCGAGGACAATTATCGCCAGATCTTCGACGGTGGGGATGATTGGCACCGGGCCGTCGGGGATCTCGCGGAAGCGCTCCAGCAAGGTATCGTGTGTGTAGCGCTCCAGGGGTATCCGGGCGTGCTCTTGCAGCCAGGCCACGATGTCCTCTTTGCTGAAGCCATCGTTCTCGATGGTGGCGGCATGTTCCGGCCCCAAGGCCAGCAGGGTCTCGCCGCCCGTATAGGCGTTATTGGCCCCCGTTACGGCCATCGCTCCAGCTATGATAGTGAGTATTTCCTCCGCCGACCGGCCCGAGTGGTCGTTGATGTTGTGAGGAGGCTCGCCGGCCAGGACCGTTACCGTGCTCTGGTCTGGCCTGAATCCCCGGTCCACGTGCAACGGCTGCCAGGGATTCTCCTCCTCGTTTTCCGCCACGCAGTAGCTGAATTTGGAAGGCGCTCCCTGGGTGGACATGTCCCCGACACCTGGATGCGCACCGCCAACGTTCAAGAGCACCAGCCGCAGCGCCCTGCCAATGGTAGCGTTGGCCCGCCACCCAGGGCCGTAGGCGCCCGAGGAGCTGTTCAGGCCCAGGGCAGACCGTATGGGACCGTTGATTATCATGAGCGGAGCGCACGGATGAGTGGTTGCCTGGATGGCGTAGAGGTTAAAAACAGGGTCGGATATCGCCTCCACCGCTGCTATAAGGACAGGCAGGTACTCCGGCAGGCATCCCGCCATCACGGCGTTGACCGCCAGTTTCTCCACCGTGGCAGCGCCCCAGGTTGGAGGTAGTTCGGCGAGGACATCTCCAGGGGGCAGACCCGCCGCTGCCAGCATGGTCTCTACGCGGTCCGGCGTCGGGGGCACCACGGGCAGCCCGTCGGTCCAGCCGCGCTCCAGATACAGGCGCTGGACCGCCTCGAATTCGTCCACCATTTCGATGTGTTCCGAGAGTAACTGGGCCACGAGGCACCTCAGCGCCAAATTTTCGTAGACAAACGGGAACTACTACTCAGTCAACTCGCACTTAATACTATGTCGTTGCGAGCGAAGCGAAGCAATCTCGGTAAGGGCAGCCATCAGGAGTCCCACCCCAGATTGCCACGGCCCTCCTCCGTCGGGCCTCGCAATGACACTTATTAATTAAAGTTCACTGAGTGCTAGTGGCTAATCAGCTTAAATTCGATAGTAATTCCCGTGAAGTGCACTCCAACTCTCTCCGTCGAGGGGAGAAGAAAAGTCCCATCCCCGCCGACGTGGGAAGGTTAGGCCTGTCCTGACCTTGCCGAAGGGATGGGGGTGATTGGTTGCACCACAACATTGGGTTTCCAGAGTACTGTGGCAGACCCTGAGCCGGTGATAGTCCTGGCCATGGCCCCTAGCCATCAGTCTCAGGCTTGTTCTCTACGTAATGGTTAAGCCCGCAACCACCTGGTCGAGAAGGGTCTCAGCCTTGGCCAGTACCGCATCCGTCTTGAGGCCGCCCAATGGATGCTGCGCGATCGCCATGGGCAACTCGGGCATGCCCAGAGCGCGCCGCTCCACTTCACCCAGGCGGACGAAGAGGTGGGTGCACACCGTCACCGTGGGGACGCCCCGCTGCTCCAGCTCCACCGAATCGTGGATACTCCACGACGTGCAGGAGCCTCAATCCCCGAGACCGACGACCACGGCGTGGCACGATGCGGCCAGCTCGTCGATATCCTGTTTTGTTGCGGAGACGGAGGCCGTCGGCTTGCGCCGGTGGATGCTGTCGGTTATCTCGTACTTCTGGCGCAGCAACTCCTCCAGCCGGGCGAAAAGGATGTCGCCGTTGGGCTTGCTATTCCAGAGGAAGCCTAATTTTCTGCCGCGCAGGTCCGGGAGGCGGGGCGCCAGTTCGTGCCGCAACTCTCGAGGCTTGGCGGTTGGATCAAGGACGACTATGGTGCCTGTGCCGTTGATCGTCATCTTTACCGCTCCAGGTGCCACTATCTATGGGAATCGAGTAAAAGGCTATGGCTTGCGGTACGCCGTGTCAAGGGTAGGCACCGTTAACAGGGTAATCTCCGGCCTCGGTACCTGGATCACACATCCTTGCCAGGGGACACTTCGATGTTTATCATGCGACCTATCGATATGGCTATGGCCTCAAGCGCCGGAGTACACTCTGGGCCAAGGGGCCAGGAACAAGAGGAGGAATTGATGGCACGAACGCCCGTCGTTACCCGTGATCTGGTTCCTGAGCAGTTACGCGAGGCATTCGACCACGAAACCGCCAACAGCGGAGGCGTGGTGGCCTCCGGGCCGGGCTCGGTGATGATCAACAGCCCGGAGATGCGGCGCCGCGCCAACCACCTGGTCAATTACCTCCGGCAGGAGTCGTCGCTGCCCAAGAAGATCCAGGAGCTGGCGATGCTGGTCACGGCCCGGTCCATGGACTGCCGGTTCATCTGGAATGCCCACGCCGCCCGCGGCCGCCAGGAAGGACTGAGTGATGAGTTGGTGGATGCTCTGCGGGACAACCGGCCTTTACCGTCGCTATCTGCCGATGAATCTGCCGTCGTGGGCTACGGGAACGAGTTCTTTAAGACCCATAAAGTAAGCCAGACGACATTTCAGGCGGCCTTGGACCAGTTCGGACCCCAGGGGTTGACCGAGCTGACTACCCTCATGGGTTACTACGCCCTGCTGGCATTCAACGCCAACGCATTTGAGATTGACCTGCCCCAGGAACGTACGGAGCCGCTTCTGCCGGTTTGATCCAAAGGCGCGAACCCTGAAGTGACGCCACCGGCCTAGCGTTGGACCGATGCTATTTCATGAAGTCTTTGATCCGTTTAACCAAGGACCGGCGGCGCACCCTCCCGATTAATCGGGCCCAGTCCTGTTCGGCGCCGGTGGAGCGATTCGTGTCTTTGATGCGCTGCTCCATCAGCTCGATTACCCGCTTTTCCTCGCCCTTGTCCAGCCAAAAGCCGTGTTCGGCCTCGCACACGTCCAACCATAGCTCGTTGTAGCGGTATCGGAACTGCTGCATGGCGCCATGACACCTGGGGCATGTTATCTCGCTGCCCATCTGCCTGGTGATCATGGAGCCCTTTAGGTCGTCCTCATCCATCGCCGTGTCTTCAAGCTGGTCCAACTCTGGGTAGTCCAGCCACATACCTTCGCAGCTAACGCATTTGTCTACTTCGATACCTTTATATTTTTCCGTCTTGAGGCTGGAACCACACCTGGGACAGTCCATAAGATCCTCCTCGTACCGTCAACCTAGTACACCAGAAATTGTAACCTCACGCAAGCCGCGAGGGATGGCCATCGGCCGGCTTTCTGTCTGGATTCACTCTCCAAGGAACGATCACCAGCAGAGGAATCAGATCAGGATTATTCAAAAATCGCATCGCAGGCCAGGTCCGCGTCAATGCCGTTGGCGGCGGCCAGCTCCTCGATCCTGGCGCATGCGCCACTGGACGTGATGCTCAGTTGATTGGCGGCGGTGATCCCCAGATCGGGGTCTCCGGCTAGATCGGCGGCAACGTTAAATTGCACGCCAGCCTCCGCGATACGTTCCACCAACTCATCGCCCAACGCCACCCACGCGTATGTGGCTGAGACAAAGTCGTCGTGGTCTGAAGCCAGGCTTGCGGGCGGTTCGACGGCCTTTACGGCATCGACCAGCCTTAGCCGCATATCAGTCACCCGTACCAACCAGGTAGCAACATCACGCGACTGGGCCTGGGGTCCGGGGGCAGCCAACTCCTGGTCTATCGCCTGCCGTTCGAGCAGGGCTGCCTGAAATGCCGGGGCCACGGCATCGATGTACCCCTGTATCTCATCGGCTTCCAACGCCGCCAGGCTTTCCGCGCCGGGTGTTGGCGAAGGCGCCGGCGAGGGCGCCGGCGTGGCGGTTGGAGGGGGAGTCGCGGTGGCCGAACCACCGCAAGAAATAGCAACCAACGCGGCGATAGCCAATAGAGCGGCGATCCATCTTTTTTGCAGCTTAACCAACGCCTTCTGGTTAATCTGTTGTTGTATCGTTGGACATATCGTCCTAAATATGCCGCACCGGGCCACCGGCGTGCGGCTGTGGCTGATTCATAGCCAGGTTATCATCATACATCCGGTTTTTACCATAAACGACAGCCCGGTCCCGGCGCTGGATGCGGTTTCATAGATAACCCCGTCGATTCAGCGCTCGGCCGTACCCGTGCCGGTCAGGCGGCCTCATCTGGCTTCGGCCTTAGAAAGTAGGCCTACCGGCCCGATTTCCTCAGCCCGTTTGGCTAGGCCGTAGGCTCGATACATCAGCCGGGCGCGGGTCTAGGAGGGTGAACATTTAGGATTACTTGAAAATCACGTTGCAGCCCAAATCCACGTCGATACGGTTATCAGCAGCCAGTCGCTCAATGGTGGCGCAGGCGGTTTTGGCTCTCTCGACCAGTCTATTGGCGGCGGCTGGCGCCAACTCAGGATTGAGGTTCAAGACCCTGGCAACGCTGACCTCCGGGCCGCCGTCGCCCAACAACTCTACCATCCGGTCGGCCAATGCCACCCACTCTGACGTGGCTAGGACAAACTCGTCGTGGATAGAAGTCAGGCCACCCGGTGGACCAACGTCCTTCACCGCGTCGAGCAGCCGCTGGTGATTATCACTCACCCGTGCAAACCAAGCTGAAACGTCGCGAGGCTGAGACTGAGGTCCAGGGGCGATTAATTCCCGGTCGACGGCCTGGGCGTCGAGCCGGGCTTGCTGGAAGGCTGGTCCCACGGCGTTGAGGTACCGCTGTAGCTCATCCGGGTCTATTGCGGCCAGGGCCTCGGCATCGGGTGTCGGCGCCGCCGTTGCCGGCGCGGTGCAAAACCCCAATGCGTCACCAAAGTGGACCTTCACAATCCGCATCATTTCAGGTGAAATATCCTGCCGAACGTCGCAAAACAACCCGATCGCTTGGCCAAACACTTCCCGGTATTTGTCCAGGTCCTGAACCTGTACCGCCGAGTTGCCCTCACGGTTATTCTCTAGCTGCTCCTCCAGGTATCGAACGAGCCGGAGATGATCGGTCCTTAGATCGGGCGGGGGCTGCAATCCTTTGACTTCATCGAGAGTTTGGAGAAACAGATCGATTCGCTCCGGCTGAAGCACCGCCAGAGTGGCGAGCTCGTCTTCAGGGGTGAAGGCGGGAGGAAATATCCCGAAGCGAACTGCGACGCCAACGTTAAACCGGGCAATCGCCGAGTTTAACTGTATTCCATACTGGCCACCGGGTAGCAACTCGTTAGAGCTACAAAATGAGAATGGCTGGTCGGGAGCGTTAGTGGCCGGGCACAGGTCTGCCGATAGCTGCAGCGCCATCAAGCCACCGGTCTCCCCCATCCTTGCGTTGGCCACAGCAAAGGCCGGAAGGTCCTGATTTTCCACAGCCTCGCCCACATCATGGTCGTATTCGACCATCTTGGCCATTGCTTGCAACATTAGCTGGTGGTCCTCCTGGAACCGTTGGGGCGGGTCAATCTGCTCCACAGCCCGGAGGGCCCCTTCGAAGGCCGAACCGGCGCCGGCCTCCTTTAGGGCCTCGAACAGCCGGGATCGCATCGCGTAGAGCTGACCGAAAGCCTCGCGGAACCCGCCGGCCTTGCTGTGGAACTCGTTCCAGCCGGACCGCACCTGTTCGATGTAGTCGGCTTCTTCGGCCGTTAGCTCATGCGCCGTTGGTTCCACTGCCGGGCTTGTTGCCTCAGCCGCCGGCGCCGGCATTGAAGTGGCAGGTGGAGGTGAAGTAGCGGTGGCTGAACCACCGCAGGCGGCCGCCACCAGGGCGGCGGTAGTCAACAAGGCGGCGATCCAACTTTTTTGCGGCTTGTTCAAGTGCATCAGGTCAATCCTTTCAGTCAATTAGGAATAATGATACCGAAGTCCCACGAATAGGGCCGTTAGAAATTCTCCTCCGCGGCTAACATGGAGTTCGTCACCCGCGTCAAGAAACTGAAGTTCAACTGGCCGATCCGTTTTTCAAAGATCTCACCGCCGGGGAGGATGAACACCGTGGTGGGCATCCCTGCCACGCCGTATTTTCGCGTCACGCTGGGGTCGTCGGTGAACCCCGCCGGGTAGGTGATCCCCAGCTCGCGCAACAGGTTTTCCGCGTCGCGGTGGGTTCCCAATCGCATGAACGGACCGATGTCGATACCGATCAGCGTCACCCGGTCTTTGTATTCATCGTAAAACCGCTGAAACTCCGGCATCTCCGCGCGGCATGGCGGGCACAGGCCCGCCCAGAAGTTGAGGACCACGGGCTTGCTATCCAGCCGCGACAGGGACATCTCCTTTGCGCCCAGCTCGCCGGCGCCCTGGTAGAGGGTGAATTTAAAGTCTGCGGCATGGGATGGTCCGCCAAGCCCAGGGACCAGTATGGCAGCGAGCACAACGGCGATTACAGCCGCGCCCCCTAACCCACCGAGCCACAGGAACCGCCGGCGGTCTTTTTGAGAACTAGTTCCCGCTGCCGCCGAGACTCGGCGGCTACCCCGCGCCCGTCTTTTCGCCATGTTCTTGACGTCCATAGATCGAATTTTGACCGGCTCTTGTGGAGCCAGGGTCGTGTTTTAGATGCGTCATTCTGGCCGGAGATTCGTTGGGTCTGGCGGCTGGCGTTCCCAGGGTCAAAATCGATCCGGCATTGGCCGCCGGGGAACTTATCGACACCTCGCAGCGGTTTCAGGGCGTCACCTTGAAGAGACGCCAGTAGCAGGTCGGGTATAATGACGCTGGCCAGGACGATTTGGGGACTCGGCGAAGGTGAAAATACGATGCCTTACTACCTGCTCCAGGCGTCTTATACCGGCGAAGGTTGGGCCGCCCAGGTGCGAAACCCGCGAAACGTGGCCGATCGATTGCGGCCCATAATCGAATCCGTTGGCGGTAGCCTGGACAGCGTTTTCTATACCTTCGGCGACTTCGACATCGTGGCCATCTGCCAGTTTCCGGACAACATAAGCGCCGGCGCGGTTTCGATAGCAGCCGCGGCAGGAGGCGCAGTCAAGATGCACACCACGACGCCGCTGATGACGGTGGACGAGGGTATGGAGATGATGCGCAAGGCCGGAGCCACGGGGTACCGGCCGCCAGGGGCATAGAATTGCGCGTTAAGTGCACCGGTGCCGTACGCTACGGGTTTAATCCAAAGAGGGACCATCCCGCTCTGCCAATGTTGACGCCACCGCGGTCCAGCGTCATTCCGCATCCCGGTGGCAGCTCCAGGGCCCGCTTGATGGACCATGTGGAGAACGACTGTACCCGATCCATCTGTTCCAGCTCGGACATGCTGAAGTAGCCCGCGCCGATGGTTTCATCGCCGTCAAACCGCGGCTCCCCTGAAAGCGGCTCAAGCCGGAAGACCACGTAGATATTCGCGGTGGGCGTGCCAACGGCATGACGGACGCCTATGACATCCAACACCCTGGCGGTCACCCCGGACTCCTCAAGGACTTCCCGTTCCACCGCAGACAGTATCTCTTCGTCGCTCTCGACGTAGCCGCCGGGGATCTGCCACGCGCCCCGGTTGGGGTTGATGCCCCGCTGAATCAGCAGAGCTTTGTTGTCCCGGATGACCACGGCGCCGCATCCGATGGAGCTGTCACCGAAATGGACGAATCCGCACCCCTGGACCAGGCACGCGGGACGCTCCCTGCCTCCGTCGACTTTTGAGCCGAGCTTTGCGCCACATCTTGGACAGTAGTTCATTGGCCGGCGACCTCATTCCCAGGATATACTCAGACATACTCAGATACGCTCTTGGCTACCCGATTATAGCAGGGGAATTATCATCTTCGTTCGGCCGGGACTTGTGTTTCTCCCGTCGCGCCGTCAACCGGCGCGGGTGTGGCATCCATGAAAGAGAGGACCCGAATATTGATCGTCGGCCGGGAGCAGGGATATACCGACCGGTTGATCGGAATCTTGGAAAGCGTCGGCTGCATCGTTACCGGCACGTTGAGCGATGGAGTGGCCATCGATCTTGCCGGTTCCGCCGATTATGAAGTGATCCTGATCGCCGATGATGTCTCCCATTCCGACGGACGGTACGTCGCCACGGAGTCCAGAAAAAGGAACACATCGATAACAGTGGTTATGGTCCGTAGTCCGGAATCGATATTAACCCAACTCAGGCAGGCGGGCGTGAGAATGTGAACCGTTTGCCGGAGGGCATCACGAGATAATCTTCACGTGCTCAAATTGGTCTGGTTGCAGGTTGAGGGTCCTGTGTTTCATCCTGTCCCACCGGATGATCAGCCAGTGAAAGTTTCCGGCTATGCGCTTCTGCGTCACTTCTCCTGTTTCTCCGGTGTGTATCTGGTGCTGGGTAGCGGCCACCGGGGCCGCCAGCGCTTCCTGAATCTGGAAGTCGATCACGGCCTCCACCCTGGTACCAACCTCATAAGAGTCGCAACTCACCCTACGCCTCCCTGGATTCCATAGAATGACTGCGAAAAGCGCCCTTCGACAGGCTCAGGCCGAACGGAGGGTGGGCCTAGGACCGTTCGTGGCGAGCTTGTCGAACCACGGTCGAGTAGACCTTAATCCGGCACGACGCCGGCCAAGCGGGGCATAACATCCTTGGCGAAGAGATACATTGATTTTTCCCAGCCCGCTTGATTGTCCATGTTGTCGTAGACCAGGGCCAGCAGTGTGCCGAAGCCACCGCACATCTCGTACAGCTCCAGCAGCTTCTTCTCAACCGTGTCCGGCGATCCGATCAGCCAAACGTGCTCCGCCATGTATTCGGGTGTAACATCCTCGTCGGGGACGCTGGAGTCGTGCTTTATAACATGGGTCAGGTCGAATTCGGCGAAAAGCGGTAGCAGGTACTCGCGCCAGACGCGGCCCAGCATGCCGTTGACCGCCGCGTCGTAGGCCTCTTTGTCGGTGTCGGCCACATACACGTCGCGAGTGATCCGCCAATCGGCGCGGGAAGGTTTCAATCCGGTGCGCCTGGCGCCCTCTTCCACAGCGTCCCAATGGCTTATGACGTATTCCCGATTGAAGGCCAGGCTCATTGGGATAAACCCCTTTTCCCCGGCGATCTTCAAGGTTTCAGACCCCATGCTCACCGAGGCGACGCCGATGGGTGGATGGGGCTTCTGGTAGGGGGTCAAGAAGTAACGAAGGGTGCCGAACATGGGCTCGGGCAGGTTGACGTTCCAATACTTACCCTTGTACTCGAATGGGCCTTCGTTTGCCCACAATTTGAGGATGATCTCGATGGACTCCCTGGTCATGTCCCTATGCTCGCCGCCCAACCCGTCCACGTTGAAAAGGGTGTAGTCGCTGGGTAGGCCACCGGAGCCTATGCCGAACATGAACCGGCCCTGTGCCAGGTGGTCCAGGTATGCGACGCGGTGGGCCAGCTCCGCCGGATGGTGGTAGGGCAGCAGGTGCACGCCGGTGGCCAGCTTGATCCGGCTGGTTCGCATCAAAGCCTGGGCGATCATCAGGTCGGGAGCGGGAATCGGCTCCCAGGGACTGGTGAAGTGCTCGCCGATCCAGGCTTCTTCAAAACCCAGCCGGTCAGCCAGGCTCAGGCAGTCCAGGTCCCACTGGTGGGCCTGGAAAAGCTCCCGTTCCGGTGGATGAGAGGGCATCAAGAATAGTCCGTACTTCATGGTGTCCTATCCTTTTTAATAGCGGTCTCTGGCGAGGCCGGGGCTGGCATGGATCCATTCCGGATCTATGGAAAGATTCCCTCTGGACACATTCCTGCATGGATACTACTCCGGGCCACGCCGGTCCGTCCAGCCCGAACGATGCAGATCAGATCATGCTGACCAGCGTCACCGATGGTGGTGGTATGCGACGCCCTGCGTATCTTCCGAGCCGGTGTTATGGCATAATTCAACTCCGTCACGGTTAACCGAACTTGCGACGAATTTCAACAGCCCATGGAGGATAGCGCTTGAGCCAAACCCGCGTGAGTGTCGATCCTGGCCGGCGGGTTGGGGGCGTGTTCTATGGGTGGTGGCTGGCCGGTGTGGCCGCACTGGTCATGATCCTCGGCACCGTTCCCGTGTTTAGCGCCCTGCCCGCCTGGTTCGTGGTGCTGGAGCGCAGATTCGGATGGAGCCGGGCGGAGCTATCCCTGGCCTTTTCTTTCGCTCGGGTAGAGGGTTCCATCATGGGTCCGGTGGCCGGGCACCTGATCGACAAGCTGGGGCCACGGCGCATGGTGTTGATCGGATTTCCCATCCTTGGCGTAGGTTTCTTGCTGTTCAGCCAGATGCACAACCTCTGGCAGTTCTATCTGGCCTTTGTAGTCATGAGCTCCGGCGGCGGGTTCGGCACCTGGCTGCCCATGATGACCGTGCTCAACAACTGGTTCCGGCGCCGGAGGGCCATGGCCATGGGCATCGCTATGGAAGGCTTCGCCATCGGCGGTGTGTTGCTGGTGCCCGCGCTGGCTTGGGCCATCGACCCGGACCATTTCGGCCCAGACCGTTGGCGGACGGTGGCCGCCGGTATCGGCGTGGCGCTGATCGTGCTGGCATTTCCCATCTCACGGATGGTGCGCAACCGGCCAGAGGACTACGGCCTTCTCCCCGATGGCAGACCTCCCGCTTCCACACCGGCCGTCACCGGGTCCGCGCCTCCGGCCTCCCAACAGGAGGGTTACACGTGGCAGCAGGCGCTGCGAACCCGTGCCTTCTGGCTGATCACCATAGGTCACTCCTGTTCCTCCATAGTGATAGTCACCATCACCGTGCATCTCGGCCCCATGTTGGACGACCGTGGCTTTTCCCTGCAGACGGTGGGATGGGTGGTGTCCACGTATACCGGCGTGGGAGGCATCTTCATGCTGGTAGGAGGCTACATCGGCGACCGGTTGCCGATGCGGATGACGCTATTCATATTCTCCGCGATCCAGTCCGTGGCTGTTGTTATCCTGCTGCAGGCCGACAGCCTGGAGGTGGTTTACCTTTTCGCCGTGGTCATGGGTGTTGGCTTCGGAGGACGGGCCCCGCTGTCAACGGCCATCAGAGGCATCTACTTTGGGCGCAGGGCCTTCGCCAGCATCACGGGCATCTCCATGATTCCCATGAACTTCCTGTTGTTGGCTGCCCCACTGTTTGCCGGGATAATGTTCGACGCCACCGGCAGCTACCAGGTGCCCTTCCTCACCATCGCCGTGGTCAGCTTCGTTGGAGCCGTAGCCTTCCTGTTACTGGGTGAACCACCGAAGTTGGACCCCGATAACGCTTGAGCAACAACAGAAATCCCCCAAACCTCCCTTCATAGGAGAAGATTGGGGGATTCCGAATGGTTCACGCTGGACCGGTTTTTAGGCCACGGCGCAACCTTCTAAGTCACCTTTAGGGCGTCTAGCCGATGCTCTTGTTCAAAAGCTCCTTCAGCTCGTCAACAGAGGCTTGCTGCCAGAATTCGGACCGGGCGGCGGTTCGAGCGCGTCGTTCCCGGCCGTAGTCCTGGTCGTTGATCTCGGGGTTCTCGGCCTTGATCGCCTCGCCGATCTCCTCCATCTCCTTCTCGGCGATCACGGGCCGCTCGATCCAGTGGCATATGTACTCATGGTCCGCGGTGTAGAAAACCGCCACGGGGATGGACATCCACTGGCCTTCCTTGAGGAACTCGTTCATGATGTCGTGGTGCTGGTCCCTGGGGAATATCTTCATGTCTAGTCCCGCCACCTCCGCCACCCGCGCCAGCATCGGAAGTCCGCGGATCACGTCGCCGCACCAGTCTTCGCCCAGCACCAGCATCTTGGCCGGGCCGCCCTTACGGCTTGCCAGCTCTTTCAAGGCTGCGGCGTCTTCAGACTTGATCTGGAACTTGTAGAACCCCTCGAATCGGGCCTTGTTCACCTTGATCTGGTCCATGTAGTCGGCGTAGCTGAATCCCTCTTGGAAACGCTGGGGTGTAACGACACTAGTTTCGCTGGCCATGGCCGTCCTCCACTCTGTATTGACTCGGCAACCCGCCGCCGGGCGCCTGTTGAGCCGGGACCGCTGGGATGGGCGTCCAGCCCATCAACCTATTTCTCAACCGGTATGGCCTTCGAAGCCCACCTCCACCCGGCCATCGGGGTAGACGATGATGGGCACGGTATCGGCGTAGTCCAGAGCCTCGTCCAGGGTATCCTGGCTCTGATCGACCCGCCGCTCTTCGTATTTGATGCCCTGGCT
>JADFJS010000130.1 GCA_022566155.1 Chloroflexota bacterium
GCATTCGCCTTGATCGACGTGCGGGAGCCCGCGGAATACAACAGCTCCCACATCCCGGGCTCAAGCCTGATCCCCCGCCGGCTGCTCGAGTTTCAGATGGCGGCGGCCGTCCCCTACCCGGGAGTCCCAGTGGTACTGTGCGACGATGACGAACGCCGGGCGGCGCTGGCCGCGGTTACGCTGGAGCGTATAGGCTATTCCCAGGTTTCCGTTCTGGACGGCGGGATCAACCGGTGGGTCAGCCAGGACCTTCCCACCGAGTGGGGCAGCAACGTGCCATCCAAAGACTTCGGCGAAAAGATGGAAGTGGTGCACCACGTCCCCGAGATCGATGCCACCGAGCTGCACCAATGGCAGGAACGGGGCGAAAAGCTGGTGATACTGGACACCCGAACCCCCGAGGAGTACCAGAGATTCTGCATACCCGGCGGGCGCAGCGTACCGGGAGGTGAGCTTGCCCTGCGCATCACCGACATAACCAAGGACCTGGACGACGACACCACCGTGGTCATAAACTGTGCCGGCCGAACCCGCAGCATCATCGGCACCCGGATGCTGCAGAGAATGGGGATCAACAATGTCGTGGGCCTCAAGAACGGTACCTCCGGCTGGGTGCTGGCCGGGTATCAGCTAGAATCGGGAGCCGACCGCCTCGGGATGCCGGCGCCTTCCCCGGAAGGTTTGGCCGCCGCCGAGGGCTATGCCGAACGGTTGGCCGCGGAAGACGGCGTGCGCTACCTGGATGTAACCGCCCTGCACAGAATGATGGAAAAGCGGGATGATGAGACGATATACCTGATAGACGTCAGGACCGAGGAGGAGTACCGGGCGGGCCACATACCGGGTTTCCGTTGGTTCCCCGGAGGACAGGTTGTGCAGCGTTCCGACGACGTAGCCGTGGTACACAATAGCACCGTGATCTTCGCTTGCGACGGTAAGGCGAGAGCCACCTTCGCCGCCTCCTGGTACAGGCAGTTGGGCTTTCAGGAGATCTACGCAGTGATTGGCGGCGCCACCGCTTGGGCTGCCATCGGCCAGGCCTTGGAGGAAGGGATGCCGGCGACGCCCGTTTACGGCGAGAGAGAAGCCCGGGGCAAGGTGCGGCTCATCTCCCCCCAGGAATTGCAGGAGTCCCCGCCGCCCCTCACCATCTTCCTAGACACCAGCCAAGACTTCGCCCGCGGCCACGTGCCCGGCGCCCAATGGTTGTCCCGGAGCTGGTTGGAGCTTCGCATCGGCGATCTGGCGGGATCCAAGGACGCCCCCATCGCCGTCACCTGCACCGACGGAAAGAGCTCCGTCCTGGGGGGCGCGGCGTTGGTGGAGCTGGGTTACCGTGATGTTCGAGTTCTGGAAGATGGGATGGCAGGATGGCGCCGGGCGGCGCTGCCGGTGGAAACAGGGTTGTCGGGAATCATGACTCCCCCGACCGACGTTATGTACTCTGGCCCCGACCGGAACTATGCTGATATGATGAACTACCTCCGATGGGAAACCGCCCTGGGTGAGAAATACGCGAAGTAGCGGTCGGCCGGGACCGGTGTGACCGGGTCCGGCGCCACCATGATTACCGGCCGGCGATATTCATGGCAGAAATTGACGCAGAAATTGACAAGGAGTAGGAGAGGATACTGATGTCCACCCAGCAGCAGGAAGGCGCGGTCCCCGATTTCTTGAGGATGGACACCCCGGGAGGTCCCGAGTCCACAAACCCCCACTCCAGCGGACAGTGGTACGGCTGGCCCAGCAAAGAGATGAATCCGGTTAATCTACCCGACGACGAGGGGCGGGTGAAGCGGGTCCGCACTCCCGTTATGGACCTGGAGGGCCTGATTACCCCCACCGAGCTGCACTACGTGGTGCAGCACTTCGACATTCCGGAGGTGGTGCCCGCCGACAAGTGGACCCTCTCCATCGACGGGGAGGTTAAGTTTCCGTTTACCCTCAACTACGAGGAGCTGCGCCGCTTCCCGGGCCGCACCGTCCGCACCGTCATGGAGTGCTCGGGCAGCGACGCCACCTACTTCGAGTACTCCAAGGGCGAAGGCTCCAAACCCTCGCGTACTCAAGAACGCATGATCCTCAGTGCCAGCGAATGGACCGGCACACCCCTGGTTAGCGTACTGGAACACGCCGGCCTTACCGACAAGGCGCTTTATATCCGCGCCGAAGGTTGGGACGAAGGACTGCCCGGCACCGCCGCCCCCGGCACAGAACCCTTCTTCTACGACAAGGGCCTTCCCAGGGAGAAAGCCCTTCATCCCGACACGATACTTGCCTGGGCCCAGAACGGCCAGCTCCTGGAGCACCTTCACGGCGCGCCGGTGCGGCTGCTGGTACCCGGATGGTCCGGCAACTGGTCCATCAAGTGGATCCGCCGCCTGCAAGTGATGGACCACATGCCCGACTGCTGGTATCACTACAATTTCTACTACTTCGCCGACTCGGCCGATTCCACCGAAAAGGAACTGATAACCACCATAGGCGTAAAGTCTATGGTGACCCACCCAAACGACGACACGGAATCTCTACCCAAGGGTACCCACGTGGTCCGAGGCTACGCCTGGAGCGGCGCGGGGAAGATCACCCAGGTGGAGGTGAGCGTGGACGGTGGCGAAACCTGGCACGCCACCCGGCTTGAGGAACCTCAGGACCAGTGGATGTGGGTCCGCTGGTCGTATCTGTGGGACGCGAATAAGAACGGCAAATACTGCGTCATGTCCCGGGCCACCGACGCCGCGGGCCGTGTCCAGTCCAGGGAACCCCGTTACAACAATATGCGCAAGAATTTCAGCGCGATCGTTGGCTACGACATAACAATCTCCTAGGCCGGCAACGGAGGCCCACATGCCCATAATCGAACACGGCACGGTGCCCATGACCGAGGTGGCAGACCACCAGAGTCAGCGCACCCTGGTCTCAAAGCAGCAGGGAGCGCGATCGCTGACCATCTACGAGGTGGAGCTGCAACCAGGGTGGGAGGGCCGCTTGCACACCCACCCCACGGACGTTGCCATCATGGTGATGACCGGGGCGGTGCAGATGGTCTTGGGGGACGAGGTTACCACGGTCAGGCCGGGCACCACCATGCTGGCGCCCCCCGGCGTCCCTCACAAGCTGGTAAACCGGCTCTGGGTTCCGGTTCGCCTGCTGGTTACCTATCCCACCACGGACCTGGAAACCGACTACCTAGAATAATCGACCAGACTACCGATTAGACTTCCCATCAGATTAACGACCAGACTGACCTACAGGAGGCACCCATGGCCATCCAGCAGACCCAGACCGAGGTTCAGGCCCAGATCATTCCCACCAACGCTGGATTTCGAACCTTCGCCGCACCACCTTCGGCGTTGCAAAATAACATCGTGCCCAACGACCTTTACTACGTCCGCAACCACTGGCGGGAGGTCCCCCAGATAGACACCGCCACCTATCGCCTCACGGTGGACGGCGAGGTGAACAGCCCCCTGAGCCTGAGCTACCAGGACCTGCTTGAGATGCCCCGGAAGATATTCCAGGTTACATTCGAGTGTTGTGGCAACAGCCCCGTTCCCGAATACTGGGGCAAGGTGACTCGCACCGGCTCGGTGATGGAGCAGATCAAGGGTCACGGCATCATGGGCAACGCCGAATGGGCCGGTGTGTCACTGGCCGATGTCTTGGAACGGGCGGGCGTAAAAGCTTCGGCGGTGGAGGTGATGTTCGAGGGCGCCGATCACGGCCCCGACGAAACCGTGGGAGACCCTCCGGAGGTCACCTACGAGCGCAGTCTGCCCCTTGCCAAGGCCACCCATCCCGACACTCTGCTGGCCTACGAAATGAACGGCGAGCCGCTGCCGGCTCCCCACGGATACCCGTTGCGGCTGCTGGTCCCCGGCTGGTACGGGATGACCTCCATCAAGTGGCTTGTTGGCATCCACGTGCTGGACCACGAGTTCAAGGGCTTCTACCAGACCGAGCGCTACATGACCCAGAACGCTCCGGATGCGGAAACCACCTATACCTACCACACGACAATGAAAGTCAAGTCGATCATCACCAACCCCCTTCCAGGGGAGATCGTCCCCGGCGGCGGCTATCTGCTGGCCGGGGCCGCCTGGTCCGGCGAGAACGAGGTGGTCAAGTTGGAGATCAGCACCGATGGCGGCGCACACTGGAAGGACGTGGACACTCTCCATCCCCGTAGCGGCTACTCCTGGAACCGCTGGGAGCACCAGTGGCAGCCCGCCGGCCCGGGCCAGTACACGCTGATGTGCCGCGCCACCAACGACAAGGGAGAGACCCAGCCGATGGAGTTCCCCAACAAGTGGGACGGCCGAGGCTACGGCAACAACATGGTGTTCCCCTTCGAGGTGGAAGTGCGGTAGTCTCCACATCCAGCGCCCTTGCACTCAGGGCCGATTCGAGTAGATCGCCATGCCATGATTAGGCTGGCTTCACCTCTGAGGCCGGCCTTCTCAGTTGCGGACAAACGGGTCCAGGATCAATTTTAGAGAATATCGACTTGGAACTACGCCATCAGGTAATCATCGTGGGCGGAGGGCCCGTCGGGGTAGCGCTTGCCGTAGAGCTTGGGCTCCGTGGTATCTCTTGCGCGTTGGTCGAGCGTCATCTTACACCGCAAAGGATCCCCAAAGGGCAGAACCTTACCCAGCGCACCCTCGAGCATTTCTACTTTTGGGGCATCGCCGATGAGTTGCGGGCCGCCCGCCTATTGCCTGCTGGGTATCCCATCGGCGGAATCACCGCCTACGGCGACCTGATGAGCGAGTACTGGTACGCCCCGGCAGGCCGTGAGTCCGTCCGGTCTTACTACTTCCAGGACAATGACAGGCTGCCCCAGTATCTTACAGAGGAAGTGCTGCGCACGCGATTGGCCGACCTCCCCAACGTGAAATGCCTGTTCGGCTGGGCGGCAGACAGCATCGAGCAGGACGATCAGGGCGTGCGAGTGACGATAACCGAGGTAGGTGGGTCTGGGAAGCAGGTTCTGGAGGCTGAATATGTGGTGGGATGTGACGGCGCACGCTCCACCGTCCGTGACCAACTCGGCATCGAGCGGGGAGGGCCGGATTACGGCCAGCTCATGGTGCTTGCCGTCTTCCGGTCCCGCGAGCTCCACGAGGGCCTGAAACGCTTCCCCGAACGGACTACGTATCGGGTGATCCACCCAGACTTGAAGTGGGTTTGGCGCTTGTTTGGCCTGATCGATGTGGGAGAAGGGTGGTTCTTCCACGTACCTGTACCGCGGGATACTACCCCGGGGAACTAGGATTTA